>JASHOC010000140.1 GCA_030041305.1 Acidobacteriaceae bacterium
TTGTGGATTATCGAGAAGTGAGACGCTGCCATTTTGCGCCCGGGGCAGAATGAGGGGCTGCATCGTGAGCGGAATGAAGACCTGCACCGGGCTCCCCATCTGCAATCCCTCAAAGCGTCCGCTGCTCACGCCCACGATCGTGACCGGCGCGCCGTTCAATGAGATGGTTTTTCCGAGGGCCGAAGGAGAGCGCGCAAATCTCCGCCTCCAATAACCATCGCTGATGACAGCGACGGGACCACTGCCTGGTCCCCGGTCATCGCCTGGGGACAATGTACGGCCCAACTCCGCTGGGACTCCGAGCGCTTGAAACGCGTTGCCGCTGATGAGTTCTCCATCGATCATCTCCGAATGCCCATCGATGGTCGCGGTCATCTGGGCATCCTTGAAAGCGACGAATGCCTGAACGGCATCGATCCTCGCGCGCATGGCCTCCAGCACGGCGTACGAAAATCCATTGCTGGTAAGACCTCCAGTCTCATTCGGCCCCACATCTCCCCACACCGGAGGAACGGGAAGTTCATGGCCGCTGACCCAGGTCAGCATCCTCAAGTCGTGAGGGCTCGCCACGGGCAGAGTGTCGAACAATACTGATTTTGCGGCGCTAAAGATCGCGGTATTGGCGCCGATTCCAAGGCCAAGCGAGGCGATGGCGACAAAGGTCATAACTGGATCCCGCCGCAGTTGCCGCGTGGCGAATTTGAGATCGCGCCATAAGGTGACTAACGAGAATACGGTGCGTTGCTCGTAGTGGCGCTCTCTAAGAAGGGCTGCGTTGCCAAACTGCCGTCGCGCCGCTGCTTCAGCATCGCAAGGCGCCATGCCTTGGAGAACGAAGCGCTCCTTCCGCATCTCGATGTGCAGTTGGATCTCGTTTTCCAGTTCGCCATTTGCCCGCCGCCGAGCAAACAGCCCTCGAAGCTTTGCCATGAACACGCGGATTTGAATGGTCATGGTTATTGCTCCCCCTGAAGGCCGAGTACACGGGTTATGGCGCCGGATATCCGCTCCCAATTCCCGGTCTCGATCGCGAGCTGCTTGAGGCCGGTTTTTGTAATCGAGTAATATCTCGCTTTTCGGTTGTTCTCCGAAACGCCCCACTTGGCCACGATCCAGCGCTGCTGCTGCAATCGCAACAGCGAGGTGTACACTGTGCCCTCGTTCAACTTCAGTACATCCTCACTCACCTGTTCAATGCGTCTCGCGATTCCAAACCCATGCTGTGGACCCAGAGCGTGAAGGGTTTTGAGGATCATCAGGTCGAGAGTGCCTTGCAGAACTTCCGATCTTTCGGGGGGCATCGCATCTTCCTTTGCACATTCCAAAGGTACAGCGACTCCTTCGCAATGTCCATAGGGAAGTTCCGGCGATTTTCGGGTGCTTCTGTTTGGATTCGCGAGAGCCGGGTAAGCCACTCATCGAGCTCGCTTCGCGATCTGGCGGGAAACAGGTGCCAGGGCGGGATTGGTTGGCTTTGAGCTTCGCCACCATCCGTTGCTTGAACGTAACCCGCCAGCCGGTGAAGGCGCCTGGCTCTCGACTTAAGGGTGGCTCAGTTTACCAGATTTAATGTTTGCTCCAGCTGCGGCCGCGATTCGTGGCCGGCGTAGGCTGCCAGGACGTCGCCGCGATTGGCTCCATTTTCCGAAGCGTGGCGCCCCGTTTCGGGCGGAACCGGATTGTAGGGCAAGAAGACGCGGAAGGTTGAGCCGCAGACGGGATTGCGCTCCGCCCAGATGCGGCCGGCATGTTGCTGGACGATGTTGCGACAGATGGCCAAGCCCAGGCCGGTACCCCCTTTCTGACGGGAGTCCGAGGCATCGACCTGCTGGAAGCGGCCGAAGATGGATTCCAGTTTGTCGGCGGGAATGCCGCGGCCATGGTCAATGATAGAGAGGGTAACGCCGTTCGATTCGGTGCGCAACATGATGAAGATTGTGGAGTTGGGCGGAGAGAACTTGACGGCGTTGGAGAGCAGATTGGTGACCACCTGGACCAAGCGCTCGGGGTTGGCGGCAATCTCCACTTCGGTGGCGTCGTGGATAAGCTCCACGCCGGCGGCATCCGCCACCGGCCGCATGCCGTCGATGGCCAGGCGAACGATCTCGGCCAACTGGACAGGTTGGAAAGCGAGGGGTTCGAGGCCACTCTGGAGGCGTTCCAGATCGAGAATGTCGTTAATCAGGGACATGAGGCGGTCGGAGTTAGCGAGGGCAATGCGGAACAGGTTTGCCGTCTTCTCGCTCATCCGACTCTGAATGTCCAGGGAGAGCAGGCCCAGCGCCCCGCGGATGGAAGTGAGTGGGGTGCGCAACTCGTGGCTGACGGTGGAGATGAACTCGTTCTTGAGGCGGTCAAGGGCATTGCGATGGCTGATGTCGCGAAAGCTGAGCACGGAGGCGGAAAAGCGCTCTTGATCGAGGATGGGGGTCAGGGCATATTCGACTGGGAAGGAACTGCCGTCGCTGCGGAAAATGGTGTCCTCGCCGGAGGTGGCCGTCGGCCGTCCGATGGCGCACAGCAAGGCGCAGTCCTCTCCGCACTGCGCATTGGAGGTCGCGGAACCGTGCAGCAGCACATGCACCGGCTTGCCGATCAGGCTGGGGGCCGGTGCGCCAAGAAGGCGAGCGGCGGCCGGGTTGGCGAAGCTGACCAGGCCGTGGCTGTCCACGCCGCAGATGCCGTCGGCAACAGAGTCGAGCAGGATCTCCTGCTGACGGTAGAGTTTCTCGGACCGGTCTCGTTCCCATGAGCGGGCCAACATCTGTCCCAGCGAGGAGGCGACCGTCTCGACGGCTGCCATGGCCTCGCGATTTTCGCGAAGGCAAAAATGGCAATAGAATTCGAGAACGCCCACCACCTTGTTGCCCACACGGACGGGGATCGCACACCCGGAGACCATTCCGTGGCGGCGGGCGGCTTGAGCGCGCGGGCTGAGGGGCAGGGAGGTAAGGTCGGTAATCCATATCGGGCGGCCTTCCTGCCATACCCTTCCTGGCAGATCGACAGCGCCGCTGAAGGTGAGCCCAACGCTCTCTTGGAAGATGGTCTCCGCGCGCCGGCCCGGAGCCGCCCAGGCAGAGCAGAATTCCAGCCGATTCTCCTCCTCATTGACCTCCCATCGGAGGGCCGCGTCCCACCCCTGGGAGACGCAGAGTGCCTCGAGCATCCGCATGGTCGCAATCTCCGGGGACGAGCTTTCGCCCACAATTTCGCTCACCACCAGTTGCAGGGCCACGCGGCGCTCGCGCTGCGCCATCAGGCGAAGAACCAGGACTGCGGCGGAAGCTCCGGCAACGAAGATCAGCAGCGGTTGGACGCGAGGGTCAACCGCCAAGCGCGGCGCCCATATTCGGAGGACGACGGCCCACACCAAGCCTACCAGGAAAAGCAAAATGAGGTTAAGGAGACGACGGGTTTCCAGTTGAGCGCCGCTAGTTGTTCCCATCATTTGGGACTGGCCCACCATGGCTCCCCCTAAAAAGTAGACAGAACTTTCATCCTGTATCGTCGGCTGCCGCCCAGAAAGTAGTCTTGCTCAGCAAACGGCTGAATATGTGGATAGGAGCAAGCGAATCACCGTTCTGCAGGAAGCCGGCCTATGTTGACTGGAAGCAAGCGAATCACCGTTCTGCGGGAAGCCGCTAACCTTTATTAGTCAATAAGTTGTAGGTAGGTTGGCCCAAGGGGGTGTAATCATTTGTATACATTTGAATCCAGACCATTACAGACCACTTGATGCAGAATCCCAATAGCATGAACAGAATCACGGGATGCGTGAGTGGCACCGATTCGATGGACCGTGCGCTCTCGGGGGCTCTGGGCCGCGTAATCGGTAGCCAACATCGGAAGCGCCTCGTGGAGAGAGCTTGGCTTTAGGGCCGGTTTCGTCCGCGAGGCGCTTTCGATTTGGCGCACATTGGAACGATTCCAAAACCGGACCAACGGCAACTAGTTCAAAATTTGCTCTTTGAGGGTGGTTCGGAGTGCTCGCCGGAATCCGGCTTTTCGGACCGGTCTAAATCGTTTCTATCCTAAAGTTTAGGATCAATTTAACATCCAAAATCCAAATTGGTGGAGCTGAGCGGGATCGAACCGCTGGCCTCCTCGTTGCGAACGAGGCGCTCTCCCAGCTGAGCTACAGCCCCACGATGGCTTTTATTTTAGCAGCGAGTTGCGAATCCCGGAAGGCGCGCGGAAAGGATGGGGGATCACTGGGCCCCTACGGTCCCATGCTGGTTGGGGTGCAGGGATCATAACCGAGGCTCGTGGGAGTGGTCGGCGGCGGGGGGCTGGGCGGAGTGGCCCAGGGGACATTGGTGAAATCGAAGAAGTCCAACAAGTTGGGCTGGGCGGCGTCGCGCGCGGTGAGATGAGCGCTGGGGCCGATGAAGCGGCTCTCGACAAATTGGATGACCGCGGTGTGGTCCATGGGGATGTGCGAGACGTAGTGGCGGCGGGTGAAAGGCGAAATGACCATATTGGGTACGCGGAATCCAAGTTGCGCTGCGTAGCCCTGTTCTGCTGCGGCGTCGCCAGGATTCGTGCCTGGATCTCCGGTGTGCAGGTCGCAGTGTGTGGTTGGCGCGCCACCGGGAGGAAGGCACGGGTTAAAGCTGTCGGGGTTCACGGCGATGGTTGAAATATCGGGGATGCTGCCGAGCGAGGCGTCCGTATTGTCGTTGGAATGGCTGGGGACGGGGGGAACGTGATCGTACGGGCCGCCGCCTTCGTCATAGCTGAAGAAGAAAACCGAACTGCTCCATTCCGGGCTGGCCATGAGCGCGTTGATGACCTGGGCCACCTGTGTCTGGCCAGTAAGGACCGATTCTCCGGAACCGGGATGCTCGTCATTGTTGCCGTATCCGGGTTCAATAAACGCGAAGCTGGGAAGCGCGCTGTTGGTCAAATCAATGAAATATTGAGAAAGGGGCGCAATGCGGTTTGGATCGATACAGAAGGAGTTGGTGTTGTCGCCCACCACGCTCGATGCCTCTGCCGGGGGGGTGCACGGGGCGCCGGACGGGTTTTCGTAGAGGTATTGATTGGAGTAAGTCAAGGCTGAAAAGTTGGTGGCCGGGAACAGGGCATTGGGGGCCTTTGGACAGTCGTCTTCTTCCAGACAAAAACCTTGGGTTACGGTGTAGTAGATTTTCCACGACACGTTCGCCTGATCGAGTTCTTGAAAAATGTTGGGTATATCGAGTTGCGGCAAACCATCGATGCCTGGGCTATACACGAGTCCTTGCGTGGTTCCTCCGGTGAAAGTTGCGATGCGGTTGTCCGCAGTGTAGCTCGCGACCGGCGAGAACCAACGATCGCTGACGGCGAATTGTGAGGCCATGTAATAGTAATAATTGAGAAATGTCTGATCGTAGTATCCCATGGCGCGCTGCCCCGTCATGTCAGTAAAGCTGCCGGCGCAGATGCTGCCTCCAGAGGCGGCGCAACTCTTTGCGTAACCCTCGGCCGTGTGAACAAAGCCATCCATGTTAATGGGCCGCGAGGCAAGAAAGTCATAGCGGTTCACGTCTCCATAGCTGGACAGCCAGTCGGAGCTCATATCGTCAACGCAGGTGCTGGCGAATTTAAACAGGGAAAACGGCTGACCTTCGTCGTTGAGGTTGCTGATAGTGGAAAGCTTGTCGTCGATGCCGTCGACCGTGTACGTGTTGCCGTCTTCGCTTTGCGTCCAGCCGTTCGCCTGACGGTAGGGATTGAGCATGCCGAAGTAACTGTCGAAGGCATGGTTCTCCTGCATCATGAAGATGACGTGATCGATCTCGTTAACAGAGCCAGTGGATGGCGAGGAAGAACCGGAGGGGCTGGATGTGGAGCTTTGCACAGCCCCGCCGCACCCGAAGAGCGCTGCAAGGATTAGGGCGGTCGCCGCGATCGCGATTAGCCCGGACAAGCTAGCCGGGCAGTTGCGCTGCATCATCGGCTAAAAGCCTCCTTTCCCGCACGTTCTCTTTGCAGGCAAGGTTGAGAGCTCTCGCGGACGGGCGGCGAGACGAGCGCAGCAGAAACGCGAGCAGACTGGAGACCAAGCGATCGAGATCCGCATCTCGCTTGCGCCGGCTCCTGGCGGGCGCCGGTCTCGACCACTCTTGAGATGCAAAAAACCAACTGCGTGTTTGTCCGGGCAGGGGTTGGCGGGCGGCGGATCTCGCGCCTTCGTGCGAGAGAAGCGGCGAAGTCCGAGCAAAAAATTCTGAGGCGCTACGCGGGAATGCGGGCACAAGAACAGCTCGATGAGTTGGTTCGCGTTTGGGGGAAAGAACGCAGTTGCGGCGGTTTAGGAAATCATGTGGGGTCGCCAGAATCGTGCGGGGTCGCCGCTCCTACCGCCCCAACGGCGAAAAAGCTGTCGCGCCAGCTCGGCTTCTTTGGTATTTGCCTACAGCAGTTCCTAAACCGCTATCGAGCTGGATTCTGCGACGCGCGTGCGCAAGGCGTGGGGGAGCGAAGAGCTCATTCAAGAGCTGAAGCAGGTTTTGTTAGAGCTGATTCATGTTTTGTAGAAACTCGGCGTTGTTGCGGACTTTCTCGAGGCGGGTAATGAGCAGTTCCATGGCTTCAACGGGCGAGAGCGGGTTGAGGACGCGGCGCAGGACAAAAACGCGCTGCAAATCTTCCTTGGGAATGAGCAGCTCTTCCTTGCGCGTGCCGGAGCGCTGGATGTCGATGGCCGGGAAAACGCGCTTGTCGACAAGCTTGCGGTCGAGGATGATTTCCATATTGCCAGTGCCCTTGAATTCTTCGAAGATGACTTCGTCCATGCGCGAGCCGGTGTCGACCAGGGCGGTGGCGATGATGGTGAGCGAGCCGCCTTCTTCGATATTGCGTGCGGCGCCGAAGAAGCGCTTGGGCCGCTGGAGGGCGTTGGAGTCGACGCCGCCGGAGAGCACCTTGCCGGATGGCGGCACGATGGTGTTGTAGGCGCGGGCGAGGCGCGTGATGGAGTCGAGCAGGATGACGACGTCGCGCTTGTGCTCGACCAGGCGCTTGGCCTTTTCGATGACCATCTCGGCCACCTGCACGTGACGGGCGGCAGGCTCGTCGAACGTGGAGCTGATGACTTCTCCCTTGACGGAGCGCTGCATGTCGGTGACTTCCTCGGGGCGCTCGTCAATGAGCAGAACGATGAGCACCACTTCAGGGTGGTTGGTGGTGATGGAATTGGCAATGGACTGCAGGAGCATGGTTTTGCCGGTTCGGGGCGGCGCGACGATGAGACCGCGCTGGCCCTTGCCGACCGGCGTGAGCAGGTCCATCACCCGCCCGCTGATACCCTCGCGGACGGTTTCCATTTTGACCCGCTCCTGGGGATAGAGCGGGGTCAGGTTGTCGAAGAGGATCTTGTTGCGCGTCTCCTCGGGAGACTCGAAGTTAATGGCTTCGATCTTTACCAGGGCGAAATACTTCTCGCCTTCGTGGGGAGGGCGGACGTTGCCGCTGATCGAGTCGCCGGTCTTGAGGTCGAACTTGCGAATCTGGGAGGGCGAAACGTAAATATCGTCGGGTCCAGGCAAGTAGTTGTAATCGGGCGAGCGCAAGAAGCCGTAGCCGTCGGGCAGAATTTCGAGGACGCCCTCGGCGAAGATGTGGCCCTCTTTTTCACTTTGCGCCTGCAGGATTTTGAAGATCAGGTCCTGTTTGCGAAGGCCGCTGGTGCCGGGAATCTCGAGGGTGCGCGCAATGCGGCTCAACTCGGTAATGTTCTTTTCTTTCAATTCAGCGATGGTCATGTTCACCTGCGAAAAGGCGGGATGATTAGGAGGAAACGGGCGGGGGAACAGCTCCGAAAAGGAGGCGGGAAGTCAAGCGGGCGGACGGCACAGCACGGGTTTGGAGCAACACCTGCACTCGCTTGGATTCACAAGGCGTCCGGGATGGCGAATCGCGTTCGAGAGGAACTGCTCTAAAACCATTGTCTGACTAACTATACGTTTGAAAACACGCCACTTACGCGGCGCGGCGACGCTCCACCGGCTGGGTTATGGGAACCTCGTGGGCGGCCGTTGCGCCGGGGTTAGTGGCCTGAAAACGGCACAGAACATCATTGGTTGTATCCTGCAGCCGGGTGTTGGGCTTGTGCAGCTTACGGGTTGCCTTGCTTGCCAGTTGACAAAGCTGGTAGCGATTGGTCACTTGAGAAAGTGCCCCAAAAACCAAGTCGGAACGCATTGCAGATATCTCCTTCTATTTGTTGTTCAGATTGCCTAACCAAGCGGCGCCGACTGGCGCTGCAAGTACAGTGAGGAAGCCAATGAATCGCGGGCTGCCTCAAATCTCAACTCCCATTCATTAGACGCGCGACACACAGCTCCAGTTCAAAAGTTTGAACAAAGATCGCAACTTGTGAGACGGCACCATACCCTAGCGGCGACTGATTGCCGACGGCGTTCCTTTGCCCGATAAGGCCCTCCCCCGGCGGGATACGCACCGAGGCATCATCGGTAGAGCCCATGCTCACATATGATGCAGGATGTGGCCGCCGAGCACGCAAAAAACGCGCGACGCGCACAGCCTTCTAAGGATGGCTGTAACGAATGTATACCGACTGGAAGGGCAGGTCAATAGTTTTTTTGCGGCAATGCAGGCCTGCGAGCGGGGGATGGCCCTTCGGAGACCGGATCGGTCGATTCTGACAGCTCATTGAAAAAGCGAGGCTTGCCGCGGACTGGGGTCTGTTCTCTTCGCGCCCCGAACCCCCGCGTACCGGGCCTGTGGACTGGATTCCAGTCACCGTACGGGCGGAGGCGGAGTTTTCCTCAGACTTCCAATGTAACAGTGCTCGAGCCCGAAGCATCCCGGCGCACAATGTCTGCCGCTGGGCATCCTGCCGCGTGGGCAACAGCACGAGTCGCTTTGCTCGTCGAAGGATTGTAGGGGCGAACAGGTTTTGAGTGGCGAACGTTTCCGGCGGCGGTGGCCCTGTCACGCGCGGAGACCGGGCGTTCGTGTTCTGAGTTGGCATCCTGTTCTCCTTGCTTCTGCCCCCTTGCCTTTGGGGCCAATTGGAACCCGCAGGAGCGAAGTCCGGTTGGTTGCTTGGCAGCCCATGCCTTGGCCTCACTTAACCGGGCGCTTGGCCGCTTCCGGCGCTCGACATGGCTGGGTGGCCTCCGGCCCATTTGCTTCCGCGCGATGCTTTAACCGGGAAGGCCCCCGGCTAGCGCGCTTGGGACTGGCGCCGGGAGCGGCCAAGGCAGAGTTGGCGCAAAGTCCGTGGTTTGTGAACCTGGAGCCGGAGGGCGGAGCAGGTTACGATGCGCAGAATGGGCAGACCTTGGAGGGCACGGTCACTCCGCCCAAAAAGGGCAAGAAGAGGCAATACAGTTCCTCGGCGACCAGCGGTCCGCGCGGTCACATCTTCTGGGTAGTTCCGGCGTTCAAGGTGAACTACGCCGGCCACTTCAAACCGCTGACGCCCAAGGAGAAATTTCAGGAATGGGCGGAATCAGCTTACGATCCAATCGGGTTGGGCGTGACCGCGCTCAAGGCCGGCACGCTCGACTATTCTTCGAACGATGGCTTCTGCGGGTATGGAACCAGTTTTACCGGTTAGATGAAGTGCTTCGGCTCGCTGGAGCTAGACGTGAACGACTCCAGCTTCTTCGGCGATTTCGTGTTCACCGTGTGGTGTCATCAGGATCCGCGGTATTTTCGTTTGGGAGAGGGAGGGTTCGGCAGGCGAGTTCTCCCGGGTCTTTGTCCCCTATATCGATTCCGGAAAGAAGGTCTTCTATAGCTCCGGCCTAGCGGGCACGGGAATGGCGGCTGTGGTGTCAAATCTCTACTACCCGAAAGTGGATCGAACCGTAGGTCACTCCATTTCGCGTATGGCCATCGATCTGGGCGACACGGCGATCTATAACGTTTCTGCGGAGTTCTGGCCGGACATTCATCACTGGCTGCAGAAGACGTTTTAAATGATGCTTGGTGGTTTGTGGAGGTGGACGGCGCCCGGCCAATAGCCGGGAGGCAGTGGCTTGCCGCTACTGGTTTAGTGGCGGTTTTGCTCGCTCGATCTCCTGCTTCCTCGTCCTCTTTCAGTTTTTTAGGCTCCAATCGCTGCGGTCGAGGTCCGGAAATCCACCCCATCGCGCCAGAATGCGCGCGATGGGTTGGGGGGATCTTCAACTCCAATAGCTACGATCCAGCGTCCTGTATTGAATGGCTTCAGCGAGGTGGGCGACGGTGAGGCGCTCTGCGCCGTCAAGATCGGCGATGGTCCGCGCCACTTTCAGAATACGGTCGTGGGCCCGCGCGGTGAGGCCCTGCTGCTGCATGGCGCGCTCGAGCAGGCGCTCGGCGTCGGGCCCCAACTCGCAATAGGCGCGAATCTGGCGCGTGGTCATTTGCGCGTTGGCGTAGATTTTTTCGCCTTGCCTTTTAAAGCGCTCGCGCTGCCGCTCGCGCGCGGTCATGACGCGGGTGCGAATGTGCGCCGAGCCCTCGGCCGCGGCGCCGCCGCGCAGTTCCTTGTATTGCACCGCGGGGACTTCGATGTGAATATCGATGCGGTCGAGAAGCGGACCGGAGATTTTGGCCACGTAACGCTGGATCATGGGCGGCGTGCACATGCATTGGCGAGACTTGTCGTTGAAGTATCCGCAGGGACAGGGATTCATGGCCGCGGCCAGCATAAAGCGGGCCGGAAAACTGAGCGACATGGAGGCGCGCGCGATGGTGACGGTGTGATCTTCGAGGGGCTGGCGCATGACTTCGAGCACGTTGCGGGGAAACTCGGGCAGCTCATCGAGAAAGAGCAAGCCGTTATGGGCGAGAGAAACTTCGCCCGGGCGCGGCACGACGCCGCCGCCGATGAGGCCGGCGTCGGAGATGGTGTGGTGGGGAGAGCGAAAGGGCCGTTGCGTGACGAGCCCGGTTCCGGAGTCGAGCACGCCGGCGACGGAATGAATCTTGGTGGTCTCGAGCGCTTCCTCGAAGGTGAGCGGCGCGAGGATGGAGGGCAGGCGCTTGGCGAGCATTGTTTTGCCGGAGCCGGGCGGACCGATCATGAGAATGTTGTGGCTGCCGGCGGCGGCCACTTCGAGCGCACGTTTGGCGGTCTGCTGGCCACGCACATCGCAAAAGTCCACCGCGAACTGTTCGAGCTTGCCGAGAATCTCACCGGTCGCGATGCGAAAGGGCTCGCGCTGGATTTGGCCGACCACGGCGGAGTTCAGCAGATCGAGAACATCGAGAAGCGAGGCGACGGGATAGACGTTGACGCCTTCGACGACCGCGGCCTCTGCTGCGTTGGCCGCGGGCAGAACCAAATTGGCGATGCCTTTTTCGCGGGCCAGAATGGCGACGGGCAACATGCCGGGCACGGGACGCACGCTGCCGTCGAGTCCCAGTTCGCCGACGAGGAGAAAGCGGCTGAGGTCGTTGTTGCGCAGTGCGCCATAGGCACCGAGAATGCCGACCGCGATGGGCAGGTCGAAGCCGGAGCCTTCTTTTTTGAGGTCGGCGGGCGCCAGATTGATGACGATGAAAGTGGGCGGAATGGAGTAACCGGAATTCTTGATGGCGGCGCGAACGCGATCACGGCTTTCGCGCACGGCGGCGTCGGGAAGGCCTACGGTGTGAAAGTGATCCTGGTCAGTGACTGCGCCGCTATAGTCCACCTCGACCTCGATGAGGTTGGCGTCGATGCCGTAGACAGCCGCGCTGAGAGCCTTGAAATGCATGATCGAGGATTTAAAGCGAGTTTATCATCCGCGAGGACCGGCGATGAACGCCGCGCGGCCGTCCAATCTTCGCCAAGAAAGTTTGTGGAGGGTTGCGGCGCACATCATAATGGACCTCATGCAAGAAACATCGCCGACGGCGCAAACAGCTGCGGTCAATGATCCGGCTTCGCGCCCTCCGGCTTCGCGAAGATTTTTCCGGCGCGTGAAGAGCCGATTCTTCCAGCCCGAAGCGGTGTACCGGTTTTACCTGAAATGGAAGTATGGGGCGGGCCGAATCACCGATCCGCCCAACGGGCGGTTGCCGAACGGCGCGCTTCACAATCGCGAAGAATGGCAGGAGGCGACGCATGCGGCGAGGGAGCTTCATTTGCCGCTGCACCGTGCGGAGGAAAAAAACTGGGATCACCTTGCCGCAGCGCAGGCGATTGCCGCCCAGTTTCCGCGGTCGGCGAGGATCTTGGACGCGGGCGCGGAGTTCTACAGCAACCTGCTGCCGGCTTTGTTCGTGTATGGATTCCGCCATCTCTACGCCATGAACCTTTCGTTTGCCGATCCCGCGCGGCGCGGACCGATTCGCTATCTTCCCGGCGACATCACGCGCACCGGCTTTCCGGATTGCTTTTTCGACGCGGTCACGTGTATGAGCGTGATCGAGCACGGGGTTCCGTTGGAAGCGTACCTCCGCGAGATGCATCGTGTCTTGAAGCCCGGAGGCTTGCTGATTACGTCCACCGATTATTACCCTGCGCCGATCGACACCCGTGACAAGTTTGCACATGGGGCTCCGATCAGGATCTTTTCGAAAGAGGAGATGGAGAGGATCTTTGCTGAGGCGAAGGCATGCGGCTTCGAAGCGACGGGAGAAGTCGAACTGGATGCGACGGGCCGGCCGATACGGTGGGAGCTCTACGATCTCGATTACACTTTTTTGATTTTCACACTGCGCAAGCCTTGAATCGACAGGCGGATCGCGTCATGTATGAGCGCAATGGGCGAGGAAACGCCGGCTGGGGAGTGCGGAAGCCTGACGGAGCAGCGCCACAAGGCGATCGAGGACTTCGATCCGGTTAAAGTCCAATGCAAGCGCGCTCGGGGAGCGCCGCTATGGCTGGATTCGCGATGCCGGCGCCAGAGCGCAGAGAGAGAAACGCCGAATTGCGCGAAACACCCCATGGATCCAGCCTTTCAACGGATGCGTCATGCGCTGCGAAGGGGAGGCTCTTTGGTTTCACGCAGCCCACTCGGTTCCAGAAGAAAAAAATTGTTGCTCTTTTTTCCACTCTCATTACGTTTTTCTCTTGACATCGATGCTGCACAATTCTATACATTCTTCAACTGCAATGTAACGATTGCAGAATCGATGCAACCCATCGAAAAGGGAGAATAGGCAAAATGGCAACAAAGAAAGCAGCCAAGAAGGCACCCGCGAAGAAGGCGGCGAAGAAGGCCGTAAAGAAGGCCGCGAAGAAAAAGTAGCGGACGACCAACCTAAAAGGCAACACTCCAAGGGGGACGCTTCAAAGCGTCCCCCTTAGTGTTTTTGCCCCAAAATCCGTTCACGTGGTCGGGGAGGACGGACGGCAGCATGCTGCGATGGCCAGGTCCGGCGCGCCGCAAGCGCCACGTGGAGCGGCATCGACAGTTCGATTGGGCGCTTGTGTGCGCTTTCCGCCGCCGCAACGCTGGAACCGCTATAGACTGAATGATGGATGATGCCGAGGGAGAGGAAGATGACCCGACGCCGTTGGATCGCCGAGCACTGGGACGAGGCCACCGCGACCCTTGAAGGAGCGCAGGCCGAGCACATGGCGCGCGTTCTGCGCGCGCAACCGGGAATGGAGGCCGATGTGGTGGCGGGCGGCCACGTCTTTCACGCTGAGGTCGCCGCCGTCACCCTGAATAAAGAGAAGAGCCAGGTGCGGCTGAACCTGGTAGCCGAGCTGCAAGCCGATCCCGCGCTACCCGTGACGGTGATGATCGCGGTGTATAAGTTCGATCGCATGGAGTGGGCGATCGAAAAGCTGACCGAACTGGGCGTGGCGGAAATCGCGCCGGTGATTGCGCGGCGAACCGACAAGCATCTAGCGGACGCCGCCGAGACGCGCGTGCAGCGTTGGCGCCGCCTGGTCCGCGAGGCCGCGCAGCAGGCGCGCCGCTCCGATGTGCCGCTCATTCACGATCCGGAGCCATTGTCGGTGAGGGTGCGCCACAGGGCCGCGGCCACGCGCATCGTGCTCGCCGAGCAGGAGCGCACTGCGACGTTACGCTGCGTGATCGAGGAAGCGATAGAGGCGGCGAACGAGGAAATGCCCGCGCTGGAGATCGCCATCGGTCCCGAGGGCGGGTGGGCTCCCGCCGAAGAAGCGCTCTTCGACGCCAACGGATGGCGCGCGGTCTCTCTGGGACCGCGCATCTTTCGCGCCGAAACCGCCGCCATTGCGGCGGTGGCTGTGGTGGCCTCGTATCTTGAGTAAACACGCAGCTTGGGGCGCTTTGGCGTGCGCGATGCGCGCGTCGTCCGGGGAATTCCTGACGCGGGCTCGTGGGAGAAATGAGGAAGCGGAAGGTTCCAAGTCGATGTCTGGTGTGAACTGTTCGAGGAAGCGTAGCAGAAGATGGAAAGCACGATCGAAAGACACATTGAGCTGAAGGCTCCCGTTGCCCGGGTCTGGCGGGCGCTCACCGACTACCGCGAGTTTGGCGAGTGGTTCCGCGTGACGCTGGAGGGGCCCTTCGCGCCGGGACAAACTTCGCGCGGGCGCATTCTCTATCCCGGCTACGAGCACGTGGTGTGGGAGGGCGCGATCCAGACGATGGAGCCGGAGCGGCATTTTTCATTCACCTGGGCGCATCCCAAATCCTTTGATAAGGCGAACTACTCCCCTGACTATTCGGGTGAGCCGACGACGCTGGTGGAATTTCGACTGGAGAAGATATCGGGCGGCACACTGCTCACGGTCACTGAGTCGGGTTTTGAAAACCTCCCGGCCGAACGGCGCGAGGAAGCTTTCAAAAGGAACGACGGCGGCTGGGCAGAGCAGATGAAGAACATTGAGGCGTATCTCGCGCGCCAGGCGTAGACCTGTTCTTGATGTTCGCAGCGATGGGAAGACGAACGCCAGGCTCGAGGCGCGGGACCGATTGCGGCTTTGCGCTTCAAGCACTCAGGTTGCGCATGTAGTTGGCGTCCAGCTTGAGCTCTTCGAACGGATCCATGTCAAACTGCTCCTGCTCGACGAAGTAGTATTTGAGTCCCGTGGCCGCGCGCAGGATCGGGCCGTAATCCGGTTTTGCCTTGCCCAGCACCGGCATGTGGACTTTGCCATCGGGCTCGTGCTCGATGGCTTTCACGTGAATGAGCGGAAATCGCTTCGGATCTTTGCTGAGGTAGTCCACCGGGTTGTGTCCGGAAGCGTAAACCCAGCCGCAGTCCATTTCGAAGATCACGAATTTGGGATCGGTGCGCTGCAAGAGCACGTCATAGACCAGCGTCCCGTCGATGACGGCGAATTCCGGCGTGTGATTGTGGACGCCGAAGGTTATGCCTGCGGCTTTCACCCGTTCGCCGATGCGGTTGAACTCTCCGGCGATCCAGCGCCAGTCATCCAGCGTGGGCGCGCCTTTGGCGCTGGGGTCGCGATGCATTCCGCCCGATGAGGAGCAGATGAGGTATTCGAGGCCGAGAGTGTGGGCGTAGTCGAGCCACTGGTCGAGTTGGGTTTCGAGAACGTTGAGCGCATGGTGGGTGCTGACGCAGCGCAGGCCGGCCTGGTCCATCGAGTGGCGGAATTCCGGCGCGGTGCGGCCAAAGTAGCCTGCGGCCTCGACCACCGTATATCCCGCGGCGCGCACCTGGTGAAGCGTGCCGTCGAAATCGTTGGGCAACTGGTTGCGCACGCTGTAAAGCTGCAAGCCGAGGGGCAGATGGCGGGACCGGGCGCGAAGGCGCGCAGCGCCGGCGCTGAACGCGGCTGCAGCCGCGCTCGTCTTGAGGAAGTTTCTTCGAGAAAGATGGCTCATCGATCGTCTCTCCGTGATAAATCCGGGCTCAACCTTGGATGGTGTGCGTGTCGCCGTCCCAGACCGCGGCGCGGCGATGGAAGTACGAGTAATTCGCCATGTGGCAGGCGATGGCGGCGTGATTGCCGAAGACTTCGTTTTCGACCACGGGCTGGCGCGTCTCGACGGCGCGGAAGAAATTGGCGATATGGTCGGCGGTGTCATCGTAACCGGACGGGGCGGACCAGGTTTCGATCTCGGCCAGCGACGGCGGCGGGGCGGGATGCTGGGCGCGCCACTCTTCGAGGTAGTTGTTCTTCGCCTCTTCGGTCCAGCCGTCGATGGAGTAGCCTTCGGGCTGAGGGCGGGTGTCCTGCGGAACAACCGTCAGCGTGTTGCCGCTGATGGTCATGGTGGCTTGTTTGCCATAAAAGATGATCGGCTCGCCCTCGGCGTTGTTCTGGTTGCAGTGCAGGTTGAGAATCACGCCGTCGTATTCGTATAAGGTCGCCAGCAGGTCGGGGTAATCGCGACTGTCCTTGAAGCAAGTGAGGCTTCCGCTGGACTGCGCGCGCCGCGGGGCGGCGTTGACGCCAGTGACGCACTGGATGCCCGAGAGCAGATGGACGAACAGATCGCCGGCCACGCCCTCGCCGTAATCGGTGAAGCAGCGCCAGCGGAAGAAGCGCGCTGCGTCGAAGGGCCGCTCAGGCGCATCGCGAAGAAAGCTCTTCCAGTCGATGGTCTGCTCGCTCGCGTCCGGAGGAATGGGATAAACCCATGCTCCAGAAGGCGAGTTGCGGTCGGAGTGGCCTTCGATATAGGTCACTTGGCCGAGGCGGCCGGAGGCGTAGATTTCCTGGGCTTTTTTGTACACGATGTTGCTGACGCGTTGGCTGCCCACCTGGAAGATGCGATGGTTGGCTTTGACTGCCTCCACCATGGTGAATCCATCGGCGACGTTATGCGACATGGGCTTTTCGCAATAGACATCTTTGCCGGCATTGAGACAATCGATGACGATGGCGCGGTGCAGATGGTCCGAGACGGCGACCAGCACGGCATCCACGTCTTTGCGGTCGAGCAGAGAGCGATGGTCGCCGGTGGTGGGCACGTCTTTGCCGTAAGCTTCGAGGCCGGCTTTACGGTGCATCTCATAGAGATCGGCGGTGGCCACCAGTTCGCCATTGGGGACCTTGCGCGCCGAGCGCAGCAGATCGCAGCCGCGGATTCCCGTGCCAATGGAAACAAAGCGGATGGTGCGCCCGATTGTGCCGTTTTGCGCCGCCAGGGTGGGCGGCTCAAGAAGTGTAGTATTTGCCGCCGCGCCCGCCAAGGCCGCGCCCGCACCCAGGCGCACAAAATCCCGCCGCGTAAGGCCAGAAATCGTCATCGCTGCCCTCCTATCAAGCGAGCACCATTCTCGCTCCCCGTCCCGCAGGATGTCCAGAACGCGAAGCAGGAGGCGCCGATCTGCAGAAGTGCCATCGCCGGCCTGCGGCGGAATTGGCTAGTAGATGCCGGGGATGAGACGGCAGGTGTGGGCGCAGTAGGCTTCGTAGTCACTACCGAAGTGCGCGCGCAAGAGCCGCTCTTCAGCGCGGATGCGCGCGACGAGTGGCGGAAGCATGAGGGCGACAAGCACAAGCCCGAGGGCGGAACGAAAAGCGAGCACCCAACCCAACATGCAGATGAGCAGGCCCAAGTAGCTGGGATTGCGAATCACGCCGTAAACGCCGTGGGTCTCGAGCGTGTGGCCGGTTTGAATGGCCACCAGGCCGCTGAAGCGAGGCCCGAGGACGAAGACAGGCCACAGGCGCAGGGCGCCGCCGGCGGCGTACAGAAAGATACCCCACCAGCGGACCGCGGCCCCGTCGAGAGTCCAGAAGTTGGTGCGGTCGGTGTACGCGGGCAGCCATGCGTTCACCAGCGCGATGAGGCTGAACGCGCCAAGAACCCAGCGGTTGCCGCGGTCCTCCTGCTTGCCGGGGCTGATGTTCCCGCTGGTGAACGGCGCGACGCACATCAGAGCCACGGTCACCACGCCGAGAGCAATCAGAGCCGGATGCGCAAAGAAGGGCCGGACGCCGCCCCAAGCCATGACCGCTAGCCCGAATTGCACCAGAGCGGACAAGAAACCGATGAGTATAGTTCCTCGCAACGCGGCCATGCGTTCTCTCCCAAACGGGGTTCATCGTACCCCATCTTCGGTCCGGTTCGCGTGACTGGAAGCACAATCGCCATGATGCGCGGCGGAAAGGCGCAAGTGCACAGCCGTTTTGTTGGCGCACGGCGGCGAAGCATTGTGTCGCCAACGTGCGCGGGCCGCGCGTGGGAAAATAGGATCGACGCCTATCATGAGTGATCCAGCAAACCCGGAATCATTGGCCGTTCCAGAATCCCCATCTCCATCCGCTGCTGAGGACGCCAAGCAGGCCGCCGCCGAGCCAGCGTCCGGCTCTACAACCATTGAAGACTCCGCCGGTGGCGCGCCGACCGCACAGGAGGGCGCAGCAAGCGCTACGAGCGAGGACTCCGCGACCGAGGCCGGCGAGTCGTTCGCCGAGGCGCTCCAGGCCTTCGAGCGCAGCCATACGCATCGTGCTAAGCAGCAGTTGGAGGGGACAGTGGTCTCCGTCTCCGCCGACCAGGTTTTCCTCGACATCGGCTACAAGATGGAGGGCGTGCTGCGGCGCTCGGCCTTCCCCAATAACGGGGAGGGGGTCAAACCCGGCGACATGTTCCCGGTTTCAATCACCGGGCGTAACGAGGAGAACTACTACGAGCTTTCGCGTTTTCGCGTGGCGCAGCCCCGCGATTGGTCGGCATTGGAGAGAGCCTTCGCGGAGAAGGTCGCCGTGGCCGGCACGGTGACAGGGTTGGTGAAGGGCGGACTTACGGTGGATGTGGGTGTACGCGCGTTCATGCCTGCTTCACGCAGCGGAACCCACGATGCGGCTGAGATGGAAGCGCTGGTGGGTCAGCAGATCGAATGTCGCATCACCAAGCTGGATGTTACCGACGAAGACGTCGTGGTGGACCGGCGCGTGGTGCTCGAGGCGCAAGCGCGCAGCGCGCTGGCGAGCCGGCGCTGTGCGCTCAAGGAGGGCGACACGGTGATGGGCACAGTGCGCTCGCTGGTTTCGTACGGCGCGTTTATCGAGATCGGCGGGCTGGGCGGACTGGAGGGCCTGCTGCACATCAGCGACATCTCGTACAGCCGGGTCGCGCGGCCCGAAGACCTGCTTTCGATGGGGCAGGAAGTGAAAGTCCGCATCCTCAAGATCGACCCCGAGACAAAAAAGATTTCTCTGGGTCTCAAGCAACTCGAGCCTGAGCCGTGGGAGACCGCGGCGGAGCGTTACCAGCCCGGTCAGCGCATCACGGGCACGGTCACGCGGGTGACGGATTTTGGCGCCTTCGTCGAAATCGAGCCGGGCGTCGAGGGACTCATCCACATATCGGAGATGTCGTGGGCGAAAAAGGTGCGTCACCCTTCGGACCTGCTCAAGCCGGGCAATCGTGTGGAGGCGGTGCTACTGTCGATCCGCCCGCAGGAACGCCGCATCGCACTTGGGCTGAAGCAGGCGCTGGCGGACCCGTGGATTGAGGCGGAACGCAAGTTCCCGGCGGGCGCGCAGGTGGAGGGTCCAGTAACGAAACTGATGAACTTCGGCGCGTTTGTCGAGATCGCCGAAGGCGTGGAGGGTCTGGTGCACATCAGCGAGATGGTGGCCGACCGCCGGCTGCACCACCCGAGCGAAGTGTTGCATGTGGGTCAGAGGGTGAGGGCGCTGGTTTTGGCGGTGGATCCCGAGCGGCGGCAGTTCCGGCTTTCGATGAAGCAGCTGATCCCCACCGGCCTCGACGAATTCATCGCGGAGCATACAATCGGCGATACGGTTTCAGGGCGTGTGGTGGAGTTGACCGCATCGGGGGCGACCGTGGAGTTGGGGGAGGGCATCCGCGCGGTGTGCCGCATTCCCAGGGCGGTAGCCCGCGATCAATCCAAGCCGGCAGCGGCGGCCTCGCCAGGCAAAGCCGATCTCTCGTCCCTCACATCGATGCTGAAGGCGCGTTGGAAAGGGAACGCTTCCGCCGCGACGCCCGAGCCTGAGCCCCTGGCCGAGGGGCAGGTGCGCAGCTTCAAGATTGTGAAGCTCGATGCGGGGGCGAAGAGGATCGAGGTCGAGGTCGCGAAATCCTGCAGTTGACCGGTGCGATGTGCGGGGCGGGATTTATGGGTAACCCGCCAGCTTCGGGCAACAAGGGAATGGCGAGACGAGGCGCCCGATTCTGAGACTCCTTCATCAACCGCGGCGAGGTACAACTTTCGTGGCGGCTTTCGTGTGGCCGGTGAGGAAGATACGCGCCTGTCCGTCCGGGCGCCTCTTATAGGTACACTTCATCTGCGAAGCACCACTTCCAATCTTCGCCGCGCTCGGCGGATTGGATGATGGGGTGCTGCGTTTCGTGAAAGTGCCCCCGAGCGTGACGGTTGGGCGACGAGTCGCAGCAGCCCACGTGTCCGCATTCGAGACACATGCGCAGGTGAACCCAGCGGCCGCCCGTCTTGAGACATTCCTCGCAGCCTTTGGTGCGAGGTTTCACCTTCTTTATGTGTTCTTTCACATGAGTGCAAGCCGCCGCCATGGGGGACCTCCTCGACTTCGCGCCGATTTTTCTACTTTTGCACAATTAAGCGCGCGGCGCCAGCCCGTTTTGTCCGGGAAGAAAGACGCGCCGCGACGGACGGCAAAGAAAATCTCATCTTCATCGTCTTCTCTACCGATAGAGGGTTGCAGGAGCATCCTATGAAGGGCCTTTATCGGCGACTCTTTTCTTTTGCGCTGGCGGCCGCCTTTGCGGGGGCGGCCGCTTACGCGGACAACGTCTACGCCGCTTTGCACGGCGCGGTCACGGATATGACCGGAGCAGTCGTCTCCGGGGCCACGGTGACGGTGGTGAACGTGGGCACGGGGATTGCCACCGTACGCAAGACTGATGGCGCGGGCTATTACATCTTCCCCCAGCTTCAGGCGGGAAGCGTCTATCAAGTGACAATTGCGGCCGACCGGTTTAAGGCCTTTGTCGCGGATGGCGTCGCGTTGAACGTGAACGACAACCGGGAACTGAACGCGAGGCTGGAAGTGGGGGCGGTAACACAAACCATCCAGGTAGTGGCGGGCGCGTTGCAGGTGGAGACCGCGAACACGCAACTCGAGCAACTGGTGACGACGCACCAGTTGGAGGGCGTGCCACTCGAAGGGCGCGATCCGGCGGGCTTGCAGAAGCTGAATCCGGGGGTTGTCGAGTCCTCGGACCGTTTTGGGACCTTCGCCACCAATGGCAGCCAGACGGCGCAGAACTCGTATCTCGTGGACGGCATCGACATCAACGACCCCATGCTCCAAAGCGAAGGGATCCAGGTGAACCCCGACGCGCTGGCCGAAGAAAACATCGTGGCCAGCACCATGAACGCGGAGTTTGCGCGCAACTCGGGCGCGGTGGTGAATCAGATTCTCAAGGCTGGCTCGAGCCAACTGCACGGCAGCGGTTTCGAGTTTTACCGCGACACGTTTTTGAACAACGGCGATTATTTCTCCCAGACGCGGCCGGTCTTTCACCAGAACCTTTACGGGGCGACGCTGGGCGGGCCGGTGTTGCCCGGAAGGCTGTTTTTCTTCACCGCCTACCAGGGGCTGCGCAATCGCACCGCGCAGACCGATTTGCAGACCACGCTCGACGCCGACCAGTTTGCGGGCGACTTCACCAACGACGCGAATTACGCCACCGGCGCGTCGAACGGAGCAGGGCTGACCACGAATCCCATTCCGTTCAACATCGGCTCGTGCGTAGCGCCGGAGACGTGGGCGGATTGCTTTGCGAGCGGCCAAGTCAACATTCCGCCGGCGGAGTGGAATCCGATTGCGGCTGCGCTGATCCAGAAATATGTGTTGTCCGCCAATGAAACACTGGGCGGCGTGGCCTACGCCAACTTCAATGCGCTCGACACACAGGCCGAGGATCAGGGTGTGGTGCGCATCGACTGGACGCCGGGCTCGCGCGATAGTCTATGGCTTTCGAGCATCTTTCAGTCCAGTCCTGGAACCACCACGCTCACCTTCAGCGGCGCCAGCTTTCCCGGCTTCGGCTCGCTGGTGGCCAATCACTACAAGCTTTTCAGCGCCGCCTGGACGCACGCCTTCGGCGTCAACACGCTCAACGAGCTGCGCGCCTCCTATTACCGCAATCCGTTGGGAGCGGTGAGCCCGGCGACGGTGGTCACACCCGCCTCGGCAGGCTTTGCGATTACGCCTCAAGATCCGGAGTCGGGCCTGCCGTACATCACCGTGGGGAGTTACTTCAATCTCGGCTTCAGCTATGAAGGTCCGCAGCCGCGCCTCGACACGAACATGAGCTTTGCCGATAACTTCACCTGGGTGCGTAGGAATCATTCGTTTAAGTTCGGCGCCCAGGTTGAACAGTTCCGGGTGCGGAATCCCTTCGACGTGTACAACAACGGCTTTTTCGCCTTCGAGGGCGGCGCGATGGGGGGCGGACCGTATAGTTCCGGCGACCCGGCGCTCGATTTCGCTCTCGGGATTCCCGACCACTATTACCAGTCGAATAACGGCTTCATCGACGCCGTAGCCCAAGAGCTATACGGGTACGCGCAGGACAACTGGCGGGTCACCTCCGCTCTCACGTTGAACTACGGGCTGGCCTGGGACGTCGAAGAGCCGTACCAGAACCGCCAGGACAGCGGCCTGGGAGTGATCTGCTGGCAAAACTCGAATGCGCAGTCGGCGGTCTTCGCCGGCGCGCCTCCGGGATTGAGCTGGCCGGAGGATGCGGGCTGCAATGCGGCGGGTTCGCCCGTGGCGCACTACGATCATTTCGGCCCGCGCCTGGGTGTGGCCTGGTCGCCGGCGTCGGGTCCGGCGCTCGTAGTGGGATCGCCGGGCGCGCACGCATTTTCGCTCCGCGCCGGCTTCGGCGTCTACTACAACCGGGACCAGGAAGAGCAGTCGCTGCAGAATCTCGAAGACCCACCTTTCATGATCGTTTCGCAGGGCGCGTCGAGCTTCGGCGGCAGCCCTTCGTTCGCCAACCCCTGGGCCGACGTGGCCGGCAATGGATCGATGACGAATCCGTTTCCCTACCCGCCGGTGAGGGCCAACGCGGCCGTTGAGTGGATGAATTATTTGCCCCTCCAGCTCGCCGCCTTCGCGTCGTCGTACGACGTTCCGTACACTTACAACTTCAACCTGAACCTGCAGCGCGCGCTCAATGCGAGGCTGGTGGCGCAAGTCGGGTACGTGGGCTCGGTGAGCCGCCGCCTTGCCTCCTGGTATGAGGGCGACAACATCACCGCGGCCGGTCATGCGGCGTGCGTTTCCAATCCCATGTGCGCAGCGTACGCGAGCCGCGTGCACCTGCTCTTTCCGCAATACACGGCGCAGCCCGCCACCGTGCCCGGCAATCCCTACGGGCTGCCTTACGGCACGCCCTACTACATCTCAGTCGGCGAGCAGAACACCGAAGGCGCGTCGAACTACAACGCGCTGCAGGCCAGCCTAGTCCAGGCGCCTGCGCATGGCCTCGAGTTCACGCTCGCCTACACCTACGCACACTCTCTCGATGACGCTTCAGGCTACGAGAGCGCTGTAGGCCGCGAAGGCCGGATCCGGAACTACGTGCCCGGATTCCAATCCCTCAACTATGGCAGCGCGGATTTCGATGCGCGCCACCGGCTTTCGGCTTCCTACGTGTACAGCCTGCCCGCGCCCCGATTCGTGACCGCGAATCCCGCATTGCGCGGGGCTTTTTCCGGCTGGGGCGTCGGCGGGTTGACGGTGCTGCAGAGCGGTTTCCCTGTGCAGGTGTATGAGCCGAGCGACCGCTCAATGTGGTGCGACGGATACAGCTACTTCGGCTGCCCGGACGTGCCGGAAATGACGAATTTCCATTTCGCCCGGCCGAACATCCGCAGCGCCGGCAATGCATTCTTCGACGCGGCGGCCTTCTCGCAAGAGCCGCTGGGGACATTCGGCAACACGCCGCGGAACTTCTTCGCGGGCCCGAGGTTCGACTACACCAATCTGCAGCTCTCGAAGGACCTCTATTTCAACGCCGACCGCAGCCGCTACATGCAACTGCGCATCGAGGCCTTCAACGCTTTCAATCACGCCAACTTTGCGAATCCAAGCGGTAATTTTCTGAGCGGCAGCTTCGGCCACGTCACCAGCGTCGATCACTCAGCCGATCCCAATGGGGATCCGTCGCCGGGGCGCGCCATTCAGCTGGCGGGAAAGTTCTATTTTTGAGCCGAGCGGCCCGGCCTAGCCCGCATTTAAAACCGGGGACCCGAGGCGCCGATCTTTGTTGTGGAACTCGCTTCCGAGACGTGGGCCACCTGCCCGGTCGGCCCACGCATCGATTTGGATACTGTCCCCCCGATCATCGCGGGCTTGCTGCCGTTGCGGTCGCCGCGGTGAACACGTAGTCGGAACGGACGCTATATTCGCCGTGGTCGGGGAAGACGGTGTACAGGCGGGCATAGATGGTCTCGCCGTTGGTCGGCAGCGTGGTGTACTTGACCGAGGTGGCTGTTATTACGCCTGTGGAAGAGATGTTGTACGCTCCCACCGTGGTCCCCAGGTAGAGAATGCAGCCGGTAGCCCCACTCCCGGCGGTCCAGCTGAACGTAACCTGGGAGCCGGGCAGCACCGAACCCGGCGTGGGTGAGGTCAGCGCCGCCGGGGTCTCCTTCTCCGCGGTGAACACGTAGTCGGAACGGACGCTATATTCGCCGTGGTCGGGGAAGACGGTGTACAGGCGGGCATAAATGGTCTCGCCGTTGGTCGGCAGCGCGAAGTACTTGAGGGAGGTGGCTGTGATTACGCCTGTGGAAGAGATATCGTACGCTCCCGCCGTGGTCCCCAGGTAGAGGACGTAGCCGATAGCTCCAACCCCGGGGGTCCAGGAGACGGTCGCCTGTGGGCCGGACAGCACCGAACCCGGCGCGGGCGAGGTTATCGCCGCCGGGGTCTCCTTCTCCGCAGTCAACACGTAGTCGGAACGGACGCTATATTCGTCGCGGTTGGGGAAGACGGTGTAGAGGCGGGCATAAATGGTCTCGCCGTTGGTCGGCAGCGCGGAGTACTCGATGGAGGTGGCTGTGATTAGGCCTGTGGAGGTGATGTCGTACCCTCCCACCGTGGTCCCCAGGTAGAAGATGTAGCCGGTAGCCCCACTCCCGGCGGTCCAGGTGAACGTCACCTGGGGGCCGAGCAGCACCGAACCTGGCGTGGGTGAGGTTATCGCCGCCGGAAGCTGGATGGTGTACGCCGCGGTGACCACATTGCTGTCGGCATAGCCTGTGCCGGAGGCGATGGCCTTGACGGTGACCGAAGATGAGAGAGGGATGGGTCCGGTGTAGGGCGTAGAGGCGGATGTGGGGGTGGAACCGTCGGTGGTGTAGTAGATATTGGCGCCGGAGGTTGAGGTGATGCTGACGTTGGTCTGACCGAGGTACGTCCCGGCAGCCGGCTGGAACGCGGGCGTTGCCGCCTGCTGGTACTGAAGGGATTGTGCCGCGGAGGTACTTTGCGCGTAATTTGTGTCTCCGCTGTAAGAGCAATCCACCTGGTGGGCCTGGTCGATGAGAGAGGTGAAAAGGGCGTTATCCAGAAGGGCGCTCGCGGTCTCCACTGGCCCTTCGGGCCACACGTAGGTGGGATAGCCATTGTTAACGAGAACGTTAGCGGCCAGCCCCAGGGCGCCGGTCCCGGAAAAGTTCCCTGCCGTCAGGGCCAGGACCGGTAAGCCGGTGTCGATCGCGGCCTCGAAAGTGCCGTCGCCGTTGCCAAGGTAGAGGGAGGGGGAGTAGAGGTCAACGTCTGCGGTGACGATGTCGAGTTTGCCGTTCCCGAGGAAGTCTCCGGCCAGCATTAAGCCTGGTGCGTCAGTCCGGCGCCGTGCGTTGTCGTAGTAATAGACGGGATTCTGAAATGTGCCGTCGCCGTTTCCGAGTAAGACGGCGATTCCACTGGGACCTGTGCCGATACCGGCCTGCGACAGCACCAAGTCCTGCTTCCCATCACCGTTGAGGTCCGCTGCGACGATGACAGAGCTGAGCGTGGAGAGAGCGGGGAGGTTGGGACCGATCTTGAAGGCGCCGTCGCCCTGGCCGAGGAGGACATAGCTGCCAGCTGACCCATTGACGACGAGGTCAGGATAGCCGCTGGAGGTGAGGGTGGCGGCAACGATACTGTACCCCGAGAACGAGGCGGCGGCGGGCAGGGCGTTGAAGGCGCCATCTCCGTTGCCGAGAAAGACGTAGAGGCCTCCGTACCGCATGATGACGGCGACGTCCAAGTTGCCGTCCTTGTTGAAGTCGGCGGTGACGACGCTGCCGTACCCTTCGTACGGGTCGCTGGCGAGCGGGTAGAAGCTTTGGGTAAATCCTCCCTTGCCGTCGCCGAGCAGGATGGAGAGGCCGGGGTCGTTGGCGTAATAGCTCATTGTGGTGACAGCGAGATCCCAGTTGCCGCTGGAAGTGAACTTGCCCGCGACAACGTCATAGGGTTCATTTGGCAGAGTGATAGGGACAGGGGTTTGGAAGCTGCCGTCCCCTTTGCCGAGGAGAATATAAACATGGTTATCGATTTCTGGCCCCACGGCCAGGTCGTCTTTCCCATCGCCGTTGAAGTCTGCGGCGGCGATGGATTCGGCCGGGCCGCCCGTGGCCACCACGGGCGAGCCGAAGACTGGAGAGGAGGGCCCCAAATCGACTGGGCCGAGACTCTGGCCCTCGGTGAGGTCCTTAAAAGTGACCGAGCCAGTGAGCGCGGGGTACCCGTTGTGGGGTGGACCTGACACCGTGCAGGTCAAATTGAACCCTGCGCCGGGGTTGTAGACGCTGGAGAGCATGGAGGTGGTGGGATCGGTTCCCTGCGCAAACGCGAAGAAAGACAGCAGAACGGGCGCGGCACAGCGCACCAGCCTGGATACGAATCTGATGGAAAGCATAGAAACCCCCGCGGCCGATGGCAGGCGGCCCGCTGCGCAGCCTTCTGTTCGATATCTTATGGCGTGGATCGTTTTAAGACGCGGCTGCGGTGAGGATGCGCGTTCGGCATTCCTCAAAATATGGGCCTAAACGTTGGGCCATAATCCAGATCGGCAGACGCGGCCTATCCGGCGGTCCCTGTTGCTTGTCCGCGTCTGAGCCGGGACGCTACCCGGCGGGGCGTCGCGGACCTGACAGAGGAGCCTTTCGGTTGGATTTCGCTGTCGGGCGTGTTGGAGCCCCGGGAGCGCCGGAGGATTGACGGAGGGATTGTAGCGCCGATTGTTCGTCTGTCTTGTGACTGCTGTCACGGCTACAGCGTTTTCGATTCTGCTCTCTACAGAATCCGAGATACTGAGTGGCGATTTCCTTAAGGAATCGCCACCTCGCACAATGCCACAATGGCAAGACTTGAATCGAGAACGCTCTAGCGGTACGGCCCCGGTCCCCAAAAGCGGATGATCCCCTGTTTTCGACGGGGCTGTAAACTGCCAACTGTCGCGCAAACCCCCGCATCCCGTCTCAGACGGGTGAGACATTCGGACTAATCGGGGTTGGCGTAAGCGACATGCCCTTCGCTGATGGTCCAGCGGATTTTGCCCTGCATGGTCCAGCCGTCGAAGGGCGTGTTTTTTGCTTTGGATTTGGACTCCGTCGCGTGGTAGGTCCACTCCGCATTGGGATCGAAGATGACCAAGTCGGCAAAGCTGCCTACTGCCAGCGTGCCGCGGCCCTTCAATCCCAAAAGCGCCGCGGGCTGCGCGCTCATGAGGCTCAGCACGCGGCCCAACGGCATCTTCCACTCGCCGTGCAGCCAGCGCAGACAGAGCCCCAGCGCCGTTTCCAAGCCGGTAATGCCGTTGGGAGCCAACTCGAACTCGATCTCTTTCTCATGCATGGCGTGGGGCGCATGATCGGTGGCGATGGCGTCCACGACGCCGTCGAGAATGCCCTCGATCATGGCGTCGCGGTCGGCGGCGGAGCGCAGGGGTGGATTCATCTTGGCGTGGGTGTTGTAGAGCCCGACGTGCTCTTCGGTGAGCAGGAAGTGGTGCGGAGCCACCTCGCACGTGACGCGCAGGCCGTTGCGCCGCGCCTGGCGCACGGCGTTGAGCGCGGCGGCGGTCGAGGTGTGGGCCACGTGGAGATGGGGGTGGGCGTCGCGTTGCTCGGCGACGAGCCGGATGTCGCGCTCGACGATGGAGGATTCGGCTTCCGGCGGCATGCCGCGCAATCCCAGCTTGAAGGACACCGGCCCCAGGTTCATTGAAGCGCCCGAGGTCAAACGCGTGTCTTCGGCGTGCTGGATGATGGTGAGGCCCACGCGAGCCGCCGCAGCCAGGGTTTCGCGCATGGCGCTGTCTTTGAGAATGGGCCTTCCGTCGTCGGTGACGGCGACTGCGCCCGCAGCCTTGAGCGCCCCGTAGTCGCTGACCGACTCACCTTTCGATCCGCGCGTGGCCGCGGCGATGGGAAAGACGCGCACTTGCGCGCCGCGCTCCGGAGCTTGCATCCAGCGCGTGATCTCGGGCGAGTCGTTAACCGGCGTGGTGTTGGGCATGGCGGCCACGGCCGTGAATCCGCCGGCGGCGGCCGCGGCCGTTCCGGTGGCGATGGTCTCCTTGTAGCCCTGGCCTGGCTCGCGCAGGTGAACGTGGATATCGATGAGCCCGGGAGCAACCATGAGACCTGTCGCATCCAGGATCTCGGCGCCTTCGGCGTTTTTCAGCTTGCCGGGGCTCGCAATCTCCGCCACGCGGCCGTCTTTCAGCAAGAGATCCTTGACCGCGTCCACGCCGGATGCAGGATCGAGCACGTGTCCGCCGCGAATGGCCAGCGCTGTCATGCGCGGCCTCCATTCTCGTGTTTGAGCGCGCGCTCGATCACGGCCATGCGGATGGCGACGCCGTTGGTCACTTGTTCGAGGATGGCGGACTGCACGCCGTCGGCCACGCCGGCCGTAATCTCCATGCCGCGAATGATGGGGCCGGGATGCATGACCAGCGCCGCTGGGGAGTGCGCGGCCAAGCGCTGGCCGGTGAGCTGATAATTTGCTTTGTATTCGTCGAGATCGAGTTGCAAGCCGGCTAGCCGCTCAGCCTGGATGCGCAGCATCATGACGGCTTGCGATTGCGCGAGCGCGGCGTCGAAATCGCGCTCGATAGCGATGCCGGAGGCAGAGCGGGCCGCGAGATCCGGCAAGAGCTGGGCGGGGCCGCACAGAAGCACACGTGCGCCCAGACGCGGCAACAGCAGCATGTTTGAGCGCGCCACGCGGCTGTGCAGGATGTCGCCGACGATGGCCACCGTGACGCCAGAAAGTGTTTCTTCATCGATGCGCTCGACGGCGGGCCTGAGGTGCGCGAGCAGCGTGCGCAGATCGAGCAGCGCCTGGGTGGGGTGTTCGTGCATCCCATCGCCGGCGTTGACTACCGGCAGGCGGGTCGCCGCTTCGAGCAGCCACGCAGCGCCCGAGGAGTTGTGGCGCAGAATGATGGCTTCGGCTCCCAGGGCGCGCAGGGTAAGGCCGGTGTCTTTGAGCGACTCACCCTTTTCGATGCTGGAGCTGAGGTTCGAAACCAGGGTGGTGTCGGCGCCCAGGGCTTTTGCGGCCAGCTCGAAGCTGGTGCGCGTGCGCGTCGACGATTCATAGAAGAGCAGCGCCATTCGCCGCTTCAACAGGATGCGGTCGCGCACCAGCGGATCCATGCGCTCGAGTTCGCTGGCGCGGGCGAGCAAGCGACTCACACCCCCTACGGAAAGGTCAAGCACGGAGAGCAATGATCCGGGGTTAAAAGGAAATGGGGATTCCGGTGCGGGCGGCGTGGTCAACGGGCGGCGTGCGGCGGTTGCGGTGGGAGTCATGTAACCTGCTAGCTCCTAGCTACTAGCTTCAATCTGTGGTGCGGCGGATTCGATTCACTTCAACTCTGCTCAGGGCCTGCCAAAATGGAACAACCTCCTCAAGTCAGTCGACGCGGCGCCAGGAGCGAGCGGCTAGAAGCTCAATCGTCATACCACTTTCTCCACGAGCAACACCTGCTCCGAGTCATCCACCTCGTGAAACTTGACTTCGATAATTTCGCGGCTGCTGGTGGGCACGTGCTTGCCGACGTAGGTCGCCTCGATGGGCAGTTCGCGGTGGCCGCGGTCAATCAAAACGCAGAGTTGCACGCGGCGCGGGCGGCCGTGATCGAAGAGCGCGTCGAGCGCGGCGCGCACGGTGCGGCCCGTGTAGAGCACATCATCACAAATCACGACGTCCCGACCCTCGACGTCGAAGCCGATCGAGCCGGGCGTGACCACCGGGCGGATGCCTGCGGTAGACAAATCGTCGCGGTAAAACTGAATGTCGAGGATGCCCGTATCGACGGGCCGCTTTTCGATGTTGGAGATGAGCTTGCCCAGCCGTTCTGCCAGCGGAATGCCGCGGCGCTTGATGCCGATGAGGCCCAAATCCTCACTACCGTTGCTCTTCTCGACGATTTCATGCGCCAGCCGCACGAGGGTGCGTTCGATCTCGGAGGCCGACATGAGGCGGCCCTTCACGCGCAAGCTGGACTTGGACACGGTTTCATTCATTGCATTGGCTCTTGCCGGATGATACGAGGGCCTGCCGCCTGAGGGCAAGTTGTGGAGAAGAAGCAAAAAAGGAGCCTTCAGCTTTTACGGCAGTTTAGGAAATCATGTGGGGTCGCGAGAATCGTGCAGGGTCGCTGCCCCTTCCATCCCAGCTTGAGGTCGCGTCGGCTCGGCTTCTCCGGTTTCTGTCTACAGCATTTCCAAAACCGCTATGGCTCTCAGCTTTTGGCGATTCGTGCTGGTTTTTCGGATTTGTGGTCTTGCGGAGCGCGGGTCAGCCCGATCCGGAGCGCATTTCTCGACGGCGGTTGCGATGGAAAATCAAAGAGGTGTCGGCCAAGCGCTGGAAACTGGCAGCGCTTTACGTTTCCGGCCGCCGTTTTTTGACCTGCATGCGTGCGCCCAGGGCGCCTCCGGCAATCGAGAAAAGCAGCAGCGCCGCGGTGAGCAGCGCCATGCCGCACAAAAACGAGCCGGCGCGGCCCTCGGGCGAAAGCAGCATGATCTTGAGCAGATGGATCGACTGGGTGTCAGCGCCCATGGCGGTCCATTGGCTCACCTGATGGCCGACACTGGTTTCCCAAAGGTCGTCGAACATCCTACCTTCATGGAGCCAGAAGCGCATCGCGTAGAGGGTGACGGCGGTGGTCGCTGCGGCGATCCATCCGCCCACAATCCCGGCGACGAAGCCGATGCGCGCTCCCGCGCCGGTGGTGATCCACGGTGGGCGCTGAGTGCGCGTATAGAGGCTGACCGCCCATGCACTGGCCAGGGGCATGAGCAAAAAACCCAGAAAACTCAATGGAGAGAAGAAGGAGCACAACATTCCAGCCGGTACGGCAACGGCTAATGCCGAGCGCAAGGCCGGCTTCCACGCAATGCTGCCGGCTTCGCGCACCGCCTCATTCCAGCGCGCTGGCTGGTCAGCCTCTGCAGCCGCCTCCGCAACGTAGACAAGTTGCGGCAGGCCGCAGACGGGACAGAAACACGCGCCAGCCTCTACTGCCTGGTGGCAGCGGCTGCAAGTCAACTCCATATTAAAAGCCTATAGCATTCCCGCCCGCGCAGCGCGAAAATCGGCGCGGTTAAGCGGTACTGGAGACACACATCACCCGTCCTCGCCGAAAACGGCGGAAAAACAGAGGTGAGGAAGGCCCGGGAAACTGAGGTGAGTTAGTTTTTATGGGTCATGGTTTTCCGGCGCAATCTCGCGTCACGCCAGATTCTGGGAAGCTGAAACAGGGGGGCGTGACCTCGCCGCAGACAATCGCGGCATCGCACAGGGTATTCAAAAGCAAGCAGATGCGTAATATCCCGGCCGCGAAAGCGCGAACTACGGAAATCGTCACCCCCGCACAAACTACAAGAGAAGCGCATATTTGAGGCGATGCCGGGAAGATGGGGAAAGTTGCATACTTTGGCGGGGTGCGGAACGGAAAGCCAAAGAGCCGATCGGGGCCAATTCGTTTCCTCCAAGTCACGTTTGGCCGGTGAACCAAAGTCGCGGTTCGACTCCCGCCGCCTCCACCAACTCTAAGTTACTTATTTTCAGCAGCTTATCTTCCACGGTCGAATCTGAGGGGCATTTTTGTACGTAATTTGTACGTTGCCCCCTTTTGACCGAGTCCGAAACAGCGGGCAATCTCACCTGAAGAAGTGGGAGCCCGATGCTGCTTTCTGTCTTCACCCGCCACTCCGCTGGCTGCAAATTCTCGAGGGATCGCGCTTGCCGCCGGTGCAACTGCCCCAAATGGGTCGGCGGCCAGATCAACGGATTTTACTTTCGCCAAAGTGCGAAGACCCGCCAGTGGGCCGAGGCCGAATCCGTTCGTATGCAGCTCGAGGAAGCTCTGGC
>JASHOC010000141.1 GCA_030041305.1 Acidobacteriaceae bacterium
TCAAGCTTCTTGGCGACAAGCGATTCGAGCAGCGGCACGTCATCGATGAAGACGCCGTCCTCGCCGTCGCTGAAGAGGTCGCGGCGCACCGTGCCGCCGGCTTTCTCGTAAGCCTTGAGCGTCACGAATTTCACGCGCCGGTCGGAGGCGGTGATTTCGTGCTCGGTGAGCATGTCGCGGATGACGGACGGGTCGTCAGTGCTCCATTCCGGCAACTCGCGCCAGACGCGTTCCTGCGCGTCGTGGTCGTCCGTGACGGCGAAGGCCATGATTTGCTGCAGCGTCATGTCGCCCTTGCGATACAGCGCGATCAGCTTCGGGCTGACGCGGGCCAGCTTGAGCCGTTGCTTGACGACAGCTTCGGTGACGCCGAAGCGCGCGGCCACGTCAGCTTCGGGCATGCCGCCGTCCACGAGATCCCGGAACGCCTCGAATTCGTCCGCGGGATGCATCGGCTCCCGCTGGACGTTCTCGGCGAGGCTGATCTCCGTGGCATTCGTCTCGTCATCGAGGACATGGCATGGGATCGGTTCGCTGACCGCGACCTTGCCGTCATCGGCGAGGGCTTTCAGGGCCAGCAGCCTGCGGTGCCCGGCGACGACGGCGTATTTACCGCGCTTGTCCTTGCGGACGACGAGCGATTGCAAGAGACCGTGCGCAGCGATCGACGCGGTGAGTTCGTCGATGCCCTTGTCGGCCTCGGTCTTCCGGACGTTGCCCTCCCAGGCCAGGAGCTTGTTGAGAGCGATGGATGTGTTGGTCGTCATGATGTGCCTCTTTCGTTTGAAGTGACTCCCAAGGCGGGAGCGAAAGAGGCACACCTTGCCGCCGCAACCAAGCGCGGCCGTCATAGCTTTTTGGGGGGACCGTGCCCCGCGCGCGAAAGCGGGGGCAGGGGGGAGCCAAAACAGCGTCATTGACGGCAAGCGGCGGCGGCTAAAGTGCCGCTCCCCGCCGTCAGATGGAGTCACCCGAAAGAGGCCGGATGCGGCCAAAGCAAAGCGATGGACAACGGCCGGTGCGGATGCGTCGAATAGAGGGTTTAATCTACGCATACCGTGCGTAGATTACTCTTGCCTTTGCGTCGAATAGGCGCTATATTCGACGCACATGTTGCGTAGAAAAAAAGCCGGGATCTATATCCACGAGCGGACCGGGTGGCCGGACTTCCGCTGGGACCACGCGCGGATCGCCGCGCGCCTGGTCGATATAATGCACCGGCAGGGGCGCCTCATCGGCCGCATGGAAGGCCTTGGCTTTCAGCTGAGGGCGGAAGCCGTTCTCGACACGCTGACCGAAGATGTCCTGAAATCAAGCGAGATCGAGGGCGAGACGCTCGATCGCGATCAGGTGCGCTCCTCGATCGCGCGCCGCCTCGGGCTCGATATCGGCGGGCTGGTGCCGGCGGACCGCAACGTCGAGGGGGTGGTCGAGATGATGCTCGATGCCACGCAGCGCTATTCCGAGCCGCTGACGGGCAGGCGTCTCTTCGCCTGGCACGCGGCCCTGTTCCCGGCCGGCCATAGCGGCATGTCGAAAATCAGGGTAGGGGCCTGGCGCGACGATGCGAAAGGCCCGATGCAGGTGGTTTCGGGTCCGATCGGCAGGGAGCGCGTCCATTACGAGGCTCCCGCGGCCGACCGCCTGCGCGACGAGATGAAGAAGTTTGTCGACTGGTTCGAGAAAGACCGCTCGACCAATCTCGTGCTCAAGGCCGGGGTCGCGCATCTCTGGTTCGTGACCATCCATCCGTTCGACGACGGCAACGGGCGGATCGCGCGCGCGATCGCCGATATGGTGCTCGCCCGTTCGGAGAACACCGCGCAGCGCTTCTACAGCATGTCGGCGCAAATCCGGGCGGAACGGAAGGCCTATTACGAAATTCTCGAAGCGACGCAGAAGGGCGATCTCGACATCACGCGCTGGCTCGAATGGTTTCTCGACTGCCTTGGGCGCGCGTTCGAGCGGTCCGAGACGATCCTCGGCTCCGTTCTCGGCAAGACGCGGTTCTGGGAGCGTTTCGCCAAGGTGGAATTCAACGAGCGGCAGCGGAATATCCTCAACCGGCTGCTCAACGGCTTCGAGGGCAAGCTGACCTCGTCGAAATGGGCCAAGCTTGCCAAATGCTCGCACGATACGGCGCTGCGCGACATCGAGGACCTGATCCGCAAGAAGGTGCTGGTCAAGGACGCTGCGGGGGGCCGCAGCACATCGTATTCGCTCGCCAAGATTACACGATGATCAAGACGGAGGATCAAGTCCTCATCGCGAGCACACAGACAGCTTAAGAATTCCACTATTTGATCAGAAGCAATTCGACACGATCTGTTGGCGGAACAAGCAAATACAGGATTGAGGAACTCATAGTAAGATTTTCGATCAGCAGCCATACCCCAACATCTTGTATGAGAAATGTGTCCTATGGTATATATGGGATAATGCTCTCTTGTGTTGGGCGTCTCGGCGATCAGGGTAACCTGGGAGCTTGGGGCACAATGCAGCGGCGAGGCGAAAGTCTCGATTGAGCGGAACGGGCCTAAGGGTACCTCCGCTGGGGACAGACCTGACGCGTCCGGTGCCAAGCAAGCCGTAGCCATCGCCTTTCGGGGTACCTGTTGGACGGCTGGCAGCTTTAATATTCCGGGCGGGGAGGGGCCGGGGTCGCGAAGCTTGCCCTACGGCCTAAAAAGTTTAGGCTTGAGGAGGGGGAACAAGTGACGCGAGCTTTATGCAAAAACGTGCCACTTCGGCGCGGCGACAGCGGAGAAGCCGGAAGGCTTTCTTGCTGGCACTGACCCTTGTGTTGGGCGTCTCGGCGATCAGGGTAACCTGGGAGCTTGGGGCACAATGCAGCGGCGAGGCGAAAGTCTCGATTGAGCGGAACGGGCCTAAGGGTACCTCCGCTGGGGACAGATGAGATGTCGGACGGGTCAGGCGTACCAACAGGACCCAAGAGACTTGCGAAATCAAACCTCGCGCTTCAGGTCCGAAGGCGACGAGTTATAGATCGTGCGTGGCTCGCAATTAAGCGAAACGCGCGCACGTCAAAATCCCAAGACACACGAAATGAAATCGCCTCATTCGAGGCGGACCTCTCGAAAAACCTGCGGCGGCTAAGTCGTGAGCTTCAGCAAAACAGGTTTGTGTTCCCGCCTGCGCGCGGCGTCAAAATCTCGAAGGACAAGAAAGACAAGACGAACTTTCGTCCCCTTGTCGTTGCCAGAGTTGAATCTCGCATTGTGCAGCGCGCCGTACACGACGTGCTGATTTCTGTTCCCACGATCCAGAAGTTCGTGTGCACTGAATACAGCTTTGGCGGAATTAAGAAGCGCGACGACGACGATATGGCCGCGGTACCTGCTGCTATCCGAACGGTGCTTGATGCAATTGGCATTGGCTGCAAGTATGTTATCCGATCAGATATTTCCAAATTCTTTACCCGCATCCCGAAGTCGGTGGTCACGGAAATTGTCTCTAAGGCCGTGGAAGACCCGGAATTTCTTACGCTGTTCAGTAAGGCAATCGCGGTCGAATTAGAGAATATGAATCAACTGCGCGAACATGCGAACGCTTTTCCCATAGAAGACATCGGCGTTGCCCAAGGAAATTCACTTTCTCCGCTACTGGGCAATCTGTTCCTGTATGACTTTGACATCGAACTGAACAAGAGTCCGGATGTTCGATGTATTCGGTACATCGATGACTTTATTATTCTCGCCCCCAGCAAGGAAATCGCCGAAAACACCTTCGCTAAGGCAGTTCGTATGCTAGAGAAACTGGGGATGACGGTCTCTCGCGGCAAGACGCAACGGGCAGCAGTAGAAGAGGGATTCGAGTTCCTGGGCATCGATCTTTCAAACGGCTTTATCAGGCCAGCCAAGAAAGCCCGCGAGCGACTTCTAGCCTCTATCGAATCGACACTCACGGACAGCCGAGACGCATTTCGAGTGCACGCGAAGACCGACGAACTCTCCGATGCTCACTCTTTGCTTGAGACACTTCATAGAGTGCGTGGCATCATGCAAGGATGGGGAAAGCACTATCGATTCTGCAACGACACCAAATGCTTTGAGCAGCTGGAGCAACGCGTTTCGGCTTTCATAAGAAGCTATCTCGCTGTGTACCGCGAGGAACGAGACAAAACGGGGGATGCAGGCCGATGGCGCTTGCTCGGAATTGAAGCGCTCTCACAGATGAAGCGCGATCCATTCATCTGGCCGAAAAGGAAGTCATGAGACGACCTTCACTGAGTAAACGCAGAGAAGAAATGCCGATCAAACCGGCACAGCGGCCAACTCGTCCTGAACCAGTGCGGCGTAATCCGGATGGAACCCGAGCTCCATATCGGCGATGCGCTGGGCATCGGCGGCGGCGCGGAAGATTTCGCGTTTGTCGTCTTTCAGCGCTTTGATCCAGCTGGCGATATAGCTGGCATGATGCGGGATGTCGGCCGGGATGCCGATTTCGCCTGCGACGAAAGCCGAAGCAAGCTCTGCGCGCAGCTCTTCCATCGCATAGGCCGCGGAGCCGTAGCGGTTCTGCAGATCGCGGTTGAGCCGCGAAGGATGACCGGTCCAGTGCGCGAGTTCATGCAGGGCTGTCGTCGCGAATTCCTCCGGCCCGTTGAATGCGCATTCCGGCGGAAGTTGGATGTGATCGGTCGACGGCGAATAAAACGCGCGATCGCCGCCGGTACGGATGATGGCGCCGCTGTTGCGAAGAATGATGTCCGACGCCTCGGGACGAGCCCACGGACACTCGTCGATTGCCGGAGCCTTGTAAGCCGGAATGCTGTCAATCTGCGACGCGTGGAACACCGCATAGTGCCGGAGGACACGCACGGTCCTGCTCTCGTCTTCCGACGCCTCGTCTTCGACCTCATAGGATTTGGTGAAGAAGATGGTTGTCGAACGCTCGCCCTTCTTCACCTGCCAGCGCTTCTCCTGCGCCTGCTGGTAGGTCATCCAGCGGGGATCGCCGGTCTCGAATGCGCGCATGTCCATGCCGAGGATCAGGACATTGATGCCGTGATAGCGCCTGCCGGTGACGGGATTGAAGGGCGCCTGCGGCCCACCGGCTTTCTCCGGGTCCCAGGGCCTGACCCACGGCTTCACGCCGCGCTCCAGCTCGGCCACGATGCGGTTCGCGAACTCCTGCATCGGATCGCGGGCAGGGCCGCTGTCCGGGCGGCGCGCGTGCCTGACTGTGTTTGCTTGCGATGTCGTCATGTTGTGCCTCTTTCCGTCTGAATTGCCCCCGATGGCGGGGGTGAAAGAGGCCTGCGGGCCGGCGCAACCGAGCGCGGCTGTCATAGCTTTTTGGGGGGACCGGCCCGAAGGGCAGGGGGAGCCAAAACAGCGTCATTGACAGCAAGCGGCGACGGCCAAAGTGCCGATACCCCGCCACGTCAGGGGCAGCAGGAAAGAGCTGAATGACAATCAACAGCGCTTGAAGGACGCTGCGCGGGCAGGGTGGATCACGCCGGGCATGGGGGAACTCGGGAATTCAACGCAGACTAGGAATACTGAAAGACTATCCGGCCTGCCGGGGATAGCCGGAAAGGGGCATGTCGACGCTGAAATTCGGCAGAGGGAAAGGGGGAGGAATTACGATGGACTGTCACTACAATTCATCGAAGCCTGCATCGCTTGTG
>JASHOC010000018.1 GCA_030041305.1 Acidobacteriaceae bacterium
GGCACATCCCGCTCATCGGAAAGCGCAACATATCCTTTGCGGTATCTCATCTAAGACCCTCCGTTGCCAGAACAAGGCGCTCAGTCTTAGCGTGAATGAACCACGTTCCCAGGTCGGTTCTGATCCAATCCCGGGAGCCCATAAGAAGCATTGCCTCGTAGCGAAGCCCTTTCAAGCTAACCGATATGGGCTGCACTCCTGCCGATCTCCAAGCGGGAGAAGTGAAGGAAATCAGCCCGTTAGAGGCATCGGTGACTGTAACCAGATACGAATCAGTCTCTGTTCCGCCGAGCAACCGGGCGAAAAGAAGATGCGTTCGGCCGCGCTGACGGCTGGGGCCTGAACAAAGAAAGGTCTTTCCGATCGAGCGTAACGGATACTCGGACTGGAAACCACTCGTCTGATTAAAGCGGATATGACCGGGAAGAACCCAACATAGACGCAGCCTGCTTCCGTATTTGAGTCCGGCGGAATTGAACCACGCCACGCGTCGTTGGAAGCAATAAGGGTCGTTGAGGTTACGCGAGTGCATCGCCCACCAGTTCGTGCCGAAGCTGATTACGCGCACGCGCATGCCTGAAGTGCCTCCGTCAATTCCTGCACGATGGCACGCGCCTGCGCGTTTCGTTCTGCTCCGCGCAGATAATGCAGAAACCAGCTTCGCGCGAAAACATGGGCAGGAAGGGCAAGATTCTGCTCTCTGAAGTGAGCGAGCAGTTTGCCTAATTGCGCCATCAGGAGTGCGAATTCGACATCGAGTTCGGACGCCGCGCCGAGTGATGTTCTGACGAACTCTTCCCAGGACTGTGCATTGAGACGGCCCTCTGTGCCCTCCGTGTAATGCACCCATGAGCGGAAACAGGCGTTCTCACGGACCAGAACGGAGTGCAGTTCATCGACGAGTTGACGCGGACCTGTGTCAGTTGCATCCACATGTAGCCGGCACTTCGCCTGCACGACGTTGCCTAGAAGTTGCGTCAAGTCGGCGAAGATTTGACCGTTGAGCGAATCCAAAGCGAACGTTCTTTCGGGCTCCTCAAGGGCGGTAATCTCCACAAGATCGGAGCAGAAGCGGTGCGGGAACACCAGATTGCGAATCTCGTAGAAGCGGGCGAACAGAATCGTGCGTCCGAATGCGAGCGCGTAAGCAACCTCGGCGGGTGGGACGGTGCGTGCGACGTACTCCCGCCATTCATCGGGATCGCCGAATTCAGCAGGCGATTTGATGCCCAGTTTCTCGTGCATCAGTTCTTCTCCTATGCGCCCTTCAGAGCCTGGTTTCGATTCCGTTCCTGTTCGAGCCGAGCCATCGTGTCGTTCAGACGCTTTCTTAAATTGGTTTCCGTGTTCTTCATTGCTTCGACCTGACGTTCTAGCATGACATTTCTCTGCTGCAGCCCGAACACGGGACCTTGAGAACTCAGAGCATCCTCAACTGCCGTCTCAGACCCAACTCGTGCTTCTTCCGTAAACGGCAGTGTTGACTGCGAATTCCTCTTGTCGAGCGCCTCTACAGTGCGTTTAAGTTCGGAAGCCGAGGCGGGATGCGGTTTTGCCGAGAGCGAGCTTTCCACCTGGACGTTATGTGCTGCGACAAGTTGATTGAACTGTTCGGTTCGCCGCTCAATTTCGATCCTGTCGCTAACGCGTCCGTTCCAGAGTTGCGCAATCAGCGAGGCTGCAATCAGTTCCCGCTTATCCGCCGCGCGCCATTGAAGGAAGATGACCGCAACCGCCCCGGTCAGCAGAACCAGGCTCACCACGTTCGACCAGAAGTAGAGGTCATCAATGGTGTGTTGAACAACTGCCGCGCGTTCATCCTGCATCAGGGCGCCATAATCCCTGTCACTTGGGTTGATTTTGCCGAGCGCATAATCGAGAAATCCGCCACTCCTGGTCCGAGACTCAGCCGCCGCGGGCCTTGATGTCAGCGGTGACTGCGTGGAAGCGATGGCGCCTGAAACGCCAATGAGAATCAGGATTTCGAGGAAGAAAATGGTTACTCTGCGTGTCATCTTCAGCTCCCGATAAAGGCGTCGGGGGACAGGCCGGCACTCCGCCGGCGACGCTGGCGCCGGTTCTCACTCTCTTTGAAGCGCAGATTGACCCCGACTGCAGCGTCAAGGTGACTGTGCATCCTTGGATAGAACCAAGGGTTCATTCCTTCAATCTCGAGCCGCGGAGCCTGGCGCACATGGAGATGGGAGTGGCGCGTACCTTCCCGGGTATCGACCATCAGGATCTCCATCTGCCCAACGGGAAGGTTCTTGATGTGGTCTTCGCGCGCCCTTGTCTCTTTGACGTCGCTCTCGCTCCCCGTTCCTGTTTCGACGTATTTGGGGGCGAAGATTCCGGCCCGGCGCACCGAGAGGCTGCGCCGTTTAGCGGCTATTCTGGCCGAAGCCTTAAGGAACCATTGCGCGGTGTGTTCCTCGGAAACATTCATGATCATCTTGGTCCCCGGAGCCGAGGAGACTTCATCGGCGAACGCCAGGCTCACTCGCTGCAATTGGGGCAGGCTTTGGAACGAGAAGAGGAACGAGACGCGCGCGCCGCGCGCCGTTTGGAGTACCTGCGTGAAGCCGGGGTACGCGAAGGGCGCGAATTCATCTAAGATCACCGAAAACATGGGTTCGTCTGTGCTCCGCATTCCGGCTGACTGGGAATAACGCTTGCCCACCATGAGCTGTATGTTTTGGAGCAGAATCTTTCCCAGGGCCTCGACGGCGCGTTGATTGCGGTTGGCGTTGAGGGAAACGAAAAGGATGAGATCCCTTTCGACAACGTCATCGAGAGTGAGCAGATCCTGATAGGAACCCGTTACAATCGACAGCTCATCTTCGAGAAAACTTAGCAATTCATTCAGAAGTCCCTGGATCTTCTCGACGCGCTCCCGATCGGCGAGCGACCGCAACAGCATTTTGACGGACATCTCGAAGTTCAGGCGTTTCTGCATTGAGATCCCTGGCATGGCCGCGAGGTGCGCCTTGGCCGCGGCGATTTTCTCCTGAAGCACGTCTTCATCGAGCGCCATCACCAGCACGTCATACACGTTAAACAGCTTTCCGGTGTACTGGAGAACTCGCACAAGGTCCGAAAGATACGCTTCCTGGTGGCCCTTAAAGAAGTCCTCTCGCAATCCGAAAGAACGGAAGATGAAGTTGACGTGCTCCTGGTAGGCGTCGTCGAGCGCGTAGAAGGGGTTGTAGCGCGCTGATTCGGAGGGACGGGCCGGATCGATCACGCGCAAATCCTGGAGCCGGCCCGCGCGCTCAATGTGCGGCAACAAACGCTCCAGAAAATCACGCTCGCCCTTGCCGTCGAAGACGATCATCGGCATCCGGCGCGTGCCGAAGCGCCGCGTCAGATCCTGGGCGATGATGTTTTCAAGAAATGTTGATTTGCCCGCGCCCGTCCCGCCGACGATGACACCGTGCTTCATGCGCACGCTGTCCGGCCAGAGCCATGGCTCCTTGTGGACGTTGTAGCCAAGCACCGTGGCGCCGTTCCGATGCGCATCTCGCGTGATCGCGGCGTCTCGCGACGCACGAAGATGGACGGCCGGATGCGGCCAATTGGCCTCCCGCTTCCTTCTCCGGCCGACAAACTGGGCCACGGCCAGTCCACCACCAAAGAACGACACGGCTAGATAAAGGAAGAGTTCGAGGCACTGGTCGTTGCGAAGGTAGAAGCGCTTCAGGGCGACATACCAGCCGAGCGCAATCACGGCGCAGGCGAACAAAACGATGACGCCGGCAGCATCCACGGGTCTGCGCTCCGGCCACGCAGCCTGGTCGTAATATGGGGTCACTGACGGCCTCCCAGGCTGAAGTAAAGAAATATTCCAACCAATGCACAGAAGACCACGACTAAGAGGATCCATGCCGGATTCGGTTTCCAGCGCCCTTTTAGGTCAATGGGCCTGAGCGGATCGGAGAGGGCGCGAGCGAAGGAAGCCGACAGGTTCGTTTCCTGGTCGGCGCGATAGATGGTTGCGAGCACCTGGCGGACATCGTCGTTGGATACGTAACGCTCGGTGGGCATGGCTAAAGCACCGCCTCGGCGCGAACCGGCCCGTCCTGGTCGACGCCAAAGTCGAATTGGTAGATCCGGGGCGGATCGTTAAGTGGGATTTCGACGCTGACCACACCGGTCGTCTTCTGGCCGGGCGCCAAATCCCGAACCGTAGATTCGCCCTCAAGAACTCCCAGAGCCGATCCCTGTTTTGCCTTGAATTGCGAGAATGTTCTGGCGGTGAGTTGGCGATCCCTGAGGCTCACGAGCGATATGGGCTGCTCGGTCGGTAGTGGAGCAAAAACATCCGGTGGGGTTACGCGGAAGGGCGCTTCGGTCGAATTCGTGACAGTGTAACGGATGTACAGCCGGTCCTTGGCCCGAAAAATTTGCTCAAGGTCGACCGCGATGCGGCCGGGGGGCGGCTTTGCAGCGTCGTGCGCTATGTCTTCGACCCCGGAGAGCGTTTGCGTTAGTACCAGCGACGCAATCTTACGAATCTCCTCATCCGACGGTTCGACCGACGCGTGCGCAGCCGCCTTTGGCACAGGCATAGGCGCGGCATTCACCAGCACATCCATGGCCCCCACTTGACCCGCAGGGTCGAGTTCGTAGTTCAGCTCCCGTGTCGCCGTCCAGACAAATAGATTGGTGGATACCCCTTCCTGCAAGGGTTTAACAAAAACCTTGTCTCCGCTGCGTTCGACCTCAAAGCTATCGGGGTCGCCGATTGCGAGCGTGGTCACCGTCTCGCCAAACTCAAGGACCGTCAGATGGTTCAGCGATGTTGCGACGTGGCGGATCTCGGTGTGGCTTGCCGTCTGCGCGCCGGCTGCAGCAAACGCCAGGATAAGCGAACTTGTGATGAGCTTCTTCATAGCGGCCTCCTCGGGCGCAAAAAGCAAAGGAGAAGCCCGCCCAATAGGCACGGCTCCTCCTCGCGAGGTTATGAGTGCACCGCTATCGCTGGAGCACTCGTGTCTTCGAAGATCAGAGTCCGCTTCCCCTTGTACTGAAACAGGAAGACCTTCTT
>JASHOC010000142.1 GCA_030041305.1 Acidobacteriaceae bacterium
CACCCTCAATCAAGTCCAGGCTGCCGGCCGTTCGTTCGAGATGATCTCGACCCCGACGCCCTTGCAACGCCGCGCCTTTGCACTGCTCGGCGTGGCCCCGGCTCTGTAACTGTACCCAGAGCCGAACAGTCTCTTCGCACGCATCCTCTTGGATTAACACACCTTCGCGTCTCAAAGAAAAAGGAACTTCGGGTTAAACTCGCCGGCAGGCACGAAATCGGTCTTGCGTCTGTCCACAGCGAGCATATGGGCGACCATCTTGCGGGCTACGGCCAGCGCACCACGCAACGCGACAACCCCACGCAACTGCTCATCAAGCAGGTAGTGGATTACCTCATCCAGCAGCTTGACGCGGGCAAGAGCGAAGCGCTCACCGCGTACCTGAAGGCAATGGCCCGTTTTCACTCGTACAGCTTCGGCAACATTTTGCAGATCGCCAGACAGAGAGCAGTGACATAGTGCTACACCTCGCTGGCGTCAGTAAACATGCGGGTTTGCCCGTCGCTGGACACGCACGACGGAGTGCGTCGGCCGGTGTGAACCAGACGAACCGCTTTGTGGACAGCCGGAAGGTCGAGATGTTCCCGTTCGATCATCCATGGCGCGAACTTGACGATCTGCTAGGCGGGGAGTGTTTTTTGTGCAACGAGTCTGCGTATGACCGCATCGCTGACCTTCAACGCAGCCGCTGCCTGTTGCATGGTCAACCCGTGGCGCTGCTCCGGCGGCGGGCATGCCGGGAAGCCTTTGGTGTGGCGAACGTGCTGTACGCGTTTCTCCGTCCATGTGTTGCCGATGCCAGTCCGATACCCCAGTCGGTTCAGAATAGAGACGATGGCGCTGTCTTCGCAGACCAGCGCAAGCTCACGAATCAACTCCGTTACTTCTTCCGAGTTGACATGATCGTGCTGGCCGGTTCGGTTCTTGCGCACGGTGAGCTCGGTATGAACGCCACCGGCCCAGTGCAGCTTCAGATGCACCGTGGGAGGATCATCCGTTGTATCCGCCACGACTTCTTCAAGGACTGTCTGCAGTATGCGCTTCTTCAGAGTGGCAGGAGAGTTCGGGTGATCCCACAACTGCTCCAGATCATCGCGAGTGTGAGCAGATGTCCCCGTTGTTCGGTGGTCAACTGCGGCGCAACGATGGCGGCTTCTTCCCGACGGCGCTCCATTTCGGCGACCTGTGCCCGAGCGTTGTTCCATCGCTTCTCTAGTTCGGCGGCAACTAGCCGGTTTTCCGGCTCAGTGGCCTGATACTGCCGCTCGATGCGGCTGGCTTCATAGCGCGCCTTCTGCAGCGCGAGTTCCAGCGAGCGTCGCCTTTCATTCGTCTGACTTTGGCTCTTTTCCAGCGCATCGAACGCAGCTTGTATGCCGACAGGCCGCAGTGCTTCGAGGACCTTGGCCGCAACTTCCTGATCCACGCGTGTTCCTGCGAAGGTGATGCAGGTGCGCACCATCTGCCGGCCGCGGTCGCCGCTGCACCAATAGCGCGGCAAAGGCCCGTACAGTTTGCTGTTCGCATAGGTCACCTGCAGAGCGCGCCCGCAGCGACTGTAACGTAGCAAGCCCGCGAGAAGAGCCGGACCGTTGCGCGCCGCGCCCTGTGTCTGTCCCATGCGCGCATTCCATCCCGCGTTCGATCGGATCTGCTCCTGGTTGCGCATAAACTCTTCCCACGTAATATAACCTTCGTGGTGGTTCGGAATCACCACCTCCCACCGTCCCTGCGGACGAGCGTGGCCGCGAGTCTTGTGAGCGCGGCCTTCGACGATGGAAGTGCGGGTCTGTTTCCTGCCCCAGACGAAGGCGCCAGCATACGTGGGGTTCTTAAGGATGCCGAAGATACTGGGGTAAACCGGTTCGGCCCAGACAACCTTGCGGTTGCCAGACTCGCGCGATAACACCGGGATCAGCAGCTTCTCTTCCCGATACCAGAGCATGACCTGGCGTACGCTGCCCAGTTCGCGGAACTTTCTGAAGATGCCGGTGATGGCCTCCTGGATCTGGCGATCTGGCGTTCTCTCGATGCCTTCGTCATCTGTCCGGATGTAGCCTGCGGGCACTTGCGTCAACACAAGACCGCGCCGCACTTTATCTCTGTGGGCTTCCATCGCTCGCTGCCGGAGCAAGCTTATCTCGAATTCGCTCATGGCGCCCTTTAAGCGCAGAACAGACAGCACCGTATGTTGCTTTTTGCGGATGTGCGGTCACGATTACGTCCGAACGTAACTCTTGTTGTGGGCAGTCGGGACGCGTGAAGCGCGTCTTCTGGCGCGACGGGCCAAGGTTGTTGGTTCGCCTCCAGAGTGGGGTATTGCGGACCTTCGCATGGAAGGAGACGAACCTTTCCGTGCCGGCGGACGCATCTGCGCTGAGCGCCGCGCCGGTGCTCCTGTCGCCCCACGCCATGCTGGACTTGGTTCGATTCCTCGGCCATCGCAAAGAACGGTGAAGAGGAGATATGACCATCAGGATCGCGGCGCTCGTCATTTACCAGGTGGTGACCTTGTCCGGTAGAAATTTCTCTCGGCTCGATGGTCCGGGCCTATGCTCGAAGGTGTTAGGTATTCTCAACTTCCCCGCGCCTTTGACAGAGTTGCCGGTGCATTCCGGCCACGGCGTAACTGGCTGCGGCGATGCCACGGTTGTAACTCACGAAAAGCTTTGCCAGTGGAATAGCTGTCAGCCCTGTCAGCCTCCAACAAGTTCCCTTCTTGTGGCTGACGATTGCGGCACTTCCCAGCGACCCAGAACCGCCATCCGTCAGCAATTTCTCTCCGCCCTGCTTGAGGACTGCAGTTACTTTGCGCACCTGGTGCTCCGCTGCGTTCGCGGCGGCGATGGTTCACTTCATGACGTGGCTGCTCCGTGCGGGGTAGAGCTACTGCCGGATTCCGGCACAAAATTAAGAATCCGACGTGCTACCCACTTGTACGCAAAGCAAGAGCTGCAAAATCTGTCCGCTGTTGCGACAGGAACGTCCTTTCCGGAGTTGGAAACACTCTGGACGGAAGTTGCTTCTCGTTCCCTACGTATCCCCACTGGCGAAGGAGGGATACTGTGAGCACAGTGAAGATCCTGAACCGGCACTGTGAGCGACTGGCCTACGTGTATGTGCGGCAGTCGACTCCCTGGCAGGTCATCGAACATCGCGAGAGCACGGAGCGGCAGTACGATCTGCGGGATCGCGCGCTGGAGTTAGGCTGGCCGGCCAGCCGCGTGGAGGTCATCGACGAGGATCAAGGCCGCTCGGGCAAGACAGCGGCCCATCGCAGCGGTTTTCAACGCCTGGTGACAGAAGTAGGTCTTGGCCGGGTGGGCATCGTGCTGATGCTGGAAGCCTCGCGGCTGGCGCGGAACAACAGCGACTGGCGCCGGCTCATCGAGATCTGTGGTTTGGCCGGCACTCTGATCGCGGATGAAGGCGCTGTCTATAATCCGCGGGAGCCCAACGATCGCTTGTTGCTCGGAGTGAAAGGGACTTTATCGGAGGCAGAACTGTTCACCTTGCGCACGCGTTTGTATGAAGGGCGTTGGAACAAAGCCCGCAAGGGGCTGTTGCAGTTTCCACTTCCCGTGGGCTTTGTGTACGGCGCCGATGGCGGTTGGGAACTGGATCCGGACGCCCAGGTGCGGGAGCGGCTCAAGTATGTGTCTGCCTCCTTCCGTCGTCATCTTGTGGTGCGCCGTGTAGTGCGGGACCTAAAATTGAACGGACTGAATCTGCCAGTGAGCGTAGTCAGCCGTGAGGGATACGGCTCCCTGGTGTGGAAGACGCCCAGCATGAGCGCCGTGGTCCGTACCCTTCATAATCCTGCCTATGCCGGAGCTTATGTGTTTGGCAAATGGGACTACAGCGGCGATCACCGCTCGGCCAGAACGGGTAAAGTCATCCCCCCACCAACTTCCCATGACACAATGGCCGGTGAAGATCGATGCCCATCATCCCGCATATCTGAGTTGGGAGGAGTACGTGAAGAACAAGGAACAGATGCGCCAGAACTGGCACAGCGGCGAGGAGATGCGCGGCGTGGCGCGGGAAGGTGAGGCCCTATTGCAGGGCATAGTCTGCTGCGGAGTCTGCGGGCACAAGATGGGCGTACATCATCACGCAGGAGGTGAAAAGCGATCTTCGACCTACGTGTGTCAGTCCGGCTACGAAAATGGAGACAGGCTTTGCCAGAGCATGACCTCACGGCCGCTGGATGCAGCGGTCGCGGAAGACTTTCTGGATTCGGTCTCCCCGTTAAACCTGGCCATCGGTCTGCGCGTGGTGGAGCAGTTGGAGAACGATCTGACGGTTCAACAGCGGCAGCGCGACCTGCAACTGGAGCGAGCTCGTTATGAAGCGCGGCTGGCGCAACGGCAGTACGATGCCGTGGACCCGGACAATCGTTTGGTGGCGTCGGAGCTGGAGCGGCGATGGAATGAGAAGTTGGAGACCCAGGCCCGTCTGGAGCAGGCCTATCAGCGAGCCGAAGAGCAATCGGTCTGGAAGATTACGGCCGAGGAACGCGAGTCGATCGAGAAGTTATCCCAGAATCTGCCCGCTCTTTGGAAAGCGCAGACCACGACCAATCAGGATCGGAAGCAACTGCTGCGCATGGCCATTGAATCGGTACAACTGGACGGCGTTACCGAGCCGGGGATGATAGATATCCAGATTCGATGGCGTTCCGGAACGGTCACCCGTTCCTCGGTAAAGCGGCCGATGCCTGGCGAGGGATCACTGAAAACTCCTCCGAACGCCGTGGCGCGGATTCATGAGATGGCGGGCCACTCAAGCTATGCGGATATCGCCCGGCAGCTGAATTCCGCCGGCTACCGCACCGCGTTCGGACGCCATTTCAATACTCAGCATGTAGGCTATATTTGCCGCCGTGACCGGTTGATGAAGCATAAATTGGAATGGGAGCGAGAGGGCGACAAGCCCTTTCCTTTCCCTCCACTGCGGAAAAAGTTGAACAAGAGGTGCAATATGAACCAGGTCTTTTCAGCCCAAGCAAAAGCCGATCGTTTAGCAGGCAGGGATCATAGACGCCATCGTGATCGATGACCAGCGTGCCCGCCATGGCGCAGAGATCGATCAGGTGATGCCAGTCACGGTTGTTTCTGGCCGGATTGCCCACCGAGGAGTTCGATCTTCCGATTCCGCCCGAGCACTCGCCAGTGTAGTTCAGCGCGGCCGGGTTCAAGGTAAGAAGTTCGTCATTGCTGCGCCCGTTCAACGGCAGCTCTTTTACGTGCCTCTCGTCCACGAGTTCGGCGGTTTGCTGCGTGGACGTGTTCACGCTGGGTTCAGAGGCGTCGACGACAACCTCCTGATTGACTCCGGCAAGGGCGAGTCTAAAGCTCAGCTAGAGGCTCTGGCCCACGGTGAGCGTAATGCCGCTTTGTTGCTGCCGCGCGAATCCGTCGTGCTCCACCGTGACAGTGTATGGACCGACAGGAATCGATGGCGCGAAGAATCTTCCTTGCGCGTCGGTCGTGAGGACTCGGGTGGCGCCGGTCTCAGTCTGGCGAATGGTTACAGTGGCTCCGGAAACGGCTGCGCCTGATGGATCATTGACGGCGCCGGTGAGAGTCGCGCCAACAACCTAGGCGCGGACCGAAAATGGATGGATAAGCAACAGAATGAGCGCAATGAATGTGAGTCGCATTGTACGCATCACGAGGACCTCCTGAGAATTGAGGAATGGTTAGGGAAGAAGGCAAGGGTAAAACCCACATGCTTGGCTCACCCGCGAATCTGCAGGCGCATGGTGCAGTTCAGATGTGTGCTCTCATAGCAAGGGATTAGAGCGTTTCTAATTTAAGTGTGAACAGTTTTGTGAGATAATGTTTCCGCCGACAGGGGAGCGGCGGAGATGCAGTCCTATTCACAAGATTTGCGGGATCGTGTGCTTTGGGCGTTGGATCGCGGAGAAAAGCCGACACACATAGCTCGGCGGCTGGAGATCAGCCGGGGCTGGGTGTACCAGGTGCGCGATC
>JASHOC010000143.1 GCA_030041305.1 Acidobacteriaceae bacterium
CTCGCCAGCGCATCCTGGACAGCGAAAACCCGTCGGCCAACGCAGCCGCTCCAGATAGGCAACGCACGATTGCTCGTCGGGAAACCACGCGCGAAACTGCTGCCAAGTGCCTGGATAATCAAGCTGTTTTGAAACTTCAGACGCGCGAACCACAATATCTTGAGTCTACTGTATTAAGGGAGCTACCCCACTTATCGCTAAATAACTTATTGATTCTGTAGGCGCGCAGGAAACGCTGGAATCCAACAATGTGCGGTTTTGAAGTACATAATAAGTACAGAGGCCTACGGCATCCAGATCCCTGGAATTAATTAAGTGAGCAGAAGAGCGCCAGGTGAACGCTGCGCTCGATTTGCACCCGAAGATATCGGATTAACGCGAAGTTCAGATTGGCTAAAGAGGACCCCGTTTTCAGGAGTAATCCCAAAACTGGGGCCGAGAGTTCTCATCAAGTTCTCAGGCCTCTGGAGTCATTTACGATCGAATTAGCGCGCCTTGGCCGACGGGAATCGGAACACAATTCCCGCAGTTAGCTGCAAATGATTCTCAAGATTTCCAGCGTCATTGGGCAGGTGCGACTGAAAGTAATCAGCCTGCGCGACCCGCATTGCGATGTGCCTGGTGAAGTTTAAATTGAGACCAGCGCCGGCAGTAAACGCTAAAGCGTCCGGGTTGGAAATGAATACGCCGGGACCGGGAAATGCGGCATCGAAGCCATGCACTCCGCCCACGAGGAATTGTGCGAATGGAACCAGCCGGCTGCGGTTGCGGAACGAGTACCGCGACCCGAAGAGATAGGAAACGAAGCTCAGGCTGTTGAGCGTGGAGTTGATTTTGCTTCCGTGTTCTCCTGCGACTTGAGAAACAATGCTGATGCCGTGGGCAACACTGGCGCTGGCCTCCGCCTTGCCGCCGCTCAACCAGAAGCAGCCGCAACCGCCCACGATGCCGTTGGTGCGATCGGCGCTGTAGGCAACGGTGACTTCGAGGGGCGCAAACCCCGCGGGAGCTGTGTCGGCTGCGGCCGGAGCTTGCGCGCCGGCGCACAGTGCCATACATACAATGGCTGCAAACCTTATGGCAGAGCGTCGTATCATATCCTCCTCTATTCCACGGTCAAATTCAATGTCGCCGAGTGCTGATCGGCGCCGCTAATCGCCGTCAAGGTCACTGCGTAGGTCTGCGGAGGCTGGTTAAAGAATCCGCTGCCGCTGACGCAGGCGCCCAGTCCGGTGACGGCGATGAACGAAAGAAGCAAAGCCAGTGTGAGCCAGCCGCCGCGGCGCAGCCTGCGGCGTGCGCCCTTGAGACCCGAAAGCGGCAGCAGCAGCAGAGCGAAGAGAAGCGGCAGGGGAGCTCCCGGCCGCTGTTCGGGATGTTCCATGACGTTGAGCGGAGCAGCCGTCAGGGTGACGGTGACGGTGACCGGACTGCTTCCCAGCGTGACCGCCTGCGGGTTGAACGTTGCCGTTACGTCGGGCGGCAGCCCGGCAATGGCAAAGTTGACCGTTTCGTTGTAATCTCCGTTCGTCGGTGCCAATGTGAAAGTGAAGGTGGTGCTCTGCCCGGGCCAAAGGATCAGGCCCGCGGGCGCCGATACGGTCACCGTGAAGTCGGTAACCAGCTCAGTCACGGCGTTCGACGTGCTTCCGAGATAGTTGTTGCCGAGGCCGAGATAATTGTTGCCGCCGCTGTAAACCGCGGTAATCATGTCCGCGCCTCCCGGCAACATGTCCGTGGTGAGCGTGGCAACGCCTGCGCTGAGCGTGCCTGTACCAATGGCCGTGGTCCCGTCATAAAACGTCACCGTTCCGGCGGGAGTACCCGAAGTGTACGCGTATTCGCACGCCGGCACGCAATCCGCTGGTAACACGATTGCCGTGAATGTGGTATTCGAACCGCCCGACGATGTGGCGGCGCTCGGTATGACCTGGGTCGTGGTGGGAGCCGGGTCGACGTTGTACTCGAAAGGATTGTAATTATTCTCGGACGAGAGGTACTGCGCCGTGCCGTTGTAGGTGGCCACGACGCAGTATCCGCCGGCGGGTGGAGAAGGGATGTTGAAAACGGCATTTCCGGCGCTGCCGAGAGAGATTGTGGCGTTCTCGTTTAAATTGCCGCACGTCTGGAAACTGACGGTTCCGGAGGTGACCGGCGACCCCTTGTTTGTGGTCACGGTGGCCGTGAACGATTCCGGCTGCCCGTATTCGTAAGTGGCGTTTCCGGTGATGTTGACGACGGTCGCAATGGGCTGAGTGACCACGGTGGGGGTATCGGTGACAGTGACCGTTTCCGGATCGCTGATGTTAAAGGCGTTGTTGATCGTGAGCGTGTAGCTTTGCGTTGCGGTGTGGCCTGTCGAGTCAGTCACCTGGACGGTAAAATTCGCCTGGCCGGCGGCGGTGGGCGTCCCGCTGATGACCCCGGCGGAGGAGAAGCTCAGGCCGAGGTCTGTCAAATTTGCGGCTCCGCTGAGGATCGTGAAGGTATATCCCCCGCTGCCGCCGAGGACGAAGATGTCGGAAGAGTACGGAACACCGACTGTTCCCGCCGGCGGATTATTGCCCGGCGGCAAACTGAGCTGCGGATAAACGGCGAATAGGTACGACTGGGAAGCCACGTCGCCTATCGAGTCAACCACCTGCACCGTAATGCTAAACGGGCCGCCATAGGAGTATGGCGTCCCGCTGAGGACCCCGGCGGACGAGAGGCTCACCCAACCCGACAAATATGCGGCTCCGGCGGTGACTGACCAGGTGTATCCCGCACCGCTGCCGCCGGTGGCGGTGAGGGTATACGAATAGGGTGAGTATTCAATGGCGTAAGGCAGCGTGAGAGTGGTGATCGCCAGGGCCGGATTGATCGTAAGGTGATAGGTCATCGTCGTGACATCACCAGCAGAATCGACGACATCGACGGTGAATGCCGCGGCCGTCTCAGCCGCGGTAGGCGTGCCGGAGATGACGCCGCTCGATGACAGCGTGAGCCCCACAGCCGAGAGGGCCGTGCCCGACGTAACTCCCCACTGATAGCCCGTGCCGGTGCCGCCCGATGCGGAGAGCGTCTGCGAATAGACATCCCCAACCACGCCGGTGGGCAGTGTCGCCGGGGTAATGACGAGCTGCTGCGAATTCACATCGAGCTGGATGGTGATGGAAGCCGGGTTGTAATTTGCATCGCCCGCGTAACTGACCGTAATCGTGTACTGGCCTACCGCCAGCGTGCTGGGAACGGAGATGGTTGCCGTTCCATTCGCCACCGGCAACGATCCCGGTCCAAAAGCGTTTCCGCTCACGCTGTAACTTAGCCCGCCGCTGGGCGCAGCGATCCCGCTGCCGGTGTATTGTCCTGCGATTGTCACCTGTATGGAGCCTGCCGTGCCGGTCTTCACCGTCACAGGCTGGGTTGCCGGGCCAGCAAGCGTTACCGATGCCTTGTTTACCACCACGGCCGAAGACGCGCTGGTCAACGCGCTGGCTTGAAAATTCGTGTCGCCCAGATATTGTGCGGCATAGTTGTGCGTGCCCACCGTAGGCACGTTCACGGTGTAACTCGCGGATGCCGCCGACACCGCGGAGTCGGGCACCAATGCCGTGGCGCCATCGTAAAATACCACCGATCCCGTCGGCGTAGTGGTGAGAACACTCGAAGGGTTGATCGAAGCGATGATCGTGACCATCTGCCCGTAGACGAGCGACAGGCCGGTCGCGCTCACGGTCACAGTCGTCGCGGCCTCCGTATTTGTCAACGAGAATGTCGCCGGCGTAGTGACGCCTGTGACTGTCGCGCTCACGGTATACGCGGTCGAACTGGCGATCCCGTTGGCCGTCGCCGTGACGCTGGCGTTTCCGCTGCTGTCAGTCGTAGCCGTTGTGGAGGACGGCGTCGCGCTGGCGCCGGAAGTGGGTGCAGAAAATGTAACCGTTACGCCGGAGACCGGATTGTTGCTTGCGTCGGTAACGTTCACCGTCAGCGGATTGGCGAACGCCTGTCCGATGATTGTGCTTTGGCCACCGCCGGAGACAGCGGTGATGGCGGCCGCCGGCACTGTGGCCGCGGTTGCGAATTCGCTGACAAAGGCGTAGGGGTCACAAAACGGCGGGCTGGAAGAAGCGAGCGTGCAGGAAGACTGCAGGGCGTTCGGCGTGGTGGGGAAGGTTGAGGACATGGTGTAGCCGGTCAGCCATGCGTTGCCGTTCGTGTCCACTGCGATTCCGGTGCCATACGTCGGATTCTCGTCCAGGGTTGCCGCGCCCAGATACGTGGAATAAGTCAGCGAGTTGTTCCCGCTGACCCCGGTATTGAGAATCGAGAAATACGCTTCTGACCCACAGGAGCTCGTCGTGCAGAAACGGTCGGTGCCGAGGTAAGAGTAGTCCTCCTGAAAGCTGCCCAGCAATGCGTCTGATGTTGTTGGGAAAAAGCTACTTTGCGTCGTCCCCGTCAGATAGGCGTTTCCCGCGGAGTCCACCGCGACCGAGTCACCCCATGTATAACCGTTCACCTCCCCCACCGCATCCGGGCTATAGCCGCCCAGGAATCCCAGATATGCGAGTGTCCCTCCGCCAGGCGCGATCTTTGCCAGAAAGTTGAACCCTGCATAGTAATCGGGGTATGTGCCGGTGCTGCAAACCGTGTACCCGGAATTGCAATTCATCGGGGGGCCCATAATCGTCGGTCCGGCGTCGGCGGCAATACCGTTCGTAAACACCGTCGAATCGGTGCTGGCCGAAACGTAAGCATTCCCCGCCGCATCGACAGCGATGCCGACCTGGCTGTCCGCTCCATTGCTCAGGTTGATTCCATTTCCCAGATAGGTCGAGTAGACCAACGACGATCCCGTGGGATTCAGCTCGGTAACGAAGATGTCTGTATCGGCGCACTGGGGCGGCTGGTTTGCGTAGCTGTTCGAGCTGGAACAGGCGGGCTGCAGCACGCCCGTCGTTGTCGGAAAGTCTGTTGAGCCGGTTGCCCCGGTGACGAAAGCATCGCCGTTCGCATCCACCGCGATTCCCGTCCCGGAATCGCCCCCGTGTCCGCCCAGCAGCGTGGAGTAAACCAGGCTCGATCCGTCGGCGCTCAGTTTGGTGACTGTGGCTTCCGCAGTGCAGCCCGTGCTCCAGCAGGAGGACTGGTATGCTCCGGTCGTGGTCGGGAAGCTGATCAGATTTGTAGAGGCAGCCACGTACGCGCTGCCGCTTGAGTCCACGGCGATCCCCATCCCCGGCAGATTCTCGTTGCTCGGAAACGCTGCCCCAATCTGGGCCGCATAGGCCAGTGTTGAACCGTCGGGACTCAGCTTAATTACGTCGAGATTACTGCCGGTGTAGCCACCAGATGGTCCGAGATATGCACCCGGGGTTACGTCGACGCCGTAATCGGCCGCTCCGCCCACGTAGGCCGAGCCGCTGGAATCGACCGCGATGCCCCACACCGTGATGTACTCCTGCAGGAACGAGGTATAGAGGAGAGTGCCATCGGCGCCGAATTTGGCAACAAAGGCCTGTGGAGCACCGCTTCCTCCCGTCCCTCCGCCTGGGGTGGGAAAGTCAGTCGCAGTCACTCCGCCGGTCACATAGGCGTCTCCGGAAGAATCGACCGCTATCGCGTTGCCATTTTGAGAATCGCTCGAGCTGTTACCTCCCAGGTAGGTCGAGTAGCTGAGCGTGGGGTCGATTACCAGCGGTCGGGCGCGGTCGAACTCCCCGAGGCGGAATCCGATGCGGTGCGGCCCACGCAGAACAAACTTGCCCGGGATTTCGCGCCGCGCCCCGGCGATCTGCTGATAAACAAGCGGCCTGCCGAGCTTCAGTTCTTCGTTCTGGCCCGATTTCCCCAGGCCCAGCAAAACATTGCCTTCGCCATCGAGGCGCAGCCCGCGCCCGCCGTCGACATCGAGCGCGATCTTCGCAGGGTCCGCGCCCGGAGCGACTTCGAAATCGAATTCCAGCCGCTGAGGATCGCCATGGAATATGGCATCGATGCCGGGATAGATCTCCCGGTACGCAACGCTGGAGTGGTTGGGAATGCCTGTATGCCAGGTGCTGCGGTTGCCCGAGGGGAAGTAATTGGTTTTGCCGGGCAGCTCGTCCTGACCGGCGATCTGTACGCCCGCATAGGCATGGTTGAAGCGCAGCCGCAAAGCCACAGGCTGCTGCGCGCTACCGCTCGCGCCGCCCGGACGCGACGGAAAGGCAAAGGCGGCTCCCTTATTCGTGAGAAAGAGCGTGTATCCGGGTCCGCGCGACAGAAACTTCACACGCGCGTCGGTCTGGCCACGGTTTTCTTCAAAGCTCAGCGGCAGCTTGGCGAAATTGCTGGCCGTCCGGACGCGAACTGCCACGCTGGCTGGTGACCCCGCCCTCGGAACGGCCGGGGCGTTCTGTTGCGCCGGTGCCAGAACGCTAAAGCTGGCCAGCAAAATGACAGCGGAACCGGCAAGCGGCTCGCGTCGCCGCGCGGCTTTAACCGCGTTCGCCTCACGAATTGTTGCTGGCCGTCCGCCCATCGTTCCTCCTCATTGCATCGCGCACCGCGTGGTTGCTGCTGACTGCAGTTACTGGAAGCTGATGGTGACGGAGACGCTGATCTGATCGCCGGCGTCGGGGACGGTCACGGCGCAGGAGATCTGCCCCGTGCCGCCGCACGGCGTGGAGGTGGTGTTTGAGGCGGGCAGGGTGGCGGCGCTGAAAGTGCCGAAGCTGGCGTAGTTGGCTAAGAAGTTGGCGCCGGTTTCACAAGCGGCTGGCGTCGCAGACGGGAGACAGACATTCGTCAGTGTCTCCACGTCGCTGATCACGCCTGCGGCGCCCGAGGTCGCCGTGCCCTGGAGGGTGAACGTGCCGCCGGTCGGCTTTCCCACCTTCAGTGTGGCAAAACATTGATACCCGTTGCCAGGGCATTGAACGGTCTGCATGTAGCCCCCGCTTTCCACGATGGCGCAGGGACCGACGCCTGAGGTGGTCACAGAATTCGTGCACGACTGTTGGCCTGGCTGGTAGGTAACCCCTTGTGCGCCGTCGAGCGTGATCATCCAATCTCCGGGCACGTATCCCGAGAGCAGCTCTGCGAGAGTCAACTGGCCGGCAGCCTGCAGCGAGTTCTCGAATTCCGTATGGGAAAGCAGCTTGCCGTCCGGGCTTTTTACCTCAATCGTCCAGTGCCCATGCACCTTGATGCCCTCGTTCATTCCCCCACCATCGGGTCTTGCCGCTTTGCTCTCCACTCGCGCCTGTTCCGGCGCGGCGGCTGACGCGGGCGCGGCAGGACTGGCAGCTGTGTTTTGAACGATGGCGGGTTTGGCCGGGGCTGGTCCGGCCTGGCTTTGGGCCACGGACACCGCCGGGCAAACGGCCGCAGCCAGGACTGCGGCGAAGGCGAGCGGTCCGCGCAACGCGCGAGAGAACCGGCGGCAAACGAAGGACTTCCAAATGTGACCTTGCATGGGGCAAGCGCTCCTCACGCGGATGGCGCGGGCCCGCCTGTCAAGCGATTCTCGCACCCGGATGTTCTGCAAGCTACCCGTGGTTCCCTCGCCCGTCAATGGACCGAATCTTAATTCTGGCCGAAATGTATCTAACCGGCTAAATTCTTGATTCGGGATATGTAGAGGCTCAGTTCCCGCAAATTTCCATTGCCCGGAATTTTTGGCTGTGCTATCGTGGGTTTACTTTAGTGCGGGTTTCTACCCGAACTTCAGTTCCCCCCTCAATCTGCGAGACTATGGCGACGGCGTACACCATCAAAACGGGCTGCCGTTTCGGGCCCTTTGTTTTGGATTTCCGCTCCGGAGATCTAATCAGAAATGGCCGCCCCATCCGGCTGCAGGAGAAACCGCGCAGCGTGCTTTTGGCCTTGGCGGAGCGTCCCGGCGAACTCATCACCAGGGCGGAGTTGCACGAACGCCTCTGGCCGGAGGACACGTTTGTCGACTTCGAGGATGGGCTCAACGCGGCCATGAGCAAGCTGCGTGAGGCCCTGGGAGACGACATCCAGGCTCCCCGCTACATCGAGACCGTTCGCGGCCGAGGGTATCGCTTTATCGCCAAGATCGAGGTGGATTCCGTTCGCGAGCCGATCCCCCTCCTGCAGCCTTCGCTGGTAGGGTCCCGTGCGCCCGCGATTGAGCCACTGAAAACCACTCCATCGCCACGAGAATCCCCTTTCGGGAAAACCCGCCGGCGCTCAGTCGTCGCGGCCATTTTGATCGCCGGCCTCGCCGCCGTAGCGGCTCTCACCATCGCGCTCCGTTGGCGCGTCGCCCGGCCCTCAAGGATTTCCATCGCCGTGCTCCCGTTCGCCAATATGACCGGAGAGGTCTCCCGCGATTACATATGCAATGGCATCACCGAAGAGTTGATCGCCCGCCTCGGGCATCTCGCGCCCGGCCAGCTCCGGGTGATCGCGCCCACTTCCGCGCAAAGCTACGCCAATTCGAAAAAGCCCGCCCAGCAAATTGCCCGCGAGCTGAATCTGCAATACCTCATCGAGGGCAGCTTGCAGCAGCAGGGAGCCAACATCCGGGTGGCCGCTCAACTGGTGCGCGCGGCGGATCAGTCGTGCCTCTGGGCCGATGTCTACGAAGGTGACTTGAGCGACCAGTTCGAGTTTGAGTCGAGCGTGGCGGACTCGGTCGGCCATGCGCTTTCTCTGCGCGTTCCCGCCATCTCCCACAACGAATACCGGCCCGGAAAATACGCAGCGCACGATGCTTATCTGAAGGGACTTTACTTCCTATCCCAGCGGTCAAAACAAGGATTCGAACAGGCGATTGAGAGCTTTGGGGATGCCGTCGCCATCGATCCCAAGTACGCTCCCGCCTACGCGCGCCTTGCCGTTACCTACAACTTGATGGGTCAATACACCTGGATGAATGCAGAGAACGCGCGCAGCCAAGCCTGGGCCGCGGCTGAGCAGGCGCTTTCGCTCGACCCCTCGGAATCCGAAGCCCACGCCGCGCTGGGTTTTTCCCTCTGGTACTACAAATGGGATGTGACGGGCGCCGAAGAGGAGTTCCGCAAGGCGATCGCCCTCGAGCCGGACAGCGTGGATGCCCACCATTGGTATGAGCAGCTGCTGATGACTTCGGGCCGCTTCCCTGAGGCGGAACGGCAGATGCAGGCTGCCCTCGATGTGGATCCGCGCTCGCCGATTTTGCGCACTAACCTGGGTTGGCTCTACTATTTCGAAGGCAAATTCCCGCAGGCCATCGAACAGATTCACTCCGTGGTCAAGGAGAATCCAGACTTTTTGACCGCTCATTACAAGCTGTGGTACGCATACTCCGCCATGGGCCACCAGATGCTTGGCTGGCAGGAGTTCGAATGGGTGGCGCGCTCCATCGCCGACCCCGCGCACGAGCAAAGAATCATGGCTGCTTACCGGAGCGGCGGATACGCCCAGGCGCTCAAAGCGCTGGCCGCCGGAAACGACGTGGAATACTACGGAAGCAAAGTGGACGGGGCCCGCTGCATGGTGTTTGCCGGAGATCGCGCCGCCGCTCTCCGCTTTTTGGAGCGCGCCTTCCAGGACCATGAAGGCTGGCTGATCTTCGCCGCATTCGATCCTACTTTTACCTCTCTGCGGAATGATGCCCGATTCCAGCAAATCATGATGCGAATACGGGAATCCCCCAGCCGGTAATGGCCGACTAATACACTTCGGCAGATCCATTCAGAGCCGGAACATCTGAGCCTGGGGTCGGCGATTATTCAAGCGGTCGTTGTCCCGAGCCAAAGTCTACGTTCGGTTCGCTGCCGATCGATCATCCGTAGACATTAGGCGCTTACCGCGGGCGCATCGCAAAATTGTTGTGGATGTTTTTCATGCGGCAATGCCCATTTCGCGGAAGAGGTTGCGCACGCCAACCTGAAGTTTGTGGTAGTGGCGGTCAATAGGCGAGGTGTTCTTTGGCATGGGGCCGGCCTTGAATCGACAACTGCTGGCCAACAAGGGCTTGATGACTCTATCGCGGAGTACGAGCAGGGCGGTCAGGGCGCGGAGGCTTTGGCGGGTTGGCTGATAACAGCGTGAAGAGTCGATCTTGTCTACGAGTTTTTTGCCGCGGAGCTTCTTGAGATCGTAGGCGGCGTGCCCGGGTCCCTAGCGGGAGCAGGGGAGACCGCTCAGCGCAGCGACCCTTTGGGCCAGTTGCGAGGCGGTGAATCCCTTGTCCAGGCGGGGCCGCGACGCACTTATCCGATGGCGCGGACTTGCCGGTTTCACGTCAGGCCTTTTCGACGGCGAATAACTCGTTGATCAGTTCCTCCGCGCGGATGGACGCGGCATCCTGCTTGTTGAGTTTGACCGCATCTACGAAATACCTCCTGGCGTGGCTCCAGCAGGCCGCATGCACCATCTTCGCACCGCCCACGCGATCATAGGCGGCATATCCATCCGTTTGCAGAAGTCCTTCGAAGTTGCCGAGGAAGTTCAGCGGACCCTTGCGCTTGCGGCTCATGCGGAAATCAAAAACCGTCGTGCCGCCCGGCGTTCCGTACTGCCAGAGTCGAGTGGCGCGGAGGGATTTCACCTCCGCGCTCTCCCAGAACTGGACGTGAGCCTCTCGACTCATCCAGCTCCTATCGTCCAACCGTGGCTGCAAGTTGCCAGTGTGGAGCAGGTCTGGCTGTCGCGATTTCAGCTGTTCCAACCAAGCCCATGCCCGCGTTACATGCATCCTGAGCCATTTGTGTTTGCGTCGCGCCCAGCGGACCACAAGCTCGTCGACCATGCTCAGCGCCCGATGCAGGACTGACGGACAGAAACGCCCATGACAGTTGATCCAACCTCGAATAACTGGTTGGAGCCACTTCACGAGGTCTCCTATAGCAAGATCGTTGCGATGCGGCAACTTCCAGCGACGCAAAACCAGACGCATCGCCTTGATTGCTTTCGCACTGACCGCGGGAGAGAAACTGATAAACAATTCGCCAGAACGGTCATTTACCCTGCGGAGCCGGAACGGGAGAGTAGCCCCGAGGATTCGCACACCGAGGCTCTCGCAGAACCGAGCGTGAGACTCTCGCCTCACTCGGCTCCCATCAGGCAAACGCACCAGTCATTCCGATCCGCCAATGTACCAAGAGCCCAGAACATTCCTTCGCGAGCCGAATCGGCTCGCCACCGCTCCCGCCGTCACAGCCAAGCCCGTTTGCGAAGCTGATTTTGTGAATTGTCTGCGCGAAACCGTCTTCATCACAAATGTCCTCTCACGGAAAGCGGCTGCGCCATGCGCGCACGCGTTACCCGTTGGTCGCCATTCCGCTTCTTGTCAACTGGCGAAACATTGCAACGTCGTGATATTCAAGATCCGCATTTTGCATTATTCTTCATGCCGCAAAACGCCTTCGGGCCGCTTGGCCGGGGCGCGATCGCCGGAACCTCAACCTACGCCACGGAAAACCTCTTCACATCTGAAGCATCATCCCCATCCAAACAGGCGGGAAAAAATATCTTAACAGGCTCTGACGTTTTGCCACTGCACGCAGCCGAACGAATCCAGACCATCAGCTCAGAGTTGGCAGCGTAACAAAAACTCAGCAGATGAAAAGGCTGCAAGACCGGCCGAAACGGTCGGCCCGCGAATCGGTGTCTATTTGGCGGTTCGCGTTGGCGACAATTCGACGTGCGTGTGACGCGGCACTTCAAGTATTCTGGCCAGAGGGAATTCTTGTCGGTGACAGACTGAATGGGCTTGAGAGCACCAATTCAATGACACGGCCGCCCCAATTTGTCAGGGCAATTCAGCAGCCCGGCAGAATCAGGAGCCGGGGGAGTGCTCGATGAAGATCCCACGGCGCAGGTTTCTTGGCATGACGGCGGCGATCGGGGCATTTCCAAATGCGTTGGTTGGACAGATGGCCTCGCACACCAGCAAGTC
>JASHOC010000144.1 GCA_030041305.1 Acidobacteriaceae bacterium
GCCCTTCCTGGCGCCTGGGATTGGCGCTGGAGCCGTGGTGCTGATCGAACCAAGTCATCGCGCCGATGCCTCCGTCCTTCAGAATGGCGTACGAGGCCACACTTCCGCTTCCATAGTTAGCGACAAACAGGATCCTTCCCAACTTATCGATCGCCAGGTGACACGGACCGCTGCCGCCTGAAGACACGCTGTTGAGATATTTGAGCGCTCCGGTCTTAGGGTCGATGGCGTAACTGCTGATTGTGCCTTTATGGAACCCCCCCCGAGGAGCATTCGGACTGCGATCGGCCATTTCGTTCACCGCGTACAGATAGCGGTGGGCCGGATCGGTGATGACAAACGACGGGTTCTCCGTTTCTGCCGCAAGGCCCAGCGAGGTCATCTGTCCCGCCTTCTCATCGAAGCGATACAGATAAATGCCCTTGCTGTCGCCGCGGGTATAAGTTCCCACATACACGAAATAGTCGTGAGAACTATGCGCGGGGCTCGCTTGAAGCCTCGCGCTCGAGGAAAGAAGCACCGCTCCGGCAAAAATCGTCGCGCAAAGAACCCGCGCCGAATGTCCGACCCCGAACCGCTCAAGAACTTTGCTTTGACAAGACATGGTATTCTCCAGCACTTGAGGAAGTGGGTGAACCCCCGTTGAACCGACAGCTGAATCGCCCTGGTCCAGCCCCTCCATAAACTATCCCTTACGGCGCATCAAGCGCAAATATGCGCGCCGAATCGAGCAGCCGCGTGACCGATTCCTTTGAACACGACTCGGTATAGATCCGCAGCAGCGGTTCCGTGCCGCTGGCCCGGAACAGAATCCAAGTTTCGGCGGCGTTGGGCTTCGTGGCGGCCTCGGGATTTTCAAGATAGAGCTTCACGCCGTCCAGGGTCTCGGTGCGCAAAACCGGCATTCCGGCCACCGCTCGGTCGCCCGGGTTGAGCGCCCGCGCCCGGGTAATCACCGCGTTTTTTTTCTCGTCGGGAATGTGCAAATCGACGCGCCCGTACTGGTGTTCGCCGTACTCGGCCTGCAGTCCAGCCACCAACTCGCCCAGCGTCTGGCCCTCCTCGGCCATCACATTCGCCAGCAGCAACGAGTTGAGCAACCCATCGCGCTCCGGCAAGTGGCGCTGGAAGCCGATGCCGCCCGATTCCTCGCCGCCCATCAGAATCTCCCGTTCCAACATGTAATCGCAAACAAACTTGAAGCCGATGCCGTGCTCGATCAACTCCCGTCCGTATTTGGCGCAAATGCGGTCCAGCATCCTGGTGGTGTTGAAGGCGCGGGTCACGGCGCCGGGCCAATTTTTGCGCTTCAGCACCCAACTTAACAGCACCGAATAAATCTTGTGCGGGTCGACGAAATTTCCATGCTCGTCGGTGGCCCCGATGCGGTCCGCATCGCCATCTGTACACAGGCCGGCGTCGCAGCGGTTGGCCACCGTCGCCTCGCCCAGCGCGCGGATGTGCGGTTCGATCGGCTCGGGGTTGATGCCCGGAAACAGCGGATCGGCGTTGGCGCGAATCTGCACGCACTCCACACCGATGCGTTTGAAGATATCCGCAAGAATCGTGCCCCCTGCGCCGTACATCGAGTCGACGCAGAACTTCATGCCCGAGTTCGCGATCAGGCCAAGATCGGCGAAGCTCTGGATCGCCTCGAGATACGGCGGCAAGAAATCCACCTCCTCAATCGCCGCCGACTGCGCAGCGTGCTGCGCCGGCTTCTCCAGGTATGACTCGATAGCGGCCATGATCGACGGCTTGCCCGAACCCCCGTACCACGCCTTGTATTTCACCCCGTTCCACTGCGCCGGATTGTGCGACGAGGTGATCATGATGCCGCCGGCCGCCGCGCGCGCGCGCACTCCGAAGCTCAGCGCCGGGGTTGGCGTTACGGCCTTCGCCAGCATGACGGGAATGCCCGTGGCCGCCGTGACCTCCGCGCAGGTCCGGGCGAAGGCCTTCGACTCGAAGCGCGTGTCGTAGCCAATGCAAAGGCCCTTACCCGGATCCTCCTGCGCATGAATATAGGCGGCGATGGCCGACGCCGCCATGCGCACATTCGCAAAGGTGAAATCGTCGGCAATTACCCCACGCCAGCCGTCGGTGCCGAACTTGACCGGACATTGAGCCATGGTTCGAGTGAGTCCACTCCTCAGAACAAAGGTAAACAATAACAGGCGATGCGACTTGAGCGCATCGCCTTCCACTACACTGGTGGCGATGCACCCATCGGAGGCCGAATTGCCCACTCCCGCGCCTCAACCTGCCGACCAGCAGCCCGTCATCCGCAATATTTCCGACACCGCTCTCTGGGCCGCGGTTTTCCGCGCCTGGGAGTCCCAGCGCCCGGATGCGTTATTCCGAGATCCTTATGCGGAAAGCCTGGCCGGGGAGCGTGGCGCCAGAATCGCGCGAGAACTGAAATTTGGCACTCGCCATACCTGGTCGTGGATCGCGCGGACGTACGTGGTCGACCAGATGATCGATGCGCAAATCGCAGCCGGCGCCGGGATGGTCGTCAACCTGGCGGCTGGACTGGACACACGCCCTTACCGGATGGCTCTGCCGGCTTCGCTGCGCTGGATTGAGATCGATCTGCCCGCAATTCTCGATTACAAAGAGGAGCATCTCGCGGCCGAGCGTCCGGTGTGCTCTCTCGAACGGCTGCCGCTCGATTTGTCGGATCGCGGCGCGCGCCGCGAGATGTTTGACGAACTCGGCCGCAGAGCGAATCGCGCCCTGATTCTCTGTGAAGGCCTGATGGTCTATTTCAGCCGCGAGCAGGCGGCCGCCCTGGCGGACGATTTGGCTGGGCCGTCGAGCTTCAGAACCTGGATTCTGGACCTCGCTTCCCCCGCGCTGCTGGCGCTGATGAAAAAGAGGATGGGGGCGCTTCTTGAAGCAGCGGGTGCGCCTCTCGAATTCGGCCCGGAAGAAGGGCCGGAGTTTTTTGTCCCTCATGGATGGAAACCGGTGCGCGTGCAATCGCTGTTGCATGTGGCGGCGCGCGTCAAGCGCCTGCCCCTATGGATGCGGCCTTTTGGTCTTTTCCCGGATCGCTTTCCTCCTGGGGGCAAGCGGCCGTGGGGCGGGGCATGTTTATTGTCCCGCGAGTAGCTGGCTCGCACGCAACTAATGCGAACTCGAATCGGCGCTCTAATTCTTCTGCTGCTTCGCCTCGTCCTCCGCCCTTGCCAGCGTATCCGCGCCGCGAGTCGGGTCGCGATGGAGCACCTTGCGCGAAATATCCGGCCAGAACTCCTGAAACACTCCGCCAGCCGTGCCTTCGGTGGTCACGATCAGGCCATTGCCCAAGGTCTGCCCCCAGCCCGACTGCTGCGAAGGGTAATAAAGATTCGAAATGGCGCCGGCAATGATGTTCCCGCCCACATTGGAATAATTCGGCTCCCACTTGCCGGTGTTGTCGTGCCTGCAGATGTAGCTGCTGGCGATGGCGTAGAGCAGCCGGTGACGGAATGTTCCATGACCCAGCCGGAAAAAGCGCGGGTCCTGGTGGAGCACAATGGGTAAAAAGGCGTTCCCGATCATCTCGCCGTCGAACTCGTCGAGATAAGCCGCCCCCACACGCTTGCCGAACCCATCCGGTCCCCATCCAAAGCCGGGGTCTTCATCCAGACCTTCGTGAAGGCCGGCCACCAGAAAGGCGGCGACGAATGCAAACGGGTCGACCGAAGAGCGGATCGCCAGATTGAATTTCTGACCTGGGCTCAATGACTGCGCATTCCAGATGTAGGTGGTGTTGAACGTGGGCACCACGCCGAGGACCCTCTGCTTTTCCTCCTGCTTGAGCTGTTCCTCGGCCTTCTGATGCTGGCTATCCCGCGCCGCGGGAGCCGTCGCGGGCGGGTCCGCGGGCTGCTGGCCCGTTTGCGAACTTGAACTCCCGGCTGGTTGCGCGTCCTGCTGCGGAGTCGATTGATCAGTCCGCGCCGCGCTCGACTGCGGCATTGCAGACTCAGCCACCTCGACATTCGGCGCTGGCGCATCCGGAATCGGGGCGCCTGCAACCGGACCTTGTTCCGTCAAATCGGTCGCCACTACTGCAGCCATTGCAGAGCCATTTACCTGAGACCGCAGGGGAGCACCCGCCACCAGCGCAACGCCCGCGGCGTGAACAATCAACATCGAACTAAAACGTACTTTCATTCAGGCGATTTCGTGAAAAACCGAGTGCATTCATTCCTTTCCAGTTCGGGAGCGGCGCCGACTTGCCGCTAAGAGCCGATGTCCGCTTTGTGTTTCTTCGAAATCTTGCGGCGGATATCTGGCCAGAATTCCTTCACCACAACCGTGACCGTGTCGAGGCCCACCTGCGTTTCCCAGGTGCTCGCCATGTTGGAGAAGGTCCGCTCGGACGCTACGAACTGGTGCGGATTCGAAGGGGTACTGATATAGGCGCTTCGGGGATGATAGCTATAAGTGGAAATCGCGGCTGCGGTGGCCGCCCCGAAGATTTCTGAGTAGTTAAACTGCGTGCGGCCCGAGTCCGAGAGGGTGACAATAATCCGGCTCACCGAATACCCCGTGCGCCGAAAGAAGCTGCCCTGCCCCGACTGATAGTAGCGAGGGTCCTGCCGCAGGATGGAAGGAAAAACGGCGCCCACCATAAAGTTCTCGACCATGGAGTCGCCGGCTGTGGTTCCGTAGCGCTTTGCGTAAGCCTCCCAACCTTGTCCAAATGCCGGGTCGCCGTCGTCCGCCTGGCTGATCGCCGCCAAAACTCCCCACCAGGGGTATTCGACAAAATCGAACGTCCCCAGTGCGACCGCCTTGAATTTGTCCCCGGGGCTCATCGGCGGCAGCTGTTTCCTGCCTTCCAGAGTTAGAAAATTTGGCAGGGTGTAGAACAACCGGTCGTTCGACGTTCCCGCCACTTTGCCCTGCCCGCTGGTCTGCGGGTCCGCTTTGTCCTTACCCGCCGATTGCCCGGCCGCCGGCTGCGCGCCGTCGGGGCTTTGCCCGGAAGCGGCGCTCGACGAAGAGGCGGCCGGAGCCGGCTGCGCGCCGGCCGCAGCAGCAGGCGGCGCGCTTCCCGCCGGAGCCTGCGCACCCGGCGCCGTTCCGGCTTGCGGCGCCTGGGCTGCCGCTACTTCAAGCTGGGGCGTCGGCGCGTCCGGAATGGCCTCCGCCGATCCTGGAGAAGAAACAGCCACGGCCGGAGCCGACTCCGGCGCCTGCGCTCGCGACGAAAAAGAAATCGCGGCCAACATGCATGCCGCGGCAATCGCGCAGGAAACAGAATAAAAACGTACGGTCATACTTTCACCAAAACGAAGCTAAGAGAACCCTGCCACCGAAGATGCATGATGGCGATGAAGCAGGTGCGCGTTGATGTCCGGCCAGAATTCGCGAAACACGTCGGTGAGCGCATCGCGGCCGACGGCGTACGCGTACTTTGAAGTGAACCCTCCAACAGTCTGAGTCTTGCTCGGGTAATAGGTCAGCGAAATGGCGTTAGCAATGCCGCGGCCCAGGATTTCCGATGCGTTGAAAGTGCTCTTACCGGCATAATTGGGCGTGATGAGGACGCGCGAAGCCGCGTAGACGCCACGGCCAAGGATGGATCCCCCGCCCTTGGAGTAATAGCGCTCATCCTCGTGCGTTACGGTGGGCAATGCCCAGACCACCCAGTAATTCCCGTCGGATTTATCGAGATAGCCGCGCCAGTAATATCTCCAGAAACCCGGAATTCCCTTGCCAAGCTGGGGATGGTCATCGAACCCCTCCGCCATCAGCGAGGTAATGCCGACAAAAACGAAGGCCGAGTAATCAAAGCTGTCCTCCGTGGCGATTTTGAACGCCTCGCGCGGAGTGGGCGGCGGTGGACGCACCCCCGCCGATACCGCGCGATAATTCGGCATCACGCCCAGTATCCTTTTCGGTTGCGGAAGCGGTTTGTGTTGGTCACTTGAATCCGAATTCCGACTCTGGCTTGGCGATGCTTGGTTCTGATCCTGGTTCGAACTGCTTTGGCCCGAACTGCTTTGGCCCGACTGGCTCTGCTGGCTCGCCGGAGCCGCCCCGAAGGCCGGCTCTGGCGCCTTTGGAAGCTCCGCCGGCGAGAACATGGCCGGCTGCGAAGCCGGAACCTGTGAAAAAGCAACAGAAGACGACCCCCCAAATGCGATGCCGGGAAAAAGCGTCCCCGCAATCCATCCCCAAAAGAAACGCATCCATTCTCCAGTTGCAAGCCCGCGGCCGTTCCTTCCGGTCGAGACTCCCTTACCCTATGCTCGTGCGATCAAGGTTTTGCCTAGGGCAGAAAGCGTCCCTTCGCCCCTTGTGCTTCAAGCAAGCGGCTGGGAGCGATCCCAAGGCTGCTTTAGCTTTCCGCCGCCGCTCTCCAGTCGAGCAATTTTCCTCGAGCGACAGTATCCGGCTTTCTTCCGCCAAGGCGAAGCAACTTCTTGAAACCGCCGTGGAATCTTCGTTGCGCCGGCGCAATCCTTCTCAATTAGACGCAGGAGTGGCGTGCGAAGACACAGAGATATGCGTCCTCAAGATTCGCCCTCTATTCCCTTCGGCGAACGTGCGCTGTAAGCCTCTAAATGGCGAAATCGATAAAGCCGCGCTCCGGATCGGTGGACACCAGCCTCACCGTCAACCGGTCGCCCACATCCAGCCCTTTGCCGCCATGCACCAGCATCCCTTCCACGTGCGCGTCGAGCGCCCGCACAAAAATTCCGTGCTGGTTCACGCCGGTCACCACGGCCCGGTAGCTTTGCCCGATGTGCTTGGCCAGCGCCACCGCGGCAATGCGCTTTTGCATCTCCCGCTCCACCTTGCGCGCCGCGTCTTCCATCTGTGTGCACCGCGCCGCGATGGCCTCGAGCTGCTCTTCTGTATACGGTTGCGCCGCCCGGGAAAACCAGGCCTTGAGCAGGCGCTGCGCCACGAGATCGGGAAAGCGGCGATTGGGCGCGGTCGAATGGGTGTAATCCTCGACCGCCAACCCAAAATGACCCGGCGAGGGTTGGCTCGGCCTCACGAGTACGTACTCGCCCGGTCCCAAAAGCTTCACCACCGCCAGCGAGAGATCGGGAAAG
>JASHOC010000145.1 GCA_030041305.1 Acidobacteriaceae bacterium
GCTGCTCTCTGCGTTCTAGGAAGCATCGCCATCTTCTTTCCGCCCTCTTTGCGATCGCATCTTGCGCAGGCGGCGAGCCGCGTGCTTTCCCAAAGCGGCTACATCGCTCTTATCTATTCCCACTCTCCACATCCGGCAACCCTGCCGCACGTGCCGGCCATCGATCTCGCTTCTCTCGCTATCCACGGACTTGCCGCCTTCGCCGCCGCATGTCTGCTGGCTGCCTGGGCCGTCTTCCATCTCGGCATTCCGCGATGGGCGCGGTGGGCCACACGTTTGGAGGGCCGCATGTCCTTAGCCCGGCGGCTGCAGAGCGGCCAGCCCGCTGACTACGTGGCTTGGATAACCGTGGGAGTCGCGGCCTTGGGAGCCGCCATCTTCTTCATCCAATAAAGAGCTCTTTCACGCGCGGACAGTGTCTCCAAACCGCAGAGAGACGGTATCTTCCGTCACTCGCGGCGCATCCTACCACCAATGGCCGCACGCGACATTATCGTCATCGGCGCGTCCGCCGGTGGATTTGAGGCCGTCCAGCGATTGGCCGCAGGTTTTCCCGCGGATTTGCGGGCGGCGATATTCGTCACTGTGCATCTGGTGGAACGAGGCGAGGGAATCCTGCCTGGGCTGCTGAATCAAGTCGGCGCGCTTTATGCGGCCGACGCCGAGGATGGAGAGGCCATTAAGCCAGGTCGCATCTACGTCGCGCCGCCCGATTATCACCTGACCTTTGATGGCAGCAGAATTCAGCTTAGCCACGGTCCCAGAGAAAACATGCAGCGCCCCTGCGTGAATGTGATGTTTCGTTCCGCCGCGGCCACATTCGGTGAGAGGGTTGTCGGGGTGCTGTTGACCGGATTATTGGATGATGGCGCCGCCGGGCTGTGGGAGATCCAGCAGCGCCACGGCGTCACCATTGTCCAGGACCCCGAAGAAGCCACATTTCGCTCGATGCCGGACAGCGCCATTCGCGGTTTGCATGTCCAATATATTGTCCGGCTCGCCGAAATGGTTCCTCTTTTGACGAGGTTTGCTATGGCCGATGAACATCGCCCCTTCCAGGATGTGCCTTTAGAGGCTCGGATTCAGGCAAGTGGCCAGGCTTGTGCGGAGTGTGGCGGAGCGATGACTGCGGTCCAAATGGGCAACTTGCGCGAATTTCGGTGTCACATCGGTCATCGTTTTGGACTCGAGACCCTGATCGCGGAGAAACGCGCCGTGGTGGAGCGGGCTCTCGGGGCTGCGCTCTCACAGTCCCAGGAGCTGACGGAACTGCTCGGTGACGCGCTATCCCAGGCCGGCAGCCCGGAATCCATTCGACTTACAGAGGAAATTGCAAAACGGATGAAGGAGCAGGACGTGCTACGCGACCTCGCGGCCGTCCCTGGCAATCCGGCGAATGAGGCGAGTGACGTGAATGAGGCCGAATGAGACCGAACGAGGATTGATCTGTAACCCGTCTCGACTTCCGCCGCGGAAAACGGAGATGGACTCAAGGTAAACTTTAGAAATTTTTCTTACGTCAGATTGAACAGGTGCGCACGGCTTCGACGGGAAAGAACACGTGGCTACGCGAACCGTTTTTTTGAAAGCGCAAGCAACCCCAGCACAATAGAGGTTCCCGTGAACCGATGGCGCGAGGGGCGCTTCTTATGTGCGCGCACGATTTGCGCAGTTGGGATGACAGGCGCGATCGCGCATCCCTGTTTGAGGAAAACCGATAAGCGAGGCAGCGGTTTGAGGAAGAATGAGGCAGCCGTCGAGACGGGATTTTCATTTTTTTTCATGAGAACCATGACACCCAGGATCTTCAGCAGGTGGAATTGGACGCGAGTTGCAGCGGCAATACGGCCGTGGATCGCGGCGCTGGCTTGCCTGGCCGCAGCTTGCGCCATGCCGGCGTTCGCGCAGAACAGCGGGCAAGCAGCAACCGGCAGCATTCACGGCCAGGTCGCCGATCCGACCGGAGCGGTTATTCCGGGCGCCACCGTGGTCGCGACCACTACGGCAGGGAAAGTGGCCGGCAAAGCCACCTCCGATGCTGTCGGCGCCTACTCCATTCAAGGCCTTCCACCGGGCACCTACGGCGTCACCGCGACCGCTCCGGGCTTCGCCGCGTACGCGGTTCCCGGCATCGTGGTGGCGGCGGGCCGGACGCGCACCATCAACGCGAAACTGCAGATTCAGGTGGAGCAGCAGCAGGTGCAGGTGCAGGCGGAGAGCAACACCGTCAGCACCAGTCCGGAGAGCAATGCGAACGCAGTGATCATCACGGGCAAGGCTCTGAACGCATTGTCCGACGATCCCGACGAGTTGCAGAATGAACTGGAGGCGCTGGCCGGTCCGGCTGCGGGCCCCAACGGCGGGCAGATTTATATTGACGGATTTACCGGCGGCCAGTTGCCGCCCAAATCGTCCATCCGCGAGATTCGCGTGAATCAGAACCCGTTTTCCGCCGAGTACGACCGGCTGGGCTACGGACGCATCGAGATCTTCACCAAGCCCGGCACGGGCTCGCTCCACGGAGACTATCAAGTCTCGGGAAACGACTCGGCATTCAACACTCAGAATCCGCTTCTGGTCGGTGTTTCCGAGCCGCCTTACTATTCCTGGTTCATGCGCGGATCGGCGAGCGGCCCAATCACCAAGACCACATCTTACTTCGTCAGCGGGTTCGGGCGCCAACAGCAAAACGAAAATATTGTCTCGGCCATCAATCCAGCCAGCATCACGACCGCCGCCCCGAATGGGATCTCGATTGACGAAGCCTTTGGGAACCCGACCGCGCGGCTCGATATCAGCCCGCGCCTCGACGTCGGAATGGGCGAATCCAATACGCTAACCATGCGCGAAACCTACAACCGTTCACAAAGCACCGACAGCATCGGAACGAACGGCCTCACGCTGCCGGAGCAGGCGACCAATAGCGATGACCAGGAAAACGCATGGCAGATTTCCGACAGTTGGACGCTGAGCAAAAACCTGGTTGACGATATCCGTTTCCAGTACCGGCGCGTCCGCGACTATACGGCGGCGGTGTCGAATCTCCCATCGTACGCGGTGCAGGAGCAATTCTCGGACGGCGGCAACGCCGAACAGACGTCGATAGATCACGAAAACGACATGGAGCTGCAGGATTATTTCTCCGGGGCAGAAGGAGCGCACTCGTTGAATTTCGGAACCCGGTTGCGCGCGTATCCGGACGTGAATTACACCACCGGGGGGAGCAATGGGGCGTACACATTTTCAAGCACGGCGTCGTTCCAGGGCTGCTATTCCACTCCGCCCGGCGTTACGCCTCCGTCAAGTTGCGTTCCGCAGCAGTACACCTACACGAAGATCAACAATCCGGTGGCGCGGGCGGTGCTGTTCGATGCGGCGCTGTTTTACCAGGATGACTGGAAGGTCAACCCGCGGTTCACCTTCAGTTATGGGGTGCGCTGGGAGACCCAGAACTGGATCAGCGACAAGGACGACTGGGCGCCGCGTCTGAGCCTGGCCTACGCGCTAGGCAAGAAGTCGGACCGGAATCCGAAGACCGTGCTGCGCGCGGGATACGGCTGGTTCTACCAGCGTTTCACTGTGGCCAACGGATTCGGCGCCAGCGCTCCTTACGTCATCAACACCATCCATGAGAACGGCGTGAACGAACAGCAGTTCATCCAGACCACGGGCATCACCTTCAACCAGTACACGACCACGCCGCTTACCGCCAGCACCTCGGGCAGCGCAACGGGGAGGAATGCTCCCACGTATTACACCATTGCGCCAAAGTTTCACGCCGCCAACGATATGGAAGCGGCGATCGGAGTGGACCGGCAAATCACCCGATCGATTACCGGCAACGTGACTTACGTCTATTCGCAGGGAATCCACCAGTATTTCACCGACAATCTGAGTGCGGCGGCGGTGTTTCCGCTCGCCAACGCGTTAAGCGACACATATCCTGCCGCGGCTCCGCCCGCGCCCTCGACCAACAACTTGCAGTATCAATCGGGCGGATTTTACCGCGAGCATCAAGTTATGGCCACCATGCGGGCCACATACCGGAGATTCAGCTTCTTCACCAACTACACTTATTCGAATGCCCACGGCGACACCAGCGGAGTAAGTTCGGTGCCCTCGGTTTCGAGCGATCCCGGACTCGATTACGGGCGGACGAGTTTCGATATCCGCAACCGCTTCATGCTGTTCGGAAATTTCATGCTGCCCTGGGCGGTCTCGGTGTCGCCCATGGTGGTCGCCTACTCTGGCACGCCGTTCAACATCACGACGGGGAGCGACCTGACCGGGAACAACCAGTTCAACGCGCGCCCCACCTACGCGGCCAGTTGCTCGGAGCCGACTGCGTTCTCCACGCCCTGGGGCTGCTTCGACGCGCTGCCTTACGGCGCCCAGAGCCCGGCCAGCGGCGCGCCCATTGAGTCCTATGCAGCAACCGAAAAGATCGTGCCCTACGGCCTGGGCACAGGGCCGGCGAATGTAGCCCTCAATATGCGCCTGGCCAAGGTGATTGGCATCGGGCCGAAGGTGCAAGGCGGAGTCGGCCCGGGTGGTCCGGGCGGAGGCGGAGGCTTTCGCGGCCCTCGAGGATTAAGCGGCGGAGGCTTGAGCGGCAGCCGCGGCGGTCCGGGCCGGCTCGACGAGACTGTTCCGCGCAAATACAGCCTGACGCTTTCGCTTTGGAGCTCGAACCTCCTGAACCACGAGAACCTGGGGACGCCGAACGGCGCGCTTTCCCCAACGCTCAACAGCTCTGACGTGTACGAGCTGCAGCAGTTCTTCGGTAAGTCGCAGACGCTGGCCGGACAATTCTTTGCCTCGCCCACGGCGGGCAACCGGAATATCTCGATCCAGGCGATGTTCAATTTTTGAGTCTTCCCGAATCTGCTTCGGGCTTTTAACGGCCTTACCACGGATTGGGTCGGCTCGGCCATCCCAAAAGGGCGAACCAAACCAGTAAACACTAGATATTGGGGCATCAAGTTCGCCAACCCCCATCAGGCGAGATTTGCACAAAAGCGGCTGCTCCGGTCAGCGCGACGCCCAATTTTGCCTTGGCGTAAGAGTCAAATCGAGGTACACTCAGGGTGGAGTTTTCTGGAGTTAAGTGGAGCCATTGAGCCGCTCAACCGCATCTCAATAAAAGTCTACTCCGTTCTTTCCGGTGCAGACTTGAACTCCAAGTATTTCGCGGGAACCAATTGGGCTAATCGGCGCGCCGCCGGCCTGGAAAAGCCTGCAGAGGCCGACCCATGAAGCGCGGCAACCTGGCGCAGTCGGCCGCGACGGGAAAAGGCAGCATAGATGTTTCGCGGTAACCATCCGGCGAAGGTGGACGAGAAGGGACGGCTCAAGGTGCCGGCAGCATTCAAGCAGTTGCTCGATGCGCAGCATGTGACGCAGTTCTATGTCACCAGCGCGGACGGCAAGAGCGCCGAGATTTGGCCGCTGCCCGAATGGGAAAAGCGCGAAACCCAGCTGGCGGAATTTGGCGCCATGGATGACGGGGTCCAGAAGTACCTGAACTTGACCAGCTACTACGGCCAGCAGATGGAGATGGACCAGCAGGCGCGCATCGTGCTGCCGCAAATTTTGCGGGGAACGGCGAAGCTGGACGCGGAAGTGGCCGTGATGGGGAAGATCAACTATCTGGAAGTCCACAATCTGGCGCAATTCGAAGAAGCATTGCCGGCCAATGCAATGACCGCGGAAGATCGCCGGGCGGTGGCGGCCGTTTTGAGCCGCCGGGAGTGGCAACGAAACCCCTGAGGGGAAGCGCATGACGCAGCCCTACGCACGCCATGTGCCGGTTCTTTTTGAAGTAGCGATTGATTTTCTGGGCGTGCAGCGCGGCGGCACGTATGTGGATTGCACCCTGGGCCTTGGTGGGCATGCGGAGGGAATTGTGCGGCGCCTGGGCCCGACGGGGCGGCTGATTGGATTTGATCGCGATCCCGAAGCGCTGGCGCTGGCAAGCGCGCGACTTGACGAGGTCCGCCAGGAGCTAGATGGCGAGGCGCCTGAGGTGATGCTGATCGGCGAGGCGTTTAGTTCGGTGGCGCGCCACCTGGCGGCCGGCGCAGCGGATGGGCTGCTGGCCGATTTCGGCGCCAGCAGTTTGCAGTTCGACGAAGCGCGCAGGGGATTTAGTTTTCAGGCGGACGGGCCTTTGGATATGCGCATGAATCCGCGCACCGGGGTGACCGCCAATCAAGTGGTGAATGAGGCGAGCGAGCGCGTGTTGGCGGACCTCATTTACGAATACGGTCAGGAAAGGAGGTCGCGGACAGTCGCCAGAGCCATTGTGCGGGGGCGGCCGGTTACGAGCACGGGGCAATTGGCCCGAATTGTAGCCGCAGCCGTCCCGCCAATGAAACATCTTCATCCGGCGACCAAAACATTTCAGGCTCTGCGCATCTACGTCAATCGCGAACTGGACGAAATCCGGGCGTTGTTCGAGGCCGCGCCACGATTGCTTAAGCCCTCGGGACGGCTCGTCACCATCAGCTTTCATTCTCTCGAAGACCGCATCGCGAAAGACAATCTTCGAGACGGCGCGCGCAGAGGAATCTGGAAGGTTTTAACTAGAAAGCCGGTGACGGCAAACGAGGCGGAGATTGAGCGCAACCCGAGATCGCGCAGCGCAAAATTGCGGGCGGCGGAACGGCAGTAAACAGCATGAAGTTTCTGGTTCCTGTTTGCTATTGCAGGATACACAAGGAACTGATAACTACGAACCCAGAACTGCACTCTGAGGAGAAATTGGATGGCGGCGTGTGCGACAAATTATTTTGAGGGCGGCCGGAGTTGGAGCGCGCGGATTGCCGAGCACAACGCCGCGTTGATGGCCGAGCAGCCCTTGCGCCGGCGGCGCATGCGCACGCCGGAGTTCCACTTTATCAAACGCTTCGACAACTCCCGGCTGGTCAAGGCGCCGGACCCGGTGCGGGCGCGCGAGATGCGGGTCTTCTCGGCCGCCGTAGCCGTGCTCTTTTCGCTGGTCATGGTGTATGGATTGCAACATTTCTACGCCATCGAAAGCAGCTATCACGTGGAAAGCGAGAAGCAGGTGCTTGAACAATTGCGCGAGCAGAACCGGCTGTTGCGTCTGAGCGAAGCTGAGCTAGCTCAGCCCGCGCGCATCGATAGGATGGCGCGGCAGTTTGGCCTTGCCGCTCCGCAGCCGGGTCAGGTGGTTCAGGCTAACGCGCGCCCCGATCCGAATGCGCCGGCTCTTGCCCAGTTAACGACCCCAGGCACGGAGTGAGAAGCGGATTTCCGCTTTCGGCGTCGTTCGCGGACGGACAGTTTGGCTGGTGGGCATCATGTCATTCGCGGCGCAGCGGGAAGCTGAGAAATGGCGACACGCTTTCCGCTGAAAGCTGAGAGATGAAAGCCGAAAGCCCGCCGCCAGGAGCTTCATCCGCCATGCAGGCAGCCGTCCGAGCCGTTCGCAATCGCGCCCATGCCCCGCGCGCGATTCCGCTCCAACGCAAACGGTTCTTGCTCATTTGCCTCCTTTTTCTGGTGTGGGCGAGTGCGATTGCGGCTCGCCTGTTCTGGATCCAGGTCATCAAACATGGCGCCTACGTCGGGCGCGCCGCCAAGCAGCAACAGCGCACCTTCGAGGTAGCGCCGCGCCGCGGCATCCTCTACGATCGCAACCTCCATGAGCTGGCCATGACGGTGCTGGTCGACTCAATCTACGCCGATCCCACAGAGATCGACGATATCCCGGCAGCCGCGCGCGCGTTGGCCGCGATTGTCCACACCGACCCCGAAGATGCGCAGACTACCGAAGCGCAGATCGCCGACCGGCTCGGTCATGGGCACAATTTTGCCTGGGTGGCGCGCCGCGTCACGCCGGATGTCGCGGACCGGGTGCGCGCCCTCAAAATGAAGGGCGTTTATTTCCAGAAGGAATTTGAGCGCTTTTATCCCAATAACGACCTGGCCGCGCAGGTGTTGGGCTATGTGGGCGTCGACGACGCCGGGCTGGGCGGCCTGGAGGAAAAATTCGACGCCGGCCTGCACGGCGAGCCGGGACGCATGTATATGGCCGTGGATGCGCGGCGGCGCGTGCTGGGCTCGAGCGAGCGCGACCCGCAACCCGGCCGCAACCTAGCGCTGACCCTCGACGAAAATATTCAGTTCATGGCCGAGCGGGCGCTCGACCACGCCATGGACAAAACCAAGGCGCTCAATGGCACGATTGTGGTGCAGGACGTGCATAGCGGTCAACTTCTCGCCCTCGCCATTCGGCCGACTTTCAACCCCAACGATTTTCGCCACACCACGCCGGCGCTGCTGCGCGACCATGCCGTGAGCGACGTGTACGAGCCGGGATCGACTTTCAAGCTGGTGACGTACTCGGCGGCGCTCGATCAGCACCTGGTCGCGCCCGACGACATCATCGATTGTCAGGGCGGACAGATTACCCTCGACGGCCGTGTCATTCACGACGATCGCAGCGACCGCGGACTGGGCAAAGTCACCGTGGCCACGGCGCTGGCCCGCTCCAGCGACGTGGCCGCGGTGAAGCTGGCCTTGCAACTCGGCCCCGAGCGGTTTTACCGCTACATCCGCGGCTTCGGCTTCGGCATGCGATCCAGCGTGGAACTGCCCGGCGAGACGCGCGGGCTGCTGCGGCCACCGAGCCGCTGGGGCAAGACTTCGATCGCGTCGATCGCCATTGGGCAGGAAGTCGCCGTTACCCCGTTGCAACTGGTCACCATGGTGTCCGCAATCGCCAATGGCGGCGTCTACCTGCCGCCCCACATCCTCTTTCCCGGGCAACTTGGACAAGATTCCCTCGGCGATCCTGCGCCGGCGCCGTCCCGGCCGGATGAGGACTTGCCCGATCCGCTTCCGCCCGGCGCGCATCGCGTCCTCAGCACGCTGTCCGCGGCCCAGATGCGCCAGATGATGGAGGGCGTGGTGCTGAACGGCACCGGCAAGGCGGCGCAACTCGACGGCTACTCCTCGGCCGGCAAAACCGGGACCGCGCAAAAAATCGACCCCCGGACCCACACCTATTCGAAGACCATGCATATTGCCTCGTTCGCAGGGTTTGCGCCCGTCAACAACCCCGCGATCGCCGTGGCTGTGGTCATCGACTCACCCAGGGGTGCGTATTACGGCGCCGAGGTGTCGGCTCCGGTCTTTGCCGAGGTGGCGCAGCAGGTGCTCGAATACCTGGGCGTTGCGCACGATATTCCGTTGCGGCCTCAAAACGTCAAGCCGAAGCCCGAGACAAAAATCGTCGAAGACGACTCGGCGCCCCAAAGTGAAGACATCCAGGCCTTGTACGACGCAGCCAACGATCTGCCCAGCGACGATCCTCTGCACGCGATGCTCGCTCAGCCCTCGCCAGCGCCCGGCGGCGCGGCGCAGGCGCCGCAGACCCTTCCGGCGAGCCCTGCGCAGCCGGCGGCGACGACGGATTCCGCACCCTCGTCAGCCAAAGCGGTGCTGGTTCCCACCACAAAGATGCTTCAAGTCCCGTCACTCGTCGGGCTGCCGGTGCGCAAGGTCATTGAGCAGGCTGGCGCGGCCGGACTGGTGGTGGTAATCACCGGCAACGGCACGGCCCGCGAACAGGCGCCCGCGCCGGGCGCGATGGTCCCGCCCGGAACCCGGATTGTGGTGCGCGCTACGCCATGAGTCCCGCGATCGTTGCGGCTATCGCGGTTCTCCAATTGGTGCAGGGCAAAGGCTCGAACCTAAAGTGGCGTTCCTTTCAAGAAGAACGACACCCGGCACGCCCCATCCAAACTCCACGGGAATTGGAGAGCCGCCGTAATTCCACCTACCCCGCTAGGAGTGTGTCGGAGATTGAACTTTTTGATTTCATAACTGATTTAGAATCAACGATATACGAAAATCTGTAGAATTCGTAAGTTGTTGATTCTAAACGATCAGAAATCTATTTCCGACAGACTCCTAGGCTAATTTCTCTTTCCCACAAGATGCGGCGGAGAGGATTGCTGCGCCCGGGGCCAGACTGGCGCTTGCCTTCCCAGCCATAATGAAGTTCACGTCGTGGCCTTGATGCTTTCCCTGGCAGGTTGTGCGCCCTGCTCCTGCGGCGGGCGAACAAGGATGGGCAGAATGGTCGAGACGACCAGGATCACCGCGATGATGTGCAGGCCGCTCACGTATCCGCCGCTTGACTTGAGTGTGTTGGCCAGTAGCAGCGGGCCAAACGCGCTCGCGAATCCCCAGGCCGTCAGCATCAGCCCGTAGATCGGCCCCACGTTTTTGCTGCCGAAGTAGTCGGCCGCAAAGGCAGGCATGGTGCCGAATCCGCCGCCGTAGCACATCAGGATGACGAACGAAACGACCATGAGGATCGTGACGCCTGTCAGCGCCGGCAGAATCCAGAACAGGACCACCTGAAGCAGGAACATCGTGATGAACGTCCAGCGCCGGGTGATGCTATCCGAGACCCATGCCCAGAAGATCCGGCCCACCGAATTGCCGATGCTGACAATGCCCACCATGCTTCCGGCCACGATGGCGGTGACTCCGGCGAACTTTTGAAACATGGGCGATTCCTGCGAGATCAGAGAAATCCCTGCGGTCACGTTGAGGAACAGGGTAAGCCACAATGCCCACCACTGCCAGGTGCGGAGCGATTCGGCAAGGGTGTAATCGCGCGCAGCGCGTTGGCGGGCTTGCGTCGCGCTCGGCGTCCAGCCCTCCGGGCGCCATCCTTCCGCCGGAAGATGCATGAACATTCCCGCAAGGATGACCACGGCCAGATACGCAATCCCGAGGTACTTGAAGGTGGACAACACGCCAATCGAGGGATCCTTAATCAGACGCGCCGCGATGGGAGCCGTCACGAGAGCGCCCGCGCCGAAGCCTCCCACCGCGATTCCAGTGATGAGCCCGCGGCGGTCAGGGAACCACTTCACCAGCACCGCGATGGGCACAATGTAGCCGAGACCGATGCCCGTGCCCCCAATGACGCCGTAGGTGAGATAGAGCCACCACAGGCCGATGTTCGACCAACCGGCGAAGAACACACCCAGGCCGTAAAGAAGGGCCGCGGTGATGGTAACCGCGCGCGGGCCCTTCGCGTTCAGCCACTGCCCGCCAAAGAAGGCCCCGATGCCGAGAAAAAAGATGCAGATGGTGAACGCCAAAGTCACCTGGCTCCGCGTCCAGCCAAATCGGGCAATCAGGGGATTGACGAAAACGCTCCAGGCATACACGGCGCCTAAGGCGATCTGCATCAGGAAGCCGGCAGCCGCGATGCCCCAACGGTGAGTATTCGACATACGTTTCTCCAAGTTGGCCAAGATGGATTGATTGAAGCGCTCCCCCCGTTCCTGTGCTGGTTCCGGCGCCCAAGAGCGGTGAGACGCTCGTATTCCCTCAATGCTCCTGTCGAGCTTGCAGTTGGATCTCGGTTCCCGCGGGATGTGTGCTGAACCTCGTTTCAGGATGCTAGCCCGGCGAGCGCACGGCCGTAAAGCTGAATCATGCCGCATCCCCCGGTGATCGTGTTAATTCTCGGTTAATGGGCCGGGTGGCCCAGCCTTGCTGGAGCAAGACAGCTTGGGTGCCCCATCCTTCGCTTCTTTCTAGCGAAGGGTGGGAGAGCATGAATCCTAATCCCTCATCTCGCAATAACGGAGAAGTTCCGGTAGTTGATTTCCTCTCTGGTAAGGGCGCGCCCCCCAGTTCTCGCTTTGGAGACCTGGGAGGCCGCGGTCGCAGCGCCGGGCCATCCCCTTGCCCAAACAACCGCGACCTTGCGATCCTGCAGGAATGAAAACCATCTTCGAAGCAGCCGGTGGCGCCGACGGTCTGCGCCGCCTTGCCGGCGCCTGGCATCGCCGCGTCATGGCTGACCAAGTGGTCGCCCATGCCTTCAGCCATGGCTTCCACCCCGAGCACACGGAGCGGCTCGCCGCCTATTGGGTCGAGGCGCTCGGTGGCCCAACTGCCTATTCCGATTCCTATGGCGACGAAACCAGCGTCGTCCGCATCCACAGCGGGAACGGCAAACACGAAGAAATGGATCGCCGCGCCATTGTCTGTTTCGACCAGGCCTTGGCCGATGTCGGGCTGGCGAACGATCCTGCTTTACGGCAGGCGCTGCATGATTACTTCGCCTGGGCCACCACCCACTCCATGGCCCGCTATTACCGGTCCGCCGAGGACGTGCCGAACGGCCTCAGCATCCCCCGTTGGTCATGGGACGGACTCCAGTCGTAAGACGGCCGCTCCGCCGTCTCGCCGGTTAGCTCGGAAAAAGCGGATGGGTTCCACCGAAAATCGGCCATCCAACTCCCGCAAAGCTGCGTTATCATCCCGACCCTGAGCGTAGGGAAGGGGAGGATCCGCGGTTGCTTTTTGGCGCACTCCGCTAGAACCTAGCGACCCATAACTCCGCCCAGAAAAAAAATTTCCCCGGATTTACCGGTAATTTCGCGTCTTTCGTCATACTGGAACCATTCATACTCGGAAATGGGAATTGTTCCACTGGAAGCCGGCGCTCCAATTCCCCGGGGGAACTCCGTCCGGAAGGAGATCGTATCCCACAATTTGGGAAATGGCTCCGAAATCGGGGCAGTCCAGCGCAAATTAGAGGCGTCCCATGGGAAATTGCAGCCGAAGAAAACCGGCGAAACAAGGACAAATGCCGAAATGAATGACCGTAACCTCTTTGCTCTCTTTAATCTGCGGATAACATGCCTGAATCCGTATATTTACGGCGAATCAACTTGCGTAAGCCTCTGAAAGCAGCATATTTGCTTACAGAAAGGGGGGGGAGGGGGTAGGGGTAGCCATACACGGGTTGGCCAAGTATGGATAAGTTAGCCGCTTTGTCGGACGCGCACCCGGTCGCTCAGCATCTGCACCGCCCGCAGCGCGCTCACCGCCGCGCCCTCCTGCCAGGCCACGATTTGGCTCACATGGTCGCCGACAAAATAAATCGGCCCATCCGGCTGAATCAGCGTCTCATACCCCGGATTCACCCGATGCGCGTCGTCGCCCCAGCCGCGAGTGGGCTCATTCGGCCCATACGACTCCACCCACGAGCCTTCGTTGAAAGCGATCTGCCGCCAGCTCACGTACATCGGTTTTTCCAGTTCCTTGCCATGCCCCGGGTGCAGCCGCTCGATTGTCTTCCGCGATTCGGCGAATTTTTGCTCCATCGTCATAGTCGCAAATTCGCCCCACGAGTCCATCGCGTACCCGCTCACCAGTACGCCGCGCTCCATAAACATCCCGCCGGAGGGAAACCACACCGGGCTGCATCCCCGGTTCACAGACTCCAGTCCGCCGTAAATGTTGTAGTCCTGCTCCCAGAACCGCCGGCTCTCCCACGCGATCTTGTAGGCGGCCGCATAATTGCAATCCTCGATCACCCGTTTATACGGCGCGCTGAAATCGTTGGGAATCTTTTTGAGCATGGTCATGGGCAGCGCGCAGAAGCAATAATCGGCCTCAAGCGCTTTGGTCCGGCCGCCCTGCGTATACCCGATGCGCACGCCCTTCGCAGTTTTGCGGATTTCCGTCACCACCGCTTCATAGTGGATCGTTTTCCCCAACGCGCGGGCAAATGCATAGGGAATCCGGTCCATGCCGCCCACCGGTTGGAACATCGTGGCCTGCATGTCAAAAACTTCTTCGAACAGAATCCCATCCCAGAAGTCCTCGTCGAGCAATGTATGCATATCGACCGGCTTGGCGATTATGCCCTCCTGGTCGCCCGCGCCCGGGAGTCTGATGTATCCGGCCCGCGAGCTGCCCACGTATGCGCCCGTGCTGTCCAGGGGTCCGTATTGGCGCAAAAAGCTCAGCATCCGGTCGCGGTCTTCCTCGCTCAGATCCTGGTCGAGCGCGCCCTGCCGAATGCACTTGCCCAAGAGTTCGCTCACATGCCCGCGCGTGTCGTTAATCACCTCGCGCTGGACCGCCGGTTTGCCCCCGTTCGCGTCGTCATTCTCCAGGTAGCTCGACCGGCTGGTGTTCACCTCCACTTCCAGCGCTACGCCCAGCTTCCGGCAATAGCCCAACATGTTTTTGTGCACCGAAGGCAGCCGCGCCGGCCCAAAGTTCTGGTAGTGGCCCCGCTCCCAAGTGCATTTCTGTCGGGTGCCGTCGAGGAACTCCACCGTGTCTCCTCCGCGCACGGACCAGTTCCGTCCGCCGGGCCGATGCCGCGCCTCCAGCACCACGCACTTATAGCCCAGCGCCCTCATCTCATAGGCCGCCACCAGCCCCGCGATGCCGCCGCCCAGAATGGCCACCGTCATACCCTTTCCCACATCCGGCGCGGCTTCAAGCGGCCGCATCGCCTCCGCCTGCGGCATCAGCCCTAATCCCTGCATCGCAAGAAACGCGGCGCTGAATCCGCCGGCTTGGCCGATTTTCATCAGAAAGTCACGTCTGGAGATGTTGGGCACGCCCATCGAGTCCTGTCCCTCCCTGCACGAAATGCAGCCAGCGTCACGAACTCAACCGGATTCCTTCGAGAATAGCATCCGCCTCTCGGAGAGCTTCGGCGCGTGCCGCGGGTCCCGCGGCTTTGCCCCATTCAACCCGGCCCCCTACAATGAAACGGGAACGCAACTATCGAGGAACCACATGCCACTTTCCGGAGAAGCCATTCGCCTGATGAACCTGATTGACGACGTTGCCGTGACCCTGCGCAGGGTCCTCGCCGCGGCGCCCGTGCTCACGGCCGAGGAGCGCACCCGCGTCGCCGAGCACCTCCAGCATTCTCGGCCCAACGCCGAGGACGTCGTCGAGGCGCTCAACGCCAAGTAATCCGGCTTGGCCTTCGGACACATGCAAGCGCCAGCAGATGATTGGAAGATGCCACCATCGCCAGACAGCCTCACAACTGTCGCCATCATCGGCGCCGGTCCTCTTGGCCGGCGTTTGGCCGTCCGCGCCGCGAGTTCCGGCTTTCGCGTGGTGCTTGAGGATGTGCTGCCCGGCGCCCTCCGTCACGCCCATGAGTACATTCGCGAGCAACTCCATCCTGAGGTGTTGAGCGACCAGGGGGGCGCGGGTGTCGTTTTCGTCTCCACGATCGAGGACGCAGTCCGCGACGCCGACTTAGCTATCGATTGCGTCCCTGACGAGTTGGAATCGAAGCTCGAAATTCTTTGGCTTATTGATCGCATGGCCCCTCCGCGGACTGTAATCGCCACGCCCACCACCGAGCTATCCATCGGCGACTTGGCCGCCTGTACCTATCGTCCCGAAAAGTGCGTAGCGATCGCCGTCTCACCCTCCGCCCTCGCCGATTTTGCCGCCGGCTCAAACTGTGCGATTCAACTCCGCGCCGGCCCGGCGACCAGCCCGAAGACGCTTGCCCTGGTCACGAGTTTCTGGCTTCAGCTTGGCTTTGACCCCAAAGTCGAATCCATCCCGGCCCAAAATCCCTCATCCTGATCTTGGACCCCGAGCCTCTTACCCCAGCAACCGTTCGTAGAACCGGACATATTGCGGAACCACCAGCGTGGCGCAATAACGCTTCTGCGCCGTATGCCGGCCCGCCTCCCGCATCGCATTGAGCCGCGGCTTATCGTTGAGCAGCTCCACGGCCGCTTTTGCCATTGCGTCCACATCGCCGGCATCGAACAGAAGTCCTGTCTGGCCATCGTCAATCAGCTCGGGAACCCCGCCCACCCGGGTCGCGATCGTCGGAACCTTGCACGCCATGGCTTCCAGAGCCACTAGGCCAAACGATTCGAGCGCGCTCGGCATAAGCAGAAGATCGGCCAGCGGCAACAACTCGTGGACGCGTCCTTGTTTGCCCAGGAAATGGATGCGGGCATGGATGCCGAGTTCGTGAGCCAACCACTCGGCTTCCGATCGATCCGGGCCATCGCCGATGAGAACCAGTTGCGCCGGAGTAGCATGCGCCACCCTGGCGAAGATCCTCACTGCATCCACGACACGCTTAACTGGCCGGAAATTCGAAAGGTGCATCAGCACTGCTTCTTCGGCGCAGCTGAGCCAGCGCTTCCGCGCCTCCTGCCTGCGCACTTCATCGGGCGCGGGCGCATACAGGTCGCAGTTCACAAAATTAGAGATCACTTCAATAGGCCGCGTAACGCCAAAATCGGCAACCGTTTTTTCCTTCAGGTAATGCGAGATGCTCGTCACCCCATCGCTCTCCTGAATGGCGTAGCGGGTGATCGGCAGATAGCTACGGTCCAGGCCGACTAGCGTGATGTCGGTGCCGTGGAGTGTGGTGACAAAGGGTAGACGCCGCCCGCTCGCAGCCAGCATCTGCCGCGCCAGCAGCGCACTCACGGAGTGGGGAATGGCATAATGCACGTGGAGCAGGTCGAGCGCATAATACTCGGCCACCTCGGCCATGCGCGAGGCCAGCGCCAAATCATAAGGAGGAAACTCAAACAGCGGGTAGCTCGAGACCGGAACCTCATGATAGAAAATCCCTTCATTTCGGCCGGTCAGGCGGAAGGGTTGCGAATAGGAGATGAAATGAATTTCATGGCCCAGCGCGGCCAGTTCGATGCCCAACTCCGTGGCCACCACCCCGGAGCCACCATAAGTGGGGTAACAAGTGATGCCGATTCGCATAAGCCTCTCCTGGGGAGAAATTTCATCTTATGGTTTCGTCTCGATTTAATGCGTCTTAAAACATGTTTACTCCAAAAGTCGTAAGCGCTCCCGATTTCCGTAGATGATGCTACACGATTTTGATTTCGGAAAGAAAGAAGGCCGATTCCCATTTGAGACCGTTAATTTGCCGGACCTTCGGAATCCTTGTGCTTTCGATCAACTGGGTCGTGCGGCGTCGGACGAATCTATTGGAAATGAGATTCGACGATGCAAAGTCTGGGAAAGAAGCTCCGCCTACAAATCAAGTGGGATATTTCAAGGGTGGTTCGCCGCGTTGATTCAAAAGATATAATCTCAGGCAGGTCAAGCGTGGCACCGTAGCTCAGGTGGATAGAGCAGCAGTTTCCTAAACAATATAAGTTATGTATTTAGTATAACTTAGACTCCGCCAGCATCCCTCTAGCTCCCTGTAAATCCCTGTCGCGGAATCTTTGGGGGAGTTGAAAAGGGAGTTGGAATCCTGCACGCCGATCTACGCCGCACGCTCCTCTTCCTCGCACGGGAACATCTCAACCCCAACAATGTCCTGCATCCTCGATTCGTTCATATAGGTCTCCATGGCTTTTTCCATCGCAGCATGAAGGTGCTCGCGTGCAGCCTGCTCCTCTGCGGTCACTGCGTTGTTGACGTAGCTGATGCGGGTCCATTTTTCCATGATGTAATCTCCTCTGGCCCACCTGGGGCCGGTTAATGGGTTGTGGGCAGACGTATGCTGCCAATGGTCGATGTCAGCGGGGCATCAATCAGAAGACAGATGACTGATGCCCCTTCGTTGGGAGACGAGCGACTAGGTTCACTGTACAACGGAATCAGCAGCCGCCCTATACCAGTTTTGGGGGATTGCAATTGTCCGTAAATATATGATACCATTGTGGTTACAGTCGCATAGACCATGAGACAGTCACGGTAAATGGGGCGACTCCCTGGCAGCAAGTCATGAGTAGCAAAGATGTTGCTTCCCCAAGGAACTTAGCGAGGGCATCCATGGTGTAGGGAACGTGGCCCCGTGCCGGGCCACGTCCAAAGCCCGGCGCGTACCGAATGAAATCTTTGCGGGTGTCATCAGGAATCGGCATCTCTTCCGGCTTGATCTTGCCCTCGGCCAGAGCGGCGATCCTCTGGGGTCAATTCTTGTCACCGATGCGTCCTGGGTCAATTCTGGACCAGCAAATGGCATCAGGGCGAAGGTCTACAACCTTTTGAATCTTCTAGCCTCATGCTGCATCCAATAGCCAGTACCAGAAAATTTGAGCAGTACATGGGAATCATTGCAGGGGTTTCCATGAAACGAACCAGCCTCTAACCGGGCTGGTTTTTTATTGCCCGCAGTCCATGACACATCATCGCACCACAAACCGGCCTGTGCGACGGGCGCACAGAAATGGAGAGTTTACAAATGCACACCAGACAATCGAGAGCAGCCCGCAGAGCAAGTATGCTGGCGATCATTGAATACAACGAAGCACGGGCGAGAGAGCAGCAAGCCGATCAACCGGAACGGCCAGACCACGCCACCAACACCCGGCAACCGTTCACTGAGATGCACACCAGTGACAGCACGCAAACGGTGGTGAGCCAATGACCGCACCCAAGACAATCGCTCTACGACGTGGATGGACGCCTGTACCGCGTGGCATCGTTGGCAAGAATGGCAACCCCGGAAAGTGGCCTAAGTCATGGGCGCAACATCGCTTGTTAGAAGTCATCGCAGAGGCTATCAAATTTGACGGTGAGGCAACGATAAGCAACATCGACCTGATGCGCATGGCATCACTAGACAAAGACTCGCTTCCAAAGGCACGCACAGGATTGGTGAAACTCGGATGGATCACAGCGACTCCGATTGACAGTAAGCGTAGACGGTACAAGTACACCATCGTTGAATCGGCTGGCAACGAGGAGACCAAAGACACTACGCATGAGCATGTCTCAGACGAAACCGATACTTTGTACCTTATTCCGAGAGAGGAGTTTTTTGCACGTCTGGACACCACCCCGAATCTAGAAGGTAGAAAGCCCACCCGCACCACCGATGCTCCGGTAAAGTCCACGCCTGTGGTTCCTGCCGAGCCTGTTGACGACTTTCCACCGATGACTAAGCCAACCCAAACAACACAGCGACCACCACAGTACATATCACGCGAAGAGAGACGGGCAGCATACTTAGAAGCCAAAACAGCCAAAGAAGCCCTAGCAGCTACCCAAGCCGATAAGGTCAAGGCAGCTATGCCGAACTTTCCATCACCTCCACCATCACGACAGCTAAGAATGAGGATGCAGCCACAGTTACAGTCACAGCCGCAGCATGACCCGGTAACGGATGGTGTGTCTTGGGAAGGGCGGATTGATTGACTCAACTGCATACTTTGCAGCTAGCGGCGCGGGCGGAACACTTGTTAACTACGTTTTGTTTGCTGCCTTATTTTACTTCGCTGCTACCGGAATGTGACCCGCGCGGCGGGTCGAGTCTTTTACGAGGAGGCTTTAGCCGACGAGGAAAAGACGAGATACATTTAGTTGTTACAGTCTGTTGTTTAGTTGTTGTTTAACTAGTAACTAGAACCAAAGACTAGAAACAAAGACTGTAAACAACCTTCTTTAGAGAAAAAACAAGAGGTATGGATGAATGTTGAAATGATTGGACTTAACCTATCTAAGACTCGGACTTTGCCGAGTGGATGACTCGGACTTTGCCGAGTGTAAACTATTGACCAAGTAGTAAACATTTGCTATGACTCGGACTTTGCCGAGTCCCAGATGGTTTAAGTCTAGTTGTTTCAATGTTACTCAACTCCCATCATACTGGTGTGTAACTCCTGATGCGGACGGAAATCCACGGCCAACACCTCTCCCGATATGGCCCCCGGAGCCTGTATCAATCTAAAGGCTTTAAGCGTTGGTGAATCACCAATAATTTGATTCTAAAATTGGCGATTCACCTACGTTGGATTGGCGATTCACCTACGTTAGAGCATCTGACCCATTGAAACTAAATAAGTTACCCCTTATCTATGTGATTAGTTCTACAGTTATCTACGGTTCAATTGGGTTTCAACCTTCCGGTGTTTACGATGCTGTCACGGACGGGAGGTACGACCAAGACTAGAACCACAGGTCTGGCTTACAGACAGGTGTTCCGGCCAGAGTCTATAACCACGAGTAGAACCCAAGGTTTGATAACAGGGTTTGAAGTGAGCGAAGCGAACGGTACAGAAGGCTGATACAGACAGGTGTTCCGGCCAGAGGCTACGGACAGCCCTGCACCTGGACGCCCGCACCCGGAGCCAGTCACCTGAACGGCAGCTACAGATGGCCCGCACCCGGAAGGTTGTTTCGGCGGAATCACAATAAGGGCAGCAATCAATAGGCAGCATCCGGCCCGTGAAAACGGCGAAGCCTACAAGACCAACGCCAGCGTCTTGCGCGAGACCATCTCATCCACTCTGACCGCTCTGGCTGATGGCAAGATCAAGCCGGAAGAGATGCCGGTTCCTGATGACACCCGCAAAGATTTCATTCGGTACGCGCCGGGCTTTGGACGTGGCCCCGTGCCGGGCCACGTTCCCTACACAATAGAAGCACTTGCCAAGTTCCTTGGTGAAATCGATCAGCATAACGAGCCTCGCCATCAATTCCGCGACACCTTCAACTCCCTCGAATTGATCAGTGAAGGGTTCTAATCAGAACCTTCAATTGGCGTGGACTTCAGAAGGTACTCACGCCTCCGCAGTGATCCAGTGCAAACCTTGCAGTTGGTCGTACCACGAAGTGAGATTTTTGGATGGGTATGTCACAAAAGGCCCTACTTTCCCGGTCTATGAGTGTGAGAGGGGATATTTCCTGGGTCATGTTAAGAACAGCCGACTCGTACCACGAAGTGAGATTTTTGGATGGGTATGTCACAAAAGGCCCTTCCGCGCCCGTCTATGAGTGTGAGAGGGGATGTAAATGTTCCTTCCTATCGACGTGGCCCTGGTTGCCACACCATAGAAGGCGACGGCATCTAGCCTCAGCCGAACCGCACCAGCCCAATCGTCACGATCCAATCGCAACATTCAACCTGTAACGAGCCCGCATTCGCGGCCAGAGGAGAACCATGTCCACAAAGCCTGTGAAACCCCACCCCATCCGGGATGCACACGTCGTAGCGGCGCATCAGGCCGTAACGTCTCCCGACTTTGGAAACGATCTCTTATTCACGACTACCGAAGCAGCGGCGCTGCTTAAGGTCCACAACAGGACTGTGAAGAATCTTATTCACTATGAAAAGGTGAAGTCCATCTACATCGGGGGTGAAAGACGGATACCTCGAAGTGAAATCCAAAGACTGGCGAGTCTTGGAACAGGTGAGGGGCAAGACTTTGCGACCTATGCGGCGATTGAGAAGAAGAAACGCAAGGCCGAACGTGAGGCGCGGAAACGTCCATCTTTGCATGATTTCCTAAACCAGAAGAAGCAGGAGGCGGTTTGAGCACCGGACGATTACTAGGCCATACTCGCGGCGGGGTGCCTGTCTATGCTGCATCCGACCGCGAACTAGCTCTCATGGAAACCTATGCCCCATATTGGGCCGCATCGGGACTGACACCATTAACACCAGCACCAGCGCAATCGACACCAGACCACCAGCCACAGACGGAGGATTACGACCATGATATCAACTCGTAGGATCACAGCACCAATGCTCGAACAAGAGTATCGCGGTACAGCAGAGTACCAGAAGACGGTCTCAGACAAGCTGGTCGCTCTCGATAGTTACATTGGGGAATATGGCAACACGCCTGCTCCGATGAAAATCGATAACCTTCTGCTTGCTTACCGGGCTGAACTCGAACGCCTGCTCACAGCCAAGCCTGATACCAGAGAGGATGTCTCACCTCTTGCTAGAGCCTTGCGGCTGGCGCGTGATGTTGCAAGACAGTTTGAGACGGTCCATGCAGCGAGACCCGACCTATTCGGTGATTACACACCAAACCGCACCCCGACGAACGGCGCAGAACTGACGTTAAAGATGGTGTCTGAGGCTCACAGACAGATTGTAACCAGCCTTGAAAACATGCGGGTCAATCTCGACATCCCTGGCAGGAAGCGAAAGATTGGATGAAAGCAATAGCCTATGCAAAGGTACTCGGACCTAAAAGGAACCGCACACCACACGGGGAACCAATCCAGATAAACACAGTGGTCTTTGACGACGCTGTTACCAGTCCTGCGACAGCGATTGCAGCCAAGGCTCATCTACAGTTGGGAATAGTGCCGCACTTGCCCCACTGGACGATTATCGCCACATACAACGTGATCCCACTCGCAATCGAAAGACACAGGCTCGACTACACCCGAGTCTACGTCATGCGCTACGAACATGAAGCAGGCATGCGACAACACCTTGGCATCGAGGATGACTGTCTCGACAGCTTCAAAACATCGTGGTATCTGCAATTGGAAACCACACCAGCAACCAAGTAGTTAGCAACTCGCACACGATGACATATACGTGTGTGTGTGTCAACCGATAACCAGAACCATAACCATAAAAGGACAACAGGACAATGGCACGCTTCGACTTCAGCAAACATGATGTGAACGTAACCCTTAGCATCGACAGACGCCTTGGCATTTGGGCAGCATCGACCACACCACGCGCAAACCCTACCACCCGGCAGGCCGCAAGATTGGAATCGACGGACATGTCCGCATCAAATCTTTACAGCATTGCGTTGGTTGCGGCAGTTCGCAGCATTGGCCTGAATCAGCGCACCTACTTGACGAAGGGTGAAAACCGAAAAGTCAAAGTGCTTGTGGCGATTGAAGACAGCCCTTCTGCTCATGAGTTTGCGGCTGGAATCAAGGATGTGAAGCAAAGCCGGGTCTCTGGTGCATTCAGGAAAGAGTTGAATCGTCAAATCTCGAAGTTCGATCTGGAGTTTAGCTTTGAATCCGCTGCTGGCTACGTGGGTGTGTTGGATAGATGGGCGCAGACTACGGTCGCACCGTTACCTGATAGCAGCCCGATTCCCAAAGTGTTTCAGCGGCAAGCGATTGCTCAAGTCATAAGCAGCCGTTGACATCAACCATCAAGTGTGACGTATAGGTAGTACGTCACTAGGGAGCAGACTGACGGTTACAAGATACAGCCTAGCATTCATCTTGGATGGCACATAGGTAATTGCTGGCCGTTATCTGCTCCAAACATTTTGCGCGTGCATGCTCCTCCTGTCTCGCTTGATCC
>JASHOC010000146.1 GCA_030041305.1 Acidobacteriaceae bacterium
ACAGCCGCAAACGCGTCGGCCATGCGGCGCAAAACTTCTCCCTGCTCAACCGCATCGCCCTCAACTTGCTCAAGCAAGATCGAACCTGCAAACTCGGCATCCATGGCAAGCGCCTACAGGCCGCCTGGGACCACAGCTACCTGCTCCACCTCCTCGGGGTGGAGAATTAAGATGCGTTTGCCCTGCCTCCCCCTCCCCCCGGGGTGGTTCCGGCAAGTTCCAGAATTAAAGAGCGTTGCCGGCGCGGTTCCGACGTAGGTACCGCGTTTTGAGGAACTTGAATCTCAAGTTCCGGAAAATACGGGACTTAAATAGACCGACCGCACGCATTTCGGCAGGCGGCGGCGCTCGGGAGGCGCCTTCCCAACCCGCGATGGGTGCTCCCGCGGGGTTGTTCGCCGACGGAGAACATGGCTGGGGTTAGGAGCATCTGATAATAGGGTACAGACTCCGAAGAAATAGCCTGCAATTTTGGTGTGCAGGGAAGCTGCAGAAAATAAAGGAGAAGAAGGATATTTGGGGGCGAGGGGCTTGACAAGTTGGATGCAAGCCCAAACGAGGCCGTTCTATAAGAACACCCTCATGGTCTGGATTAGATCTCTCTGAAGTTTTTCGAACGCATGCCGATGGTTCCAGCATCAGGGGCAGGGATACGGCCCGAATCTCAAATCGGGGTTGCCGCGTGGTGGTTAAGAAGCAAAAGAATTGGTTGCTGCGCATCCAGGCTGCAAGGAGTTTCCGGCAAGCCTGGTTGCAAGACGGCGTCGCCCCTTTTCGCAGACCATGCTCTTCTGCGTTTGCGGTTCTCTTTCTTCTACTCACGGCAGTTCCGCCACGCTTAGCCTGCCAGTTTAGTCCCAGGCCGCCGATGGTCTTCGGGCGAGCGAGCGTGACGCTCATCGCCACACTTGAGTCGCTGACGGTTACTGCCACGCCGATGGCTCTTGCTCCAGGCAACTCTGGGCGAGAACCGTTTCCGGATGCCGATTCCGTGGCCATCACCACCAATTGGGCGGTGCCCGCCAACCTTACCACAGTCCGTATGGTTTGCTTTGGTGGCGCCGGCTCTGCGGACGAGTTTCTGAAGAATGAATGGAATCGGGACTTTCCGCAAAATGGAGAGCGGGGGACGCAGACGTCGGGGCCGGATGTGGTCCTCAAAGCCGGCGCTGAGGGCCGAACGATTTATGCACAAAGGGCAGGCGCGACCAACCAGGCGTTTACAAGAAGAGACTATCTGTACTTCGAAAACAACGCCCAAGCTCCGCCCGCTCAGCATTCCAAGCCAGACCATGGGAGCCTGAGTATCGTGGTGCAGGCTCTTTAGATCTTCTCCTCGACGATCGATTCGATCTGCGCGCCGCAGCATCGGGCAATGTCTCCCGATCCGCATGCCCTAGTGAAACGATTGAGAACGAACGCCCGTCTCACCCGAATATCGCCTCCCGATTCCCCGTTGGTGTGAAGTATACAGCGCGAGGTCCCCGGTCCGTGCGACCCGTAAACGCGTGTATACAGACGCCACACGTCTTCTTCGCGTAAGTTATTGATTATTAAAAATTAGCGATTGTGACCGAGATTGGCACACTACATGCCCTTCTTAGGGTGTCCGGCTGAGGCTGGTAGAACCCGAAGGGGTTGATTTATAAGGCCTTGGGGAGGAGAACAGGGTGATCTACATCACACGACTTCGCAACATTTCGTACGAATATGGAACGAAGCCAAATCGATCTATCATCTCTGATTTTTCTCTTTTTTGGGCGCCGGCGAACTCCACTTTTGAGGATTTTCACCGGGCTCAAACAAGGGCCGTAGCAACAATCAAAATCAGCCTGACTTGGCGCTGATCGCTGTTCGAAGGGAAAGCGGGTCCGTCAATCAGTAATTCACTTTCTGGGAGAAGATGCAAGATGACTAAGAACATTTTCCGCGGCGTGATGATTGCAGCCGCTCTGATGGTGGCTTTGAGCCCCGCGGCTTTTTGCCAGCTTAACTCGAACACGTCGACGATATCGTTGACCGCCACGCTGGCGGAAACGCTGAGCGTTTCGGCGACGCCAACATCCACCTCATTTACCCTCGTCGCCGGCGGCACGGCGCAAGCCACCGCCCCGGTCGCGATCACCCAAACCTGGGTGCTGAATGGGAGCCGCGCGACGGTGACCTTGCTCGGATGGTTCGCCAATGCCGCGCAAGCCCTCACCAGCGGCGGTTCCTCGCCGGTCTACATTCCCACTTCGGAAGTGTTAGGCCAGGTGACGACGGGGTCGCCGACCACGTTCACCGCCTTTACCGCATCGCCGGGAACAGGCCAGCCCGGAGTATCGGGAGCGAGCCTGGTTCTAACTTCGACTGCAATCAGCAACACGAATCGCAACTCGAACCGGACCGACAACCTCAACCTCGAAATCAACCTGGCGAGTCAGACGCAGTTACCGGCAGGGACGTATACGGGCACGCTGAATCTGGAGGCGCAGGCTCTGTAAACGTTTGCGATTTCGTTGCTCTTTCGTGGCATTGGGAGAGACGGCGCATCGTTCCACCCCAGCGAGCAACAAATCGCTCGCTGGGGCCCGGAAAGGAAAACGCCGCTCGACTTTCCGATTTTGCGAAGGAGCAGAATCGAAAACGCGGTTACGGTAGAAAGGTTGACTGCTGTGCTGTTGCGAAGACTGTTAGAGGCGACGCTCTTGTGCTCAGGGGTTTGTTCGCTTGCCCAAACGGTGTCGCCGGTGATTGTGGAGTATAAGGCGAAAGCCGCGGGACAGATCGCACTGGTCAACAATACGTTGACGCCTCTGGCGGTGGTGTTGGAGCCAAGAAGCTTCAGCATCACGCCGGATGGAAACGGTGTCTACCGGCTCCTCGATGCGGACATTCATGTCAAACTCTCGTCGATGAGTTTCCGCATCGATCCGGGCCAGACCTATTACGTGTTTTACTCGGCCACGGCCGATAAGCTTCCGGCCTGGTTCACGGTGTATTCGGTTTTTTCGAAGGTGCAGCACGGCGCCGGGCTGGACGTGCGCATTCTTCTTCCGCATACGGTCTACATTTATCCGAAGAAACAGCCAAGCAAGGTGCAGGTGCAGGTGGGCCGCGCAGTTTATTCGGCGCAGTCCGGCAAGGTGGAGTGCGATCTCGAAAACGACACCCCCGATCTCACCAGGGTTCAAGAGGTCGAGATCGCTGCAGGAAAGAAGTCGGAAACCGTCGCTGGTTTTCCGCTCTTGCCGGGGGAACGGCGCCACTTGGAAGTAAGCTGGAGCGAGAAGGAAGCGCCCGAGACCCTGGCGTTCGAGTTTGCGCACAACACCCTAAAGCAGCCCATCGGCGCAGGCGGCCAGTGATGCCCGGCGGACTGGCTGGAGGCGCAGGCGCATGCGAAGCTACTGCCTTCTTGTCCTGACGACGATCTTCTTGCCGAACCTACCCGCCCAGGTGTTCGAGGTCAGTGGAGGCTCCTCCAGTCTTTATCAAGCCCAGGGAGGGACTTTGACGGCTAAGGGGCCGAGTTACGACGCCTCGCTGGGCGCCGGCATCGTAGCGGGCAAGCTGGTGGGCGGGGCAAATGTCACCAAAGTCATTGGGCGCGCGACCTATCTTGCCGGAGACGATTACATTCAGTTTGTGCTTCCCACGGATACGTTCGATACGAGTCACTATGTGATCGCCATGGGCGCAGGAGTGAAAGGCAAGTGGGGCGGCACGGATGTTTTCGCCTTTGGCGGCGCCACGTCGAACTCCTTCGACAGCCCCTTTTTCGAGGGCGTGCGCGCGGAGAGTCCGGCCGGGATCCTCTTTTTGAGGAAGCCGATCGGCGCGCACCTGGCGGCGACCTCGAATATGGTGTTTTCCAAGCAGACAACCGCAATCGAAGGCCTGGAATGGCGACCCGAGAAATTCTTGAAAGCTGCGCTGGCCGGCGGCGTGGGAGCGAACCAGCCCTATGGAGCGGCCAGCTTCGATCTCACTCGCGCCATGTTCGACATTAAGGCGGCGTATATTTCGGCGGGCAGCCAATTCCATCGCGTGGCCGTGGAAGCGCCGTTGATGAGCGAGCCCGACCGTGAGAATGTGTTGGTGACGTTCAGGCCATCGAGCCATATGACCTTGAGCGCAGGGCGAAACAACTTTCTCTCTCCGGTCGGCACTACAGAAACAGAAGTTCGCAGCAGCGTGGACAACGTATCCGCGGGACTGCAAGTGGCTGGAGCCGGCCTGACGGGCTCCTTTTACCATTCGACATTCCAGGGGAACTCAAACGACTCCATGGCTTTTGGCGCGGAGCGTAACCTCTTCTGGGGGATGCATGGGGCGGCAAATTATTTTGAGAGCCGGCCCAACAATGCGCCGCGCACGAAATCGTTCGTCAGCAATATCACAGAGAAGATGACGCCGCGGTTGAATGTCACGGAGTACGTGAGCCGGTCGCAAGGACAGACCACGGTTTCCTTCGGCGGCGAGTTTCTTTCCAATCCCATGACAGTCAGCGCCGAGTATCAGACGTTTTATGTTCCGGAGCGGAATTCGGCGCCGTTCGAACAGGCGCTGATTGTGGATGTGCGCTTGCAATTGTTTCACGGAGTGACCCTGCACGGCGCCAGCTTAGTGGCGCCGAATGGAGGACTGAAATACACCGCCGTTACGCAGGTTATGGCGGCGCGACAGGGTCAGAATGCTCGCCCCGGAGGGCAGGACAACAGCCTGGTCCGCGCCTCGATGGGGAACATGTTGCTGCGCGGGAGGGTTGTGGATACGGAGGGACGTCCGGTGGCCGGCGCCGCGCTGATGATCGACGATCTTCTGGTATATTCGGATGACGATGGGCTCTATTACGTCCGGGAGCGGACGCCGCATACTCATCAACTCAAGGTTATGGTAGGGCAGTTTCTCAATGGGGGCGTTTATCGTGTTGTTTCCGCTCCTGAGACGATCCGAGGCACATACGATAAAAATGAGCCGGACACGGTGATCGTTGTAGAACGCGCGGCGGGAGCTGGAAACTAGGGAGAATGCGCAAGACGGTCCAATTCGGGCTGGTGATTTGGGCGCTAATTAGCTTCATGACATGCACCTCGCCGGCGCAGGCGATTCGCGTGGCTCGAGTCCAAGCCGTTTCTCCGGAAACGTCGGTCGGTTCTTTGAGCATCACGGCCAGCCCGTCATCGGTAAGCTTCAGCCTGATCGCGAAGGGCGTTGCAACCGGATCGAACGCGGTCAGTATTACGACCACGTGGGGCGGGAATGTTTGTATTTTCACCTGCACTGTCAATCTTTATGCCTATTTTTCAAGCGCCACGGCGGCTCTCTCCGGAGGCGGATCGCCGGTGGTGGATATTCCGAGTTCAGAAGTGCTGGGCGAGGTTCCCACGGGTTCGCCGACCACATTCACGGCCTTCACGCAGAGCAATCCGCTAGGTGGAGCGGGAGCGAGCCTGGAACTGTTTACGCAATCCTTCACCTTGTATACTGGCGGCGGCTCCCGCACCGATTCTCTAAGTCTTGAAATCAATCTCGCCAACCAGCCGCAACTGCCCGCCGGGTCATATTCAGGCACGCTGTACATCCAGGCGCAGTCGCTGTGATTGACGCGCCGGACTGACCTGAGGGACGTGCGCCGGAAAAAGGGCGCAGAGGATGGCGCTCAAACGAAAAGCGCCTCCCGGGTTTGCCGGGAGGCGCTTGATCGTCGGCCGGGAAGGCTGCGCTCAGCGCCAGTAATAGACGCCGCCGACCATGTAATAGGGGCGGTAATAAACCGGCGGATAGTAGCCGTAGGGATAACCATAGCCGGCGTAGGGCATGACGGGCGCCCCGTAGGGGGGAGGATAGCCACGCTGATAGAGGCTGGGGCCACCCTGGTAGAGGCCCTCGGCCAAGCGCTGCGCTTCCTGCTGGCTTACCGGAGCCACGGTAATCGGCGCGTTCAAATGGAATGTAACCAGCGCTTCGGCCGGGATCCAGGCTCGCGGACCGGGAGTGGCCGCGGTTGCGCCAGCGCCCGCTGCTGCACCCGCTCCCGCCCCGATGGCGCAGCCGGGACCGCGGCCTACGGCGCAGCCGATGATCGTGCCCAGCAGCGCGCCGCCCACGGTATTACCCACCGTTTCGCCGGCCTTATTGGGGCCCTTCACCTTGAACTCATCGCTCGAGAGCGGGTAGCTGCGGCCGCCGAGATCGAGCGAGGTAAGGGTGAGGGCCAGCTCGGGGCTGCCGCCCAACTGGCCAGCCTTTTTCACATCAGTGACGACGCCATGAAGCGTGGCGCCGCGGGGAATCGCCAGCACGCCTCCGTAGTCTACGTCCCGGATGAGGGTGAACTGCACAGGTGTGCCGTCCGCAGCCCTCTTGCTATCCACGGCCTCGCTGGTCCGCACCTGGAGCAGCGTTCCCGTAGGCACGGTTACAGGGGAGTTGGCGAGCGGGTAGCCTCGAGCGGGAGGTTGCGCGTAGCCGTATGGCTGCTGCTGCGGATAGGGTTGCTGTTGCGGGTAGGGTTGCTGTTGCGGGTACGGCTGCTGCTGTTGCGGATAAGGCGACTGCTGCGGATATGCGGGATAAGGAGAATACTGCGGCCGCGGCGGCGGAGGTGGCGGATAGGTTCCCTGCGGATAGGGCGACTGCGAAGGGTATTGATTGGGATTCTGATTTGGGTTGGGATACTGGTTCGGATTGGGGGCCGTGTTCGGCGCGGGATAGGGCTCCGGCGGCGGGGCCGCTTGCGGCGCATTCTGTTGTGAATCGTCGGGACCGGGCGCCTGAGAGGCAGAGGGCGGATTCCAGGCTGGCGGCGCGGCGTCGGCACTGTCATCATCTTGCGGATTGGGCACGTTCTCGGCCTGCGCCGCGGCATCCGGATTGCCGATGGCGAGGTTGTTGTGCACCTTAGTTACGCCCTGCACCTGGGTGACGATCGAACCCGCCAGTTGCTTGTCAGCCTGGGTTGTCACGGTGCCGGAAAGCGTAACCTCGCCCTGAACGGTGGCTGCCGTGATGAGGTCGTTTTTGAGCGCCTGCGAAGCGTCGAGGGCGTGGACCACATCCATTTCGATTTGCCCGTCGGCGCGCTGGCCGTTGGCGGCGGGCGCATCTTGAGCAAAGGTAAGCGCGGCGCAAATTACTGCCGCCGCAGTCACGGCCATGACCCGTGGGAACAGCGTTTTGATCGTTGGGCCAATCATCGTTCTCTCTCCCCTCCACCGCTTTCGTCGTTTCATGGGATGCGAAAGCAGCCAGAAACGATTAATAAATTTGCGGTTGCGGCTCTAACCGGTTAGACGAGTTCCGGCCCCAGCCGTCATGGGTAATAACCCTGGCGGGGGCGAAAAGTTCCGCCTGGGCGAGGAGACCGCCAGGCGATCGAATGAGGTTTGGCTTCAGCGATATGAGAGGGCCTGGCCCGCTGCTCGGAGTGGCCAACAACGCCGGCCGTGATAAGCTCACCATCTTTTCTTCGCCTTCATTGGTCCAAAGGGTCGCGTCCTTTCGCCAAAAGCGGTCGATTTTGGTCTGCCAATCGGCGGCCGCGGCGTCCAATGCGCCGCGCAGTTGTTGAGGAATTGTGAAGCGAAAGCTCGTATCTCTCCTCTTTGCAGGTTTCGTGATGGCAAGGTAACGATGTGACGCGTCTATGAATTTTCGGGTTGGATGCGGCCGAACCCGCGCGCCCGGTTGCAAGGTTCTAAGAGAGCAGGTCCCGAAATAGCAGGTCTCAAAACAGCAGATCTCAAAACAGCAGATCGCCGGCTTCGTTTTCGACGGCGGAAAGGAACGCGCGGAGCGCGTCTACTCGGGGTTTGGCTAACTGTTGCGCACTGGTTAGATGCAACTTGCCGGGTAATTGATCGGCGGCTCTCAGCAAAACCGGCAGCACGGCAGAGAACGTCGGATAGCGGGTGTCGCGCCCGATCTTGGCGACCGCGCGCAACACGCCGACCGCTCCCAACTGCTCGAGAATGTCGGCGTCGCGCAAGAGAATGCCTTCGATCACGCGAGGCTCGTCTTGCGGTTGATGAGTCCGGATGGCTTCGTGCACGCGGTCCAACTTGGTGGTGGGAAAGCCCCACTGCGTGAGGAGTTCCCGGGTGAGCGCCAGAGTGTACGGAATGTGGTCCCAGCGCGCCAGTTCTTCAGGATCGCGGGGCCGATGACCGGCGAAGACGCCGAGGTCGTGCATCCACGCGGCGGCAAACAGCACATCGTCGTCGTGCTCCAGCCCTTCGCCGAGGCGGCGAGCGATAGCGTAAAGCCGCGGTTGATGGCCGTATTTGTCCACCGGCAGCGCTTCGGCGCGGATGAACGCGATGACCGATTCGCGCCAGCTGGAAGCTGTCATGGGGCAACGGTTCCGTCGGAGGTCTTTGCGACCTGCGGCCAGTTGGGCGTGATGCGAATGAGGTCGAGAGCGCCTACATCTTCGAGAACAAACTCGGGCGAGTGGGCCGGCACGGCCACAATGCTCCGCGCCCGCAGATCGACCGCCGCGAAGCCCTGGCCGACCAGCCTTCCGGCGCCGGATGCGGCAAAAAGGTAGGCCAGTTGCGGAGCGGCTTCGGGTTGGTGGGCCGCGCGCAGGCTGGCGCTGGTTCGGCTGCCGCGCATCGGAATCCGCTCCACGCGAAAATACTCAGAATCGATGAGAACCGTCCGATCGGCGAGGAGCCTGGGGGCCACCAGTCCGGCGCGCGTGGTGAGGCGCGTGGCTTCGAGGGATTTGGCGATGTGCAGTTCGCGGGGCCGGCCGTAATCGTACATTCGGTAGGTGAGATCGCAATTCTGCTGAGTTTCGAGCAGGATCGGTCCCGGGTAGATGGCGTGCACGGTGCCTGCGTCGACGAAAATCATGTTTCCAGGTTCGACCGGAAGCAGGTTGAGGCTCGATTCGAGCGTCCCGGCGTGGATTTCTGCCTCGATTTGGAGGAGTGTGGTTCCAGTTTTGACGCCGAGGGCGACTTTGGCCTCGGGTTCGGCGGCCAGCGCGTACCAGCACTCGGTTTTGCCGCGCGGAAAACCGTATTTTTGCGCCATGCGGTCGTCGGGATGGACCTGCACGCTCAGCTTGTCGTGAGGAAACAGGACTTTGATCAGGAGCGGAGATGCAGGTGAAGGCGCATTGGGGCCGAGAAGCGAGGCGTAGGCCTGGGCGAAGAGCGCATCGAGCCGCACGCCCGCGTAAGGCCCGTTCTCGACGAGGCACTGGTCGCCGGTGAGCCAGACTTCGCCGATGGGCTCAGCATCGGCGACCCGGTCAAACCAAGGGCGCAAGTCGCGATAGCCCCAAACCCGCGGGTCAAAGTATGGCTCGATGCGGAAAGGGGCCAATTCCGGAATGGAGGAATGAGGTGGCGCGGTCATGGGGATGGGCCGCCGGGAAGCGGACGGGCGCGGAGGCGCCCTCCCCACTGTAGCAGAGCAGGCGCTGGTCGATAGACACAATGCGAACACGCGGGACCGGCATGCCCGGGCCGTCTCTCCTCAAGACGCACTTCATTGAGGTCTTGCCAAAAGCGCGTCTCATCTCCAGGGCTCTCGCTGCGCAGCGAGAGCCCTGTTCATTCTCAACCGTTGACAGCCGCACTTAAGTCATACTTTTTCAAGACTTGGGCTCGCAACGAGTTGTTCCGCAGCTTGTGGCGCCGCTTCCAGAACCTTGGTCCGGAAGAACAATCCTGCCGCGATTCCTCCCAGGCTTGGGACGAGCAGGAAAAGCCAGACCTGCGACAGGGCGTGGCCGCCTACCAGCAGTGCCGGCCCCAGGCTTCGCGCCGGATTCACGCTCACGCCGGTAATGTGAATCCCAAAAATGTGAATGACGAGCAGGGTGATGCCGATCGCCAGTCCCGCAAATCCCGTGGGCGCGCTTTTCTGCGTCGATCCGAGAATCACCACGACAAAGATCAGCGTGGCCACAAACTCAAACACGATGGCCGAAGTGATGTCGTAGCCCCCCTGGTAGCCGGGACCCCAGCCATCCTGTCCCAAGCCGCTGGAGGCCAAGCTATATCCCCCGGTGACGCCGCGGGCGATGACCCACAGCACCGCAGCGGCAAAAAAGGCGCCCAGGAACTGTCCCACCCAGTAGCCGATCATGTCCTTGAGGGACATCCGGCCCGCAGTCCAGACCCCCAGGCTTACCGCCGGGTTGACATGACCGCCGGAGATAGGACCGATGCCGTAGATGGCCGCAACCTGCGCCAGCCCGAAGGCGAACGCAATGCCCAGGATGCCGACTCGGTCGCCGGCGATGACCGCGGTTCCGACTCCGAAGAGCACCAGGATGAACGTGCCCACCAGTTCTGCAAAATACTTTTTCATTGTCCCTCCTCTGGATGATTCCACATGAAATCGCTTGTCCTTTGAGGGCCCGGTTTCGCGGCCTGCCGCGCCATGAGCAGTCTTTCCGTGCCCGCCCGGGGGAGGAGATGGGCGCGGCCGGAGAAAAGCGCAGGTGATTCGTGTGCAGGAATCCGCCCCCGGAGGATTGCAGAAAGCGAATGGCCGCGTCAAGAAAAAAGCGCACGCCCCTACCGCTGCGCCGCGCAGCCTCGGCGCTCCGCATGGAATGGCGGGCAAGGACGCGTCGATTTCTGGCGGTATTCGATGGTGTATCTGAGGGATCTCCAATCCCGGCAAAATCCGGCTGGACGACGAGATGCCGCTGGTTCTCCTGTCGGGGTGAATTCGTGTGCATCGTCGCTCTTTTGCCCGCGCGCGCCGCGGCGCGCCGGCGCCGCACATTTCAGGCGCTTACCCTGGCGCTGCTGACCCTGGGGCCGGCCGCCGCCCTGGCAGGCGGACCGAAATATGTGGCAGGAACCAGCTTTTTCAATCCCGGTGTGCTGGGGCAGCCCGTTCATTGGTCGAACGGCCAAGTGAATTACTACGTCGACCAGGGTCCGCTGAACGCTTCAATCAGCAACCAGCAGGCGACGGCGATGGTGGACGCTGCGGCGGCATTGTGGAGCGGGGTCCCCACGGCCGGGGTGACGCTCACCGACATGGGGTCGCTGAACGAAGACGTGAGCGGCGCGAATATCGTGGTCAACTCGTCCGGGGTCATTACCGCTCCGGCCGACGTTACGCCCTCGGCCGTTAGTTATCCGCTGGCCGTGATCTACGACGCCGACGGATCGGTGATCGACGCCATCTTCGGCGCGACCACGAGCAGCCCTGACGCGTGCCAGAATAACGGCGTCTTTGTTTGGATGGACAATCTCAATCCTGACGCGACCATCGCCCACGGCGTGATCCTGTTAAATGGCCTCTGCGCCACGAACTCCGATTTGCTGGAGATGATGAGCTTTGAGCTGGAGCGGGCCTTTGGACGCATCCTGGGACTCGACTACTCGCAGGTGAACCCCGGCGCGCTCCAGAATGGCGAGGCGGGCGGCACGCAGGGCTGGCCGGTTATGCAGCCGGTGAGCGGCGTCTGCGGCGCGAGCGGCGGCGAGTGCATCCCGGACCCCTCGATGCTGCGCTACGACGATATCGCCGCGCTCAATCGCATCTACCCCATCACGGCGAACAATTTGGCCAGCTTTCCCGGCAAGGAGATTACGGCGGCCAACACCATTTCGATTCAGGGCACGATCAGCTTTCGCACCGGATACGGGATGCAAGGGGTGAATGTGGTGGCTCGGCCGCTCGACGCCAACGGCAATCCGCTTTACCAGTACACGGTCAGCTTCGTGTCCGGCGCCTATTTCAGCGGCAATCACGGTAATCCTGTGACGGGTTTCAACGACGCGAGCGGGAACCCGCTGGCGATGTGGGGGTCGAATGACGCCGCGATGCAAGGCTACTTCGATCTGAGCGGCATTCCGCTGCCGCCCGGCGTCACGACTGCCGATTATCAGGTGACCTTCGAAGCCATCAACCCGCTATACATTCTGGGGAACTCCGTTGGCCCTTATGTGCAGGGCCAGGTCGCGCCTTCGGGGACGCTGAACGCGATTACGGTTCCCAACTTGTCGGCGGGCGAAGCGCAAACGCTCGCCGTGATTGCCGAGGACTCTGCGGTGGGCGGCTACAACGACGCGATTGGCGCCGAAGGCCAGCCACGGCTCATGGCGGCGAGCGGTTTCTGGGCGGGGCGATTGAGCCAGGTGGGCCAAAGCGACTGGTTCACCTTTCCGGTGCGGGCCAATCGAACGTTCACCGTGGTCACCGAGGCCCTGGACGAAACCGGAGCGCCTACGAATGCGAAAGCCATGCCCTCCATCGGCGTGTGGGACGGCTTCGATCCCGTGGGAGCGCCGGCCGTGGGGGCCGCGCCCGGTCTGAATGGCCTGGCCACGGGCGAAACCTGGCTGCGTGTGAGCTCGAGCGGCAACGACATTGTTCGCGTGGGCGTTGCCGACATGCGCGGCGACGGCCGGCCCGATTACGCCTACAACGGCTGGGTGCTTTACGCGGACACCGTCGAGCCTGCACGGCTGCCGACCTCGGGGGGCCCCATTGTGATTCGCGGGATGGGCTTCCGGCTAGCCGACACGGTGCTGGTGGGTGGCCAGGCGGCGCTGGTGACGAGTATCTCGCCCACGGAGATCACGGGCGTCGCCCCGCCGGCGGCCACAGGCGTCACCGGGTCGGTGGATGTGGAGGTGGATGATGAACCGGCCTTTTACGCCGCCGGCATCGTTTCCGGCGGCGTGAGTTATGACGCCGGAACGGGCGACGCCCTTACTCTCGACACGGCGCCTATGAACACGGTTCCTCTTGGCGTTCCTCTACCCTTCAGCGTTACGGCTCTGGGCGCGGATCTTACTCCCGCGGGCGGCGTCACCGTCACTTACACAGTCGCCAGCGGAACCGCGCTGCTCGCCTGTGGCCTTCCTGTTTGCTCGGTGACGGCGAGCGGCGACGGTCGCGCCACCATGAATGTGACCGCCGTGGATGGAACGTGGTCAATCGTCACCGCATCGTTGACCAATGGGTCGAGCGTTGAGGCGCAGTTTGCCGGCGGAACGCCGCCGGTGCTCGCTGCAGTCACGCCCCAGCTCTCGCTCGCTGCGGGCGCCACTTTTATCTGGACCGTACAGGCGCTGGCGCTGGCGAACGGCCTTCCCGCCGCCGGACAGTCGGTCACCTGGCAGGCTCAGGGAAGCGGCATCGCCACGCCGGGCCCAACCACGGTGACGACCGACACATCGGGCTCGGCTACGCAGACCTTAACTGTGGGGCCACTGACCGAAGGCCAGACAGCGACCATCAACGCCTGCCTGAACGGAACCAATCAGTGCGTGACGTTCACGGCTTTTGGCGCGCGGCCGGAATATGCCGCGCTGGAAGCCGTCTCGGGGACAAACCAGAGCCTTGGCGTCACAGGGACGCCGAGTCAAATCGTGCTGCGTCTGTTGGACACGGACGGCAACCCCATGGCGGGCGGCTCGGTGGCGCTTTATCAGGCGCTCTACGCCTGGACGCCGCCCTGCTCGCCGCACGTGGTCTGCGCACAGGGGGCGTTGCTGGCTACGACGGCGGGAACGGCGGCTTCGGCTGTCGATGGCACGGTGACCTTTGCGCCAGCCTCTCTGCCGGGCGTGGCGACCGAGTTGGAGGGGCTGGCCGCCTCCGGGAACAGTTCGACGGTGACGATTGAGGTGGAAGAGCATCCCTGAGGCGGGTTAGCGAGTCAGCGAGTCAGCGAGTCAGCGAGTCAGCAAGTCAGCAAGTCAGCGGATGGCGGGAAAGAGCGCAGGGAATTTCCCCCAGGAACCAAGCCGGCGCTTCGTTCATGGCTGGCGGAGGACGAAACGGCGGCCGCGCATCTCGTAGCGGCCGCTGGCGACGCGGCGGATGGCTTCGGTGTAGGCGATGTGCTCCTCGGCAAGGATGCGGCGGGCCAGGGATGGCCCGTCGTCCTCTTCGAGGACAGAGATGGCGCGCTGCACCACGATGGCCCCATGATCGAGCTCCTCATCCACAAAGTGGACGGTGCATCCGGCGATTTTTACGCCGTAGGCGAAGGCCTGCTCCTGCGCCTCAAGGCCGGGAAACGCCGGAAGCAGGGAGGGATGGATATTGAGAATGCGGTTGCGAAACGCGGCGATGAACTCCGGCGAGAGCAGGCGCATGTAACCCGCAAGGCAGACCAGATCCACCCGGTGCGCCTTCAGGCAGGCGGCCACATCGGCATCGTGTTCGGCGCGTTTGCGGCTCTTGGAGATGTAGAGGGCGGTCGGATACCCAAGCTCACGGGCGGCGGCCAGGCCTGGAGCTTCGGCCACGTTGGAGATGACAACGGCAATTTCGACGCCGGGAAGACGACCGGCGCGGATGGATTCGGCGATGGCAAGAAAATTTGAGCCGCGGCCGGAAAGGAGGATGCCGAGGTACATGGGCGTTCGCGGCTCAATAGGCGGATTGGCTGAGTCAGTCACTGGGAAGGGACAAGCAAGTCAGCAAGTCAGCGAGTCAGCGAAAGGCGCGGCGGCAGCACTCCCGTCAGTCATGTGTACTGCACCCGATGCTCGCCTTTCACCACGCGGCCGATGACGTAAAACTTCTCTTCGGCGCGGTCGAGGAGGTTTTTGGCGCGTGTGAACTTGGCGGCGGGGATGGCCGCGATGAGGCCGATCCCCATATTGAAGGTGCGGAGCATTTCGTCCTGCGGGACCCTTCCCAGTTCGCGCAGGTGCTCGAAGATAGGCAGCACCGGCCATGAGCCGAGCTCGACCTGCGCGGTGACGTTCTTGGGCAGGATCCGGGGCAGGTTCTCCGTGATGCCGCCGCCGGTAATGTGCGCCATGCCGGCGGTGAGGCCCGCCGTGGTCAGCTTTTGGATCACGTGCAGGTAGCTGCGATGGGTCTTCATCAGCGCTGCGCCGGCTTTTTCCTTGATGGCCGTGACGTATTGCGACACCTTATAGCCGGCCACCTCAAAGAGCAGCTTGCGCGCCAGCGAATAGCCGTTGGTATGCAGTCCGGTGGAGGGCAGGCCGATGAGCACGTCGCCGGGCTTGATGGCCGTGCCGGTGATCAGCTTGTCGCGATCAACGGCGCCCACAATGAACCCGGCGAGGTCGTACTCGCCCTCGGCGTAAAAGCCGGGCATCTGCGCGGTTTCACCGCCGATCAACACGCAGCCGTTGGCGCGGCAGGCCTCGGCCAGACCGCTGACCACGTCCTCGGCCACATCGGCGTCGAGTTTGCCGGTGGCGAAGTAATCGAGAAAGAAGAGCGGCGTAGCGCCCTCGACGGCGATGTCGTTGACGCAGTGGTTGACGAGGTCCGCGCCAATGCTGTGGTGGAGGCCGAGCTCGAAGGCGACTTTGAGCTTGGTGCCGATACCGTCGGCGGAGCTGACCAGGACGGGGTTTTTCCAGCGTTGCAGGTCGAGCCGGTAGAGGGCGCCGAAGGCGCCGATGCCGCCAAGAACGTTGCGGTTGAACGTTTTCTGCGCCAGGAACTTGATGCGTTCCTTGGCGCGGCTGGCCCCGGCAAGGTCAACGCCAGCGTCGGCGTAGGTCACGGCTTGGGGAATGATTTCGTCTGCCACGGTCCGGGTCACTCAAAATGGATTCAAGGCCGGTGGATTCAAGCCCGGTGCGGTTGGCTAAAACATGTATTTTAGCAGGGTTGACTGAGGATAAACGGCGCCGAAGAGTCGATGCGCAGCGCCTGGCAGCTCCTCGCCGGGCCACGCGAGAAGTCTGGAGGGGCTCGCCTTCCGCGCGCGAAGAATGTGCTACGCCGCACCAGCGCCAAACGCGGCGCAGTGCAGATCGCCAGGCGCTAAAACACCCAAAGAGTGACCAGGAGCAACAGCATTGCCGCGAGGGTGAAGCCCTGGTAAACCACTTCTGCCGGGGGGCGGGGGTACGAAGGACCGTTTGCGGACTTGGAGCGAGCCCATCGAGATGGAGAAGAGGGTTGCATCGGCGGCCTGCCTTTCCGATCCTGCGGAGAAATACGCGGAAGTCCTCTAGGGGGTTCCTCTGCGAAATTAGACGCGCGAGTTCCGGCCAGGATGCTCGCAGGTCAATTGGACAAGGTGGAAATGCGCCTCGCATCGTTTATCGGCGCTTGCACAGGAATGATTCTCTTCGCCGAAGGGTTTTTCAAACGTGTGGCGTTCCTTTAGTACTGCGGCCCAGGCAGTACGGCGCACCGAAGAAACAGGTGTACAATCTCGCACGTGAGCACGGGTCCACAGCTTGTTCGTCCCGCCGCCCCGCCGGAGCGCAATTGGCTGCCGGTTGCGGTGGCGGCGGCAATCGTGCTGGTGGTGCTGGTGGTGCTGGTGATTCTGTTTGGGCGGGGCAAGAGCGGCCCGGCAGTGACTCCCATCAACGCAAAACCCGACGCCTACGCCACCAACCTGCCAATCAGCCAGCTTGCCATGAGCGAGTCGTCCAACCTGGCGGGGGGTAAGGTGACGTACCTCGATGGGCACATTGCCAATACCGGGAATCGCACAGTTACCGGAATCGCCGTCCAGGTGCTTTTCCGCGATAGTGCTCACGAAGTTGTGCAAAACGAGACGCAGGGGCTCAAACTCATCCGGATGCGCGAGCCATATATTGACGTGGAGCCGATTTCGGTGGCGCCACTTAAACCCGGCGGTTCGGCGGATTTCCGCCTCATTTTTGACACCGTGGCCGACAACTGGAACGGTGAGTATCCCGAGATCCGCATCATCCAGGTAGACCCTCAATAGGATCTTCTGCGCCAACCGGGATGGCTACACCGATTTCTGAATTCCCTGGGCGATTGCCTGCCTGGGGAGGAGACCGATGCGGCTTGTCCGGGCGTGGCGTGCGGTCCCTCGCGTCCTCGTGGGAGAGCAAAATCGCCCCGACAAAAGTCACTCCTTGAGGTTGACCGTAGGGTCCCTCCCGAACGCCGAAGAGCAAGTAGAAAATACCCCGACTAGCAATAATTACACGGCAAGGGGTTCCAGACCGGGCTCGTACGGAGCAGGTTCTCCGGCGGCGATCTCAGGCATAACTACTTTCATTTCATTGTATTGCAGAAATTCCTAATGGCTTGCCGCTTTTGGCATGGTGATTGCACTAAGGAAGGGCAAGCAGGAACTGAGGCGCAATGAAAGTTTGCGAGTGACGCCGAACCAGCAGAAACAAAGAACAAGTTCAAAATATAAGCATAGGGGCAGCAACTCCATGAAAATGGAAAGACGTTTCACCAAATCAATTCCCTGTCAGGCAGCCATCCTGGTCCTGGCCTCGGCCATCGTGATTCCCGCGTGGGCCCAGCAGTCCCAACCCCAAAATTCATCGTCGACGGCTCCCGCCGCAGCGCAGTCGTCTGACAACCAGCAGGGCCCTCCCCCAGCGGCCACGACATACGTACCCCCCGCCAAAGAAGGCTTTTGGGGTCGTGTGAACCCCTTCGCACGCAAGAAGTGGGTGAAAAAGCAGACCGATCCAATCAATGACCGACTTACCGAACTCGATCAGGTGAACGCGCGGAACGCTCAGGAAATAAAGGACGTAGACGCGCGCGCTCAAGCGGGCATTCACAAAGCGCAGTCCTCGGCCGACGCCGCCAACCAGGCGGCCACCGCGGCTGGCAATGAGGCGCAGAACGCCAATAATGCGGCGCAGCAGGCCTCGAATCACGTCGACCAGATCAACAACACGGTGCAAGGGCTCGATCAGTATCACCAGATTACGGAGATGGACGTCACGTTCCGCCCCGGCACCATGAATTTGACGGATCAATCGCGTCAGGATTTGGATAAGCTTGCGTCCAGCCTGACTGGCCGCGACGGTTACCTTTTGGAGATGGATGCGCACGCGCCCGGAAACGGCAGCTTAGGCATCCAGAGCTCGGAACGGCTGGCTGAAGCGGTAAAGCGTTATCTCGTCGTCGATCACCAGATTCCCATCTACCGCATGCGCTCTGTGGCTCTGGGTAATGTCGCCACGGACTCGGGCAATGGCAATGCCGCCACAGCTTCGGGCAACGAAGAACAAACCAAGCCGGAGCATGTGAGGACCCGGACAGTGCACATTCGGTTGATGGAAAACAGTTTGGCGGCCCAGGCGCCAGCGTCACCCCAAGGCGCTTCCGCCTCGACAGGCACGGTACAGCCGTAAGTTCGCGGCCATCCTCCCCCCGAGAGGCTGTGTACCGTTGCCAACGGCCACCCCGCCGTCTGGCCGCCAACCAAGCTCTCGCAACGCGAGAGAACCAAGGCAACTTGGCCCCCGCCGAAAACGGGGGCCGTTTTTTGTTGAGGCCAAATCGTTGGACGCGGGCGCGGCTGCGGCGGGACAATGGTGGTGGAGAAATCCTAGCGTGCGGATCGTGCGCAGGATAGGGCGACGGGTGCAACCGACTGGACCTTCGCGGCTTTTCCGGCCTGATCGGTCGCTTTCCTCGAGCAAGACGTTTCCATGGCTCGCCGTACTCTCATCGACCGCCGTGCGTTTGTTAAGGCTGGCGCGGCTCTGGCGGCTCTCGAAAGCCTGGGACCGCGCGCTGCGGGCGCCATCTCAGCTTCGCCATCCCATATTTTGGTCAAACCGCTCGGCCGAATGGCGTATACGCCAGCCACCTGGTACCGGCCTTACGTATCTCAGCGGGCGCACTCGCCCGACTCCGTCACCTGGCTGCAGATCGATCTCGCGGAAGCCCGCGCTATCGATGCGGTGCGTCTTTACCCCGCCTTTACGCCCGGAGACGCCGAAGCCCATGGCTACGGACTGCCGCTGCGTTTTCGCATCGAAGCGGCGGACGAGACGGCATTTGCGAATCCCAAGCTTGTTGCCGATCACACGGGCTTCGATTTTCCCGATTTTGCCGATCAGATTTTGGAGTTGGCCGCGACAGGCGTGAGTGGCCGCTATGTTCGCCTTACGGCGACGCGCCTCAGGCCGGCGCTGGACGGCATAGGATATCGGCTCGCCATCGCGAAGATTGGCGTGATTTCCGCCGGCGAGGATGTGGCTGTGCGCAGAACGGTGACTGGCGACGCTGCTTATGGCAGTCCCCGCGATTTTGCTCAGATTACCCGACCTCCGCGACCGATGGGCGAAGGCGTTGTCACGGATAATCCCGGCAATGTCAGCTCCGCAGCCGCATGGCGCGCCGTACCGTTTGGAGCCAGCGCTCCGCTGGCCGGCGTCACGCCGGGCGACGGAATTTTCCGCCGCGCCATGGAAAACAACATCAGCTATTTGCTCACTTCGTTTTCAGTGGACGAGATGTTGCGCCCATTTCGCGAGCGCGCCGGCAAGCCTGTGCGCGCGGGATTGCGCAAGCCCATCGTCTTCTGGCAGAGCACTCTGCAAGGCTCCTGCGCGGGGCGTTTTTTGATGGGCGCCGGCAATACCCTGCGCTGGATCGACCACCCCGAGCTGCGGGCGGCCATGAACGCAGTGATCGATGGCATCGAGGAGTGTCGATCCGCGAACGGCTACATCATGGGGTATCCCGAGGATCGGATCCTCGACAACGAGCGCGGCGGTTACACGCGAGCGTGGGTGACGCACGGTCTGATTGAAGCCGGTTACGGGGGCAACACCAAGGCGTTTCCGCTCTTGCGCGGTTTTTACGATTGGTTCGACCGCTGCTCGTACTTGCCGGAGATGATGCGCGGCGGAACGCAGGGCGTGCAGGGCATGATCGCCAATACGCGCACCTTCTTTACGCCCGCTGGGAAGCCTAAAGATATCGAAACCGTTCAACGCTACTATCAGGAGAATTACTGGCTCGACGGTCTTGCCCAGCGCAACACCGATATGGTGTGGCAATATCCTTACGATCGGCCGCATAACTATCTCATCACCGACTTTTGCGCCTATCTCGATCTCTATCGGGCCACCGGCGAGGAGCGTTATTTGAACGCCATGGAGGGCGCGTGGGATCTGATTCACGATCACTGGGAGCACGTGGGCGGCTCGATCGCCATCACCGAATTCGGCGAATTTCCTCCTAAATCCTACCGCCTGGCCGCGCAGTTTCCTTTTTGCGAGACTGGCGAGACCTGCGGCAGCGTGTTCTGGGTGCGGTTCAATCAGCGTTTTTTGAATCTTTATCCCGATCGCGAAATGTACGCCAACGAGATCGAGAAATCGATCTATAACGTGGGACTCGCGAACCAGGTGGCCGATCATGGCATCATCTACCACGCCCGCCTTGTGGGCATGAAGGGCGATCTTCCCGTGCCGCTATGCACAAATTCCTGCTGCGAAGGGCAGGGAACGCGCTTGCTCGGATCGCTGCCGGAGTACATCTTCTCCCTTGCGCCGGATGGGATTTTTGTGAACTTATTCGAGGCGGCGACGATTGAATGGAATCAGGGCGACGCCAAGATGCAAGCTAGCTTGTCGGGTGACTTTCCCTTTCATCCAGATATCACGTTGCGGATAACTTGCGCGCGACCCAGTTATGCGAACATTCGCATCCGCATTCCTTTCTGGGCAGCGGGAGTTATGCGGGTTCAAGTGAATCAAGAAGCCGCAGTCAGCGGCAATCCGGGAAGTTATCTCGGTCTTGCGCGAACCTGGACTTCAGGCGACGTGGTGCGATTCAGGCTTCCGATGGAGCTCAAGTTGAGTCGCTACATAGGGCTCGACCAGATTCCCGGCCATCGGCGCTTCGCTCTGGAATACGGACCGATCCTGCTGGCGCTGATCGGCTCCGACTCCGCTGTGCTTACCTCGGGCGGCCGCGGCCCGGAAGCGATTCTCGATCGCATTCACCCGGATCCCGACCGTCTCTTGCACTTTCTTATCGAAGGCCAGCCGCAATTCAAATACGTTCCCTATTGGCAGGTGCTGACCGAGCCATTTACCTGCTTCCCGGTGATCGATCCGGCGTAGCGTCGCGGCCCAGCCGCGAACGCCGTGTTACGCGCGCATCTACTCCCGCATCCAGGCGGGCAGCGCCGAGGCAATCGCCGCTCGCACCGCATCCATCAATTCCTCTCGCGTGGCGAAATCGGCGGGGGTGAGCGGTGCGTGGAAAACGATATGCGCGGTCCCGGGGCGAATGTGCGCGCTGCCTTTGGCCATGAGCGCCTCAGTCCCATAGATCGACACCGGAACACAGGGCGCGCCGGCTTCCATTGCGAAGAAGAACGGGCCTTTTTTGAAAGGGGCCAAGCGCCCGTCGCGCGAACGAGTGCCCTCGACAAAGATGGTGAAGTGCAGGCCTTGAGCCAACACACGCCGCGCCGCAGCCGCGCTCTCCAGTGCGCTCGCCACATTGCCGTCGCGGTCCACGGGCACAAAGTCGCCCACCTTGAAGCCGTAACCCAACACCGGAATCTTCATCAGCGACCGCTTGATAAACGCGGAAGTGCGACCGGGAATATGCGGAAACAGCACGGGCGGGTCAAGGTTCGAAACGTGGTTGGCCATAAAGATGCACGCCGTGTGCGCGGGAACGCACTCGCGGCCCTCAATCTCCACGCGAATGCGCGCAACAGCGAGTGTGGCGCGCAAAATAACCTGCGTGGCGTTATAAAGCGGCGTGGCGTTGCCCGTGATCATGGCCCAGGGGATGAAGACGATCGCGGCCGGAATGGCGAGGAGGATCAGCGTGGCCAACACGGCCAGCGTGGCGATCATACGTGTTGTCCGGTTTCTGAAACGACGTGGGCAAACCGCTCGCGGAGGCGCGCGGGCAGCTTTTCGTAGATGCCGTCAAAGCCGCCATTCGACAAAATCGCGACCACGTCGCCGGGCGCCAGGCGCGGTGTGATTGCGCGGACGATGGCGTCGGCATCGGACAGCACTTCAGCCTCCGCGCCTTGCGCCGTAAGTGCGCGCGCCACATCTTCGGGGTGCAGGCGCTCAGTAGCAGGAATGCGCTCCTGCTGGTACACACCGGCCAGCACCACGCGGTCGGCGAGGCGGAGGCTGGCCACGAGATCGGCTTCGAGCACCTTGCGCCGCAGCGTGTTCGAGCGTGGCTCCAGCACCGCCCAAAGACGCGCTTGAGGATAGACTCCGCGGAGCGCGCGGAGGGTTTCGCGAATCGCGGTGGGGTGGTGCGCAAAGTCCTCGATCACCGTCACCCCGCCGATTTCGGCGCGCATTTCGAGCCGCCGCTTCACGCTTCTGAAGCTCGCCAGCGCCTCCTGGATGGCCATTTTGCCAACGCCGCAACCAGCCGCCAGCGCCGCGGCCGCGGTTGCGTTCAGCGCGTTATGCTCGCCGGCCAGGCGCATTTCTAGATCCGCCCATACGGAGCCGCCGCGCCACAGCTCCCACTTGGTCACGCCCGATTCATGGCGCAGATTGCGGATGCGCCACTCCGCGCCTTCGCTCAAACCATAGCGCTCCACGCGGCATAGCGCGTGCGCCACGCACTCGCTCACGTTTTCGCTGCCGTCGTAGGCTAGGATCAGCCCGCGCCGCGGAACCAGGTTGACAAGCCGCTTGAACGCGATCTTCACGGCTTCGAGGTCCGCATAAATATCCGCGTGATCGAACTCCACGTGGGTGAGGATGAGGGCGTCGGGAAAGTAGTGCAGGAACTTCGGTCCTTTATCGAAAAAAGCGGTGTCGTACTCGTCGCCTTCGACGATGAAGGATCGTGTGGGCCGCAACTGAAAACTCGATCCGAAGTTTTCCGCTACGCCGCCGATGAGAAACGACGGCTCCCGCTCCGGCTCCTGGCGTGCGGCCGTCTGGTAGATCCAGGCCAACATGCTGGTGGTTGTGGTTTTGCCATGCGTGCCGGCGACCACGAGCGATTCGCGGCCCGCGAGAAACTCCTCGCGCAAGAGCGCGGCCATGGAGGTGAAGGGAATGCGCTCATCGAGCACGCGCTCCACTTCAGGGTTGCCCCGCGAGAGTGCGTTCCCGATGACGACCAGGTTGGGCGCAGGCGAGAGGTTGGCTTCGGCGTACGGCTCCATGATGGGAATGCCGAGCGAGCGCAGCAAGTCGCTCATGGGCGGATAGGCAGCCTTGTCGAATCCGGTGATGCGATGCCCTTTGAGCTGTAATAATCCGGCCAGCGAAGCCATCGCCGTTCCGCAGATGCCGCTCAAGTGAATATGCTGGGGAGGGACGTTCAATACGACACCGCCGGGCGCGTGGGAGTCATTTCTTCCGTCCTTACTCAATATATATTCTTTTCTTTTTTGTCATTTCACTGCAGGTTCGAGCAATTGCAGCTTCGGGTTTTCATCCGCATTCAACTCCGCCTGGACGCCGAAAGTCAGCGTGACGTTCTGCCGTGAGACGTGGCCGCTGCGCAAGCCAAGGGCGATGGGGCCTGGAAAGGCGTCGAGCGCGCTGAGAATGGCGTCATCGAGCAGGTCCGGCGGCGCGCCGGGCGAAACGCAATCCATCATTTCGCCAAAGACGATGCCGTTGACTGCCTCCAGCTTGCCCGCGCGGCCGAGCTGCCACAACATGCGATCGATCTGGTAAGGCTTGGCGCCGACGTCCTCGAGAAACAGCAATGTCCCCTCGGTCTTCGGCTCCCAGGGTGTGCCCAGCAGAGAAACCAGGATACTCAGGCATCCGCCATAAAGCGTCCCGCGCGCCAGGCCCGGCTTCAGCGTGCGCAAGCCCTCGCCGGCGCCGACGGTGTAGGTCTCGCCGGCCAGCGCGGCGTAAAAGCTATCGAAATGGACGCCATCAGCCAGGTAAAAATCCGCGGCGACCATGGGTCCGTGAAACGCGGGCAACCCCCGCTCGTCGAGGAGGCGGAGCTGCACGCCGGTCAAATCGCTATAGGCGACAAAAGGCTTGGGGTGCGCGGCAATGGCGTCAAGATCGAGACCATCGAGCAAATAATTCGACCCATAGCCGCCACGCAGGCACATCACCCCGCTCGTGGTCCGGTCGGCAAAAGCTCTGTGCAGATCGCAAAGGCGCTGCTCGCGGGTTCCGGCAAAGTAGAGCGGCCCGCGCTCGCCGGCGCAGCCGCCGAGGTGCGGGGCAAAGCCCAGCGCGGCAACCGACGCCATTCCGCGCTCCACGCGTTCCGGCAGCGCCGAGGAAGCCGGAGCGATGACGCTAAGGCCCGCGCCGGGCTTGACAGCCGGTGGTCTCAGCAGACCGGCTGTACGCATTATTACCAAGCCTCGCCGCGCGCGATGAGCTCTGCCGGTCCGGTCAGGTAAAGCTCGGCCCCAGGCCCGCGCCAGGCAACGGTCTGAGCGCCGCCGGGAGCCACCACGGTCAGTGGAGAGAGGCAGCCCTTCAACGCCAGCGCCGCGGTGGCCGCAGCCGCAGTCCCGGTTCCGGACGACATCGTGGGCCCCACGCCGCGCTCAAAGATGCGAATTTCGATTTCGCGTTCATTTTCAATGCGTACAAACTCGACGTTGGTTTGGCGCGGAAAATCCGAATGTCCGCTGATCTCGGGGCCGATTGCCTGCCAAGCCTTCCCGGCCACGGCAAAATCCCCGTTGCCGGCAAAGACTACGAAATGGGGATTTCCGGTGGAAATTTCCAGGCCCACAATGTCCGCGCCGTTGGCCAGGCGAATGGTATGGGGAACAAATTCCGGCACGCCCATCCGGGTGGACACTTCCACCCCAAATCCGTCCTCGCGCCGCACCGCGTCAATGCGGCACATGCGCAAGCCGGCGTCGGTCGCAATGGCAAGTTCGTCGCCCGGCGCCGAGTCGAGCTTTTCGGCCATCCAGGCGGCCGCGCACCGTGTGCCGTTGCCGCTAATTTCCGCAACTGAACCGTCGGCGTTGTGCAGCCGGATGCGGCCGGACGTAGGGCCCGTCCAGTTAAAAAACTCGACGCCATCCGCGCCTACGCCCGTGTTGCGTGCGCACAGCCGCCGCACCAGATCCACGCGGTCGCGGCCGGTCACGGCCTCTTCGCTGATGATCAAAAAATCGTTGCCGCAGGCGTGCGCTTTGGTGTAAGGAATCAAAGCTCCTCCGGATGGTTTGGCGGTGAGCGGCTGCGGTTCAGCCGGGCATAGCAAAAGACGCATACATGGTCTGATGCACTTCGCGGGCTGGGTTGCCGGCGCGGATTGCCCGATTGCCCCGGCAGTGGCCGCTCGCGCTCATTCCATTGCCGATGCTACCATTTCTGGCTCCTTGCCGCGGTGTGCGTGTAACGGGGCGCACCTCTCCCAGTACCCGGCCGGGCGGCGAATCATTTAGCTTGCGGCAACCGGTCCGAGACGTACATGGTTACCGAGGGCTGGCCCTTGGCGGCAAAGCGGGCCACGGCGCGCAATCCTTCAGGATGCACTTCGACAGCGCGGTCAATCTCGTCGCCGTCCTGGGCCAGCACAATCGCCGCGTGCGCAGCCGGATCCGCTAAGGCGGCGCGGTAAAACTGCTTGTCGCTCTCACAGATGGTCTGGCGCAGCGGAATGCCGCCAAGCGCCACCAGCTCGGGATGAACGGAGGTAATCATGAGCACGGCGCCGCCGGGGTGCGCGGCGGCCAGTTGGCGCAGAACCGGCGGGATCGCCTCATCGAACGGCTTGCGCGCGGCGAGATTTTTTGTGCCTTCCACATACACCAGCGGCCGCTCGCGCATGAGCGTCCAGGCATTCAGCGCCACGAGCGCGGCCAGCCCGCCTGCTGCATAATTTACCCACGCCGGCTTGAATTCCCGCACCACCGCCAGCGCCAGCGCTGCCGCGAAGCCCAGGCCCAACGCCAGCGCCGGCAGCAGCTCCATGCCGTAGCGCGTGTTGTACCAGGAGTGTGGCCACCAGGGCGGAATAAAGATGGGCACGGAACCGTACGCGATCGAGTACGCATAAAAGGGCGCCGGGAGCCATAGCAGCAGCTCCCAAGTAAACGCTTTGCGACGCGCAACCATCCAGCCCCACGCCGTGCCCAGCACACTCAGCGCGAAGACCAAGTTCGCCCACGCCCAGGCCACGGCGTCCATTTCGGAAACCTTCACAAAAAGAAGCAGCCCAACCCAGGGATTATGCCACCCGGGATGCGGCGGACCCGCGCCATGGGCGGTGCGCAGTTCGATGGCCAAAGCGGAGTACGGGCCGCGCGCAAATTCCAGCCAATCGCCAAAGACAATGGAGTTGTAAGTGAACCAGGTTGCCGGCGCGGCGGCCAACGCGATGCTTCCGATCCAAAAACTCCGCGAGCGCAGCCGGCCGCGCTTGAGCAGGGCCACGCCGATCCCGCTCCAGGCCAACAGCGCCATGACCCAGCCGTCGTA
>JASHOC010000147.1 GCA_030041305.1 Acidobacteriaceae bacterium
CTGCACTGCGGACAGCGAAAGCCTTCCGGCCAACGCAACTGTGCCAGATACTCTCTGCACGCTGCTTCGGTCGAGAAGCGTGCTTCCAGTTCAAGCAGGTCTCGCGGATAATCTTCCACGAGCTGAAACACTATAGCTTGTGGTTACCTGAGTCAAGCAGATACCTATCAGGAATGATTCTATGAGGAGATTAAGAAATACCTTCACGGCTGCACTGGTGATCATATTGTTGGTAGGCGTGGACGGTCTGCAAAACGCTAGGGCAGAGAATAACGGCCTTGAACGCAGGCCGGTTCTCGGCTGGAGTAGTTGGAGCTTCCTCCGCGAGCATCCCACGGCAGCGAAGATCGACGCTCAAGCGCGCGCACTGCAGCAGTCCGGTCTGCAGAAAATCGGTTACAACTACGTAAATCTTGACGACCGTTGGTACCAGTGTCCGGGCCGTCAGGGTCCCAACGTCGATCCTTATGGTCGCTGGGTGACAGATGCATCGAGATTCCCGGCCGATGGAGACACCAATGGCATAAAAGTGGTCGCTGACTACATCCACAGTCTCGGGATGAAGTTCGGAATATACGTTACCCCGGGTATTTCCAAGCAGGCAGTAAGCAAGAACACGCCGATTAAAGGCACAAATTACACGGCTGCCCAGATTGCAGAACCGTCTGTAGCGGAGAGCAATTACAACTGCCGCGGTATGGTTGCAATTAACTACAATAAGCCCGGCGCGCAAGAGTATACCAACTCATGGGTAGATATGCTCGTGACATGGGGCGTCGATTACATCAAAATTGACGGCATGAGTGACCGCAACGCTGTTGACGTAAAGGCGTGGTCGACTGCAATACGACAAAGTGGTCGACCCATGGTCCTCGATGTCACACAGGGGAGCTTTACACGGGCCATCGCCCCGACGTTAATGAAGTACGCGAATCAATGGGAGTTCGCGCCCGACGTCGAATGCTATGAATGCGAGAAGGGCGGAAGCAGCTATCCGCTAACTAACTGGGCAAATGTTGAGAAACGCTTCAACTATGTGGCCGAGTGGCAGTCTTACAGTGGTCCGGGGGGATTCAACGACTATGACTCCATCGAAGTAGGGAATGGTAGCAACAATGGACTTACTCCAGTTGAGCGACAGACTCAGATGAGCCTGTGGGCCCTTGGATCGGCGCCCCTTATCCTCGGCGTCGATCTTACTCATCTCAACCAACTGGATCTACAGAAATACCTCAAAAACACCGCCGTTCTTGCTGTTGACCAGGATTCGATCGCTGCTAAAAGGGTTCTCAATGATAGCGACCGGCAGGTGTTCGCCAAGACGGAACCAAACGGAGACGTGATCGTCGGTTTGTTTAACACCGGCACTAAGGCGGAGAAAGTTGCGATACAAGCATCTGCCGTGGGCCTCCCCGAGCGTGAACGCGGCTATTCCGCACAAAACCTGTGGACAGGCAATGTCGAGAAACAAGGCCGCGTCATTCGTGCTATTGTCCCATCACATGGGGTCGTCCTATACCGCGTCAAAGTAATTTGATATTTGCCGACTCGTGTGCGCTTTCATCTTTAGGAGCTTGAAGCAGTTGTACAGGAAAAGCGGCCCTGGTACTGCAGCGACTCGTCGTCTATTCTCAATCCACAGGCTCTCTGCAGCTTCCTCGTTTGATAAAGGCGTCAAAAGCCTTCGGGCACACTGGAATCTTTCGCCGGTTTGTGAATGCGCTGTCGGGTCGTAAGACTCATTTGTGCTGGGTGGCCGGGGCGGCCGGCAACGCAAAGGCGATATAGCCGCGTTCTACCGGGTGCGTTTCCGGCTGCGGAATGGCGCTGCGATCTCGGGGCAGGTTCGTTCCTTTCACCGTGCACACAGGAAGGACCAGGTATTCACGGCCTTGCTCTTCGTATACAGCGGGAGTGCCTTCCGAGGCTGCCGGGAGGTCTGTCGACCAGAGCACTTGGCCGGTGGTCGAGTCGTAAGCGCGCAGTTTACCCTCATCGAGGGTGGCGGCAAAGATGAGCCCGCCGCCGGTAACCACCATTCCATTTCGCGGCTCCATGATGCTGGAGTCAGGCACGTCGGGAGCTTGCGGAGCTTTGCCAAACGGAATCTGCCACTGGATTTTGCCCTTGTTCAAATCGTAAGCCGTGATGGTGGACCAAGGCGGCTTGATGGCCTCAGGCACCAGACCGTATGGTGTGTAATAAAAGTCGGTGATAGGCGCATTTACTCCGGCAGGGTAGGGCGAAGCCGTCGCCGCGTACGCGCCGCTCTGCAATTTGACGGGCTTGGGCGCTTCATCAGGGTGGCGGAGATATTCGATCAGGTCGTCAAGGAGGCTTCCCGTAAGATCGCTGAACGCGGGCATATTCCCCATTCCGTTGTCGACGACGCTGGAGATCACCGTCGGCCCGAGTTGGGCGGGCGCATCCACGAGAGACGGGATCGCGGGTGGAGTTCCTTGCCGGCCCGGCCCATGGCATCTCTGGCAAAATTCCTGGTACACTGCGCGGCCAGTTTGCGCCGGCGGCAGATTGTGGGGGATTGCGAAGAGCGATGGCGGCCGCTGGCGCTCCATCTTCAAAATGCCGGGAAGGTCGGCCGAGATCACGTACACCACCCCCTTAGCCGGGTCCCCGGCGGACATGCCCACGTTGGCGCCGCCGCGATTACCAGGCATTTCTACGGTTTCGGTCTCCTCCGGCGGCGTGAAAATCCCAAGATTCACGGCCTTTTCAATCCTCCTTCTCCACGCCGCCTGATCAGCCGCGCTGAGCACATTAGGATCGACATCATTGGCGGTGAAGCTCTGCCTTGCAAAAGGTGGCGGCGCAGTCGGAAAGGGCTGCGTGGCTGCGGCAACCTCTCCGGGCACGCGCGAGGGCGGCGCCTTGCGTTCTTCAATCGGCCATAAGGGTCTGCCCGTTTGGCGATCGAACACGTAGAGGAAGCCGGTCTTGCCCGCTTCTGCCACGACATCCACCCGTCGTCCGTCGTGCGTCACCGTGACGAGTTGTGGGGTTGCGCTTGCGTCGAAATCCCAAATGTCATGATGCACAAACTGGAAATACCAGATCAATTTGCCCGTCCGCGCGTTCAGCGCCACCAGGCAGTCCGAGAACAAGTTGTTTCCGCGGCGATCACCGCCATAAAACTCATTCTTGGGCGCCGCGGTGGGGATATATACGATGCCTCTTTTGATATCGACCGCCATTCCTCCCCACGCGTCGGCGCCGCCGGAGTATCTCCACGCATTCGGTGGCCACGTGTCGTACCCGACTTCGCCTGGATGGGGCACCATGTGAAAGGTCCAGATCAACGCCCCCGATTCGACGTTGTAAGCGCGAACGTCTCCTGGCGGCGAGCCGTAGTCCTCGCCGGTCGAAGAACCTTCAATGATCAGGTTCCCGAAAACAACCCCTGGCGAGCCCGAGGCAATGTGCCGAATGGTATTCGGATCGCGGCCCAGGCCGGCGCGCAAATCGACCTTTCCTTGCTCCCCGAAGGACGAAACCAGTCCACCGGTGCGCGCATCAATCTCTTCGAGGTAGTAACCCACTGGAAACAAGAGCCGCTGCTCATGGCCATCGTTGCTTTCCCAGAAACTGATGCCGCGCGCGGCGGTCCGCGGCGGCGCCTTCGGATCGCGGTAGGTCCACAGCTCCTTTCCCGTGCTTGCATCGAGAGCTACGATCGAGGAGTTCTTGGCCATCACGATCATCATGTTTCCGGAGACCAGCGGATTGAATTCGTAGGCGACGTTATCGCCTGTGACATATTTCCACGCGACTCTGAGTTGGTTCACGTTGGAACGGTTTATTTGGGCGAGCGCGGAATAATCCGCGCCCGCCGGTCCGCCCTCATATTCCTGCCACGTGGTGTAGGGGTGTTGCTGGGCCCCGCCGACGGCGCCGAGCGAGAAAACGGCTGCAGCGATGAGAAGCGCGCGTCGGCGCGAAATCTGATCCTCACAACTTGAAATGAACCGATTTTTTGGTCGCAACACCGTGCTCCTTGGCTACTTCTTGTTGAGCTTGAGTTGGTTAAATCGGTGAAACTCTCCTGGTTTAGCCCACCTCGAATTGCCGACTCGCCTAACAAGGTTGAAACCGATATCGTCCAGGTAATTCAGCGGCCTGTTTCTGTCAAGAATGTGAGCTAATGAGCTCTTGTCGGCAATAACGCCAACTTCGACCGTAAGGTGGACGCCGCCAAGAATTGTACATGGCCTCCCCCACGCGATTACCAAACGAAGAGTTAATTGTCGCCAAGCCGGTTGGCGTCTATCCTAACCGCCATGACCAAAGTCCCAATTTTACTTCCATCCTCTTGCTTTGAATCAGGCTCCAGTTCGCTAGTAGAGCAGTTCCAGGTGAACCGCCGAACTACTGTGTTCTTGCTGGTCCCTTTTTGCTTTAGCCGCGCATAAGGACGGCTGTCAAGGGTTTTGGAAAACCAAGTTCCAATCTGAACGAAATTCCAATTCTCCAATTCAACGCCGCGCGACTCCTTCATGCGGCGCGACACACTTGCCACCGGAATCGAATCCCGGCGCGGCCTATCGCGCCAGGGCGCAAAAGTTCCCAAATGAACCCTTTTCAAGTCACCCAGCTCAGGTGTACTATTTGGAGCGCGAGTGATCTGGATTCCCCACCATGAAAAACAAATCCGATGTGAAGAATCCCGATCCTTCGAGACAGCTCGATAAGTACTGGGTCCGCATCATCGCCAGGACCATCGACCTGCTCGACTGCTTCGCCTCCGCCGCCAAGCCCCTGACCCTCGAAGACGCGGTGCGGCTCACCAATATTCCCCACACCACCGCCTATCGCATCCTGCACACCCTGGTCATCCCAGATCACCTCAACCGCTCGGGACGCCAGTATCGGCTGAACCAAATGCGGCGAAGACTCAGGTTCGCCTTTGCCAATCTGTCCAAGCAGATCTCCCTGGCCGTCGAGATCGAGCAAAGCCTACGCGCTGCCACCGCTGCCGCGGGCGTCGACCTCCTGGTCTGGGATAACGACCGCACCGCGGAGGTGGCCATTCGCAACGCCCGCCAAATGGCCACTTCCAAGGTGGACCTGGCTATCGAGTTCCAGCTTTTCAAGAATGTGGCTCCGGTGATCTTCGATATCTTCCTGCGCGCCGAAGAACGTTTCAATCATCATGGAAGAACGAGGACCAATCCCTGTCGACACGCTTGTGAAGGTAATCCAGGAGTCCGGAATTCATGCAAATCCCGATATGGGTAGCTGGAAGGATGAGGAGAGCATGGAGCGCGGACTGCGCTTGATATACCCGTTGGCGCTGGCAGTCAGTCATGTGAAATGGAATCCTGACAGACTTAGCTTTGCGACAGCTGTCGCTATTTCGAAAGAAATGGGTTTTAAAGGTGCATATTCACTTGAAACCGGAGGGCCTGAGCCTTATGCGGTGGTGCAAACGAATCTCGATAGGCTATTGGAGTATCTCTGATCGATGCGATCAATAGA
>JASHOC010000148.1 GCA_030041305.1 Acidobacteriaceae bacterium
GTGTGCGCTTTGATCGCGGGCGCGAGCCTGTGCTTCGCTCACTCGCCCAAGATCTCAATTGATCTCGCGGCGAAGGAGAACTCGCCCCAGGTCAACGTCATTGTGCAATTCAATCAGCCGGTGTCTTCGGCCACCGACCAGAAAGTGCTCAGCCGCGGCGGCACGATCAATCGCCAACTCGCCTTGATCCAAAGCGGAGCCTACACCATGCCGGGTTCCGAGCTCGAGGATCTGGCTTCCGATCCCGCTGTCACGTACATCACACCCGACCGTCCGGTCAAGGGAGCCGCGAACACCGCCTTCGGCGTGCCCGCTGCGCTTGACTACCATAACGAAACCATCAACTCGTCCGCGGGCTGGTCGCAAGGCCTCAACGGCGCCGGCATCGGCGTCGCGATCATCGATAGCGGCATCGCCAACGTCGCCGACCTCACCAGCGGCAATGTGGTTTACGCCCAGGACTTCACTGGCTCGGGCAGCGCTGCCGACGGCTACGGGCACGGCACTCATGTCGCCGGCATCATCGCCGGCAATGGGAGCATGTCCACAGGGCCGGGCGACTCCTACACGTTCCAAGGCATCGCCCCGGGCGCTAACCTCATCGATCTTCGCGTCCTGGACGTTAATGGCAACGGCAGCGATAGCGCCGTCATCGACGCCATCCAAACCGCCATTCAGTTGCAGAACACCTACAACATCCGCGTCATCAGTATGTCGCTGGGAAGCGGCGTCTTTGAAAGCTACACCCAGGACCCGCTGTGCCAGGCCGTCGAACAGGCATGGCAGGCAGGCATTGCGGTGGTGATTTCGGCAGGCAACTTCGGCCGCGACGACACATTGGGCACCAACGGCTACGGCACCATCACTTCGCCGGGCAACGATCCCTACGTGATCACGGTGGGGGCCATGAACACCCTGGGCACGCCGGATCGCACCGACGATATTCCCGCCAGCTACAGCTCCAAGGGCCCCTCGCTCTGGGATCAGGTCATCAAACCCGATCTGGTGGCGCCCGGTAATATGATCATCTCTCTCTATACTCCGTCGGAAACGCTGAATCAGGAGTATCCCACCAATGAGGTTCCATATTCGGTGTACCAGAGCAATGGCAGCAGCGCTCTCTCGGGCGAGTACTTTATCCTCAGCGGAACCAGCATGGCCGCGCCCATGGTCAGCGGCGCGACGGCGTTGTTGCTCCAGGAGAATCCCTCTCTCACCCCGGATCAGGTGAAAGCGATTCTCATGGCTTCTTCCTTCAAAAACCTCGTCCAGAGCGCCACGGTCACCGATCCGATCTCCGGGCAAACCTTCCAGGAGGAGGCTGACATTTTCACGATCGGCTCGGGCTACCTGGACATCAACGCCGCTCTGAACTTGGCCACGACTCCTCCGCCGGCCGGCTATAGCGCGATGTCGCCCTTTGCCGCCGTCAATGCCAATGGCGAAGTGACCATGATCAACGGCACTCCGGTGACCGGGCAACCGGTGCTCTGGAGTTCTTCGGCGATGTGGGGTTCTTCAGCGATGTGGGGCTCCTCGGCGATGTGGGGCTCGTCGGCCGTCTGGAGCGACGCGGCTGTGCTCGGCGACGACCTCAACGGCGAGGAGGTGCTCTGGTGTTCCAGCAGTCTTGAAGGCGAAAGCGTGCTCTGGGGTTCCAGCACGGATGATGCCGAAAGTGTGCTGTGGGGCTCCAGCGTCCTTTGGGGTTCGAGCGTGCTCTGGGGCAGCGCTACAACCTCTGCCGATGTGCCCCTTCAGCACCACCCCAAATAGTAGGCCGGCAGGAATGGTAGTTCATCCAGGGACAGAAGCCAATCCGCCGCGGTTGCCGAACCACAACCCGGCCTGACAGGACGAAGCCCGGAAGGCATGCAGACGGAACTGGAGGAACCGCGCCGATGCCTTCTGGGATTCCATGAACGGTTTTCATTCCGGGTGGGCGACCCAGGGCGCGCTCACCCGTTTTTTTTTTCCCCCTTCCGGAGATAATCGTTCGTTTTCTGGCTGGCGCTCACATGCCGTTCTGCTGCGCGTTCCCATCCGGGTGCACGACGCGGTAGCTCGTTCCCCCGTTCGACCACACAAGGAGCAGAATGTCCTTGCCCGCCGGTGTTGCGTGAACCTGGTTCACGAAGTTTTCCGCGTCTTCCACCGGATGCCGGTTCACTTCCAGAATCACGTCGCCCGGCGCAAGCCCTGCATTGTCCGCCGGGCTGCCCGGTTGCACGCGTTCAATCGCTGCTCCGTGCACCTGCTGCGGCACGTTGTATTGCTGGCGCACGTCGGGCGTCAGATTATCGACCGCCAAGCCGAGTTTGCCGTGGCCCTCGCCGGCCCCGCCGTTCTCCGCCTCCTCGCTCCCGTTTTGGTGATACTCGCCCACCGTGGCCTTGATCGTCTCGGCCTTGCCGTTGCGCAGAATCCCCAGTTCAATCGGCGTGCCCGGCTTTATTTCGCTCACCGCAACCTGCAGCGCGCCGGCGTTCGCGATCTTCTTGCCGTTCAAATCGCGCAGCACATCGCCGCGTTCCAGTCCGGCTTGGCTGGCAGGCGAGTCCGGCGTCACCTGGCTCACAATCGCGCCGCTCGCATCGGGCAGATTGAAGAAGCTCGCGTTATCTGGCGTCACGTCGTTCATGCCGATGCCCAGATAGCCGTGGCTCACCTTTCCGTCCTTGATGATTTCTTCCGCCGACGCCTTGACGATTTGCGAAGGAATCGCGAATCCCGCGCCCGCAAACGAGCCGCTGTTCGAAATAATGAAGGTGTCGATGCCCACCAGTTCACCGTATGCGTTCACCAGCGGCCCGCCGGAGTTGCCCGGATTGATCGCCGCATCGGTCTGGATGAAGTCGCCGGGTTTGCGCGCATCGTCGGAACACGGATTCGGCCGGTCAACCGCGCTCACAATGCCGCGCGTCACCGAGAACTGGAAATAGCCGAAGGGGCTGCCGAACGCGAGAACGGTTTCGCCCGGCTTGACCTGGGTCGAGTCGCCCCACGCGATGCTGTGCAGGTTGTGCGCGTCGATCTTGATCACCGCCAGGTCGTTGAGCTTGTCGACGCCCACCAGCTTCGCGGGAAACACACGCCGATCGTCGAGCGTCACGCGCATTTGCGTGGCCCCGTCCACCACGTGATCGTTGGTCACAATGTAGCCATCCGGCGAAACAATCACCCCGCTGCCGATGCCGTGCTCAATCTGCGGCTGCGGCTTCATGTTGGGCATGCCGCCCTGGCCAAAGAAAAACTGCTGGAAGCCCGGCGGCAGATCCTGCGGCGAAAGGCCGCCGAACCCCTGGCTGTCGCCCTCGTCCGAAGTATCATCCTGCGTAACCCGCGACGTGACCGAAACATTCACCACCGCCGGCGTCACGCGCTGCGCCACGGCCTCCACTGCATTGTCGAGCGCCACGAGCGGCGAAACGCTGCTTTCGGGCAAGGGCGCTGCCGCCCCGATCACCGGCTCCGCGCCGCTCATCGCCGCGCGCGCCACATTGTCGTGAATCAAAAAGCCCCCCGCAAACAGGATCGTCGCCAGGACGCCCGCAAGGACGGCCACCTTCTTCGTCTTTTCTACTAAAGACTTAGTTGACACGGACATGATTTACCTCGCCTTCGCTTTGCAAGTTGGTATTTACAGTTGAATTACTAGCCAGCCGTTCCCCATCGGGAACGCGCCTGGCTGCCATGGAACGGAATTCACAAGAGGATGGGCGGAATAGATCCTCAAAATCAAGCGGGTGACCGTGATCCGGCTTCCCTGGGCCGCGTTCAGCTGAGCTGCATCCGCAGGAGTTTGACCTGCATTTGAGGCCTGCGCACCGGTTCGCTCTGTTGCCGCCGCCGCGCCGCCGCCGCTCGCGACGGCCTCCTGGTACATCACCTCAACCTGCGTTGGCTCATCCTGCCCCGACCCTTGCCCCGAAGCTGACGGCTCCGCGACCGTGCCGGACGTTGGGGCCTCCACTTCCCGCCAGGTGGTCAAGACCGCCCATTGCTGCCCTTCCGGCTGCGCCGTTTCGGTGTTCCGCGGCTCCTGTTGCGGCCCTGCGAAGGCGGCATCTTCGCTCCTCGGCCGCATCGCCTCCGTCCTCTTCGCAGCCGCCCGCCGCGCCGCGAGCCGTCCCATCCTCGCCGCCTCGCCGTCGCTCGTTCGCGTCACCGCGACGGTATTCACGGCCCGGAACGTCGAACGCCTTTCACCCGCCAGCGCGCCGCCCCCCTCCAGGTCGGAGGCAGCCCGGAGCTGCGGCGTTGCTGGCGCCAGATCCTGCGCCGTCAGCCGTTTCTCCGGCACAAAAGCCACCAGTTGCGGGCAGCGCGCCAGCTCCACCGACCCCACCGCCAGTCCGCACCCCAAACTGCCCACCAGCGCCATCGACATCCACGGGCTCAAACCTTGCCCGCGCCGCAAAATCCGATGCACCCGCTCCACCAGCTCCGGCCGCCCCCGCCACGCGCCCAGTGAAAGCGCCTCCGCGCGCCGGGCAAGCCTGCGCTCCATCCGTCGTTCAGCAAGACTGGCCAGGCACGCCGCGTAGGCTCGCGGAGCGCGCGTCACCCGCACCACGCCCTCGTCGCACGCCATCTCCCGCTCGCGGCAGAGCCGCCGCTCCATCCACGCCAGCGCCGGGTTCAGCGGAAACACCACCAGGCACATCTTTTGCGCCAGGTTCGTCCAATCGTCGCGTCGCCGCAGATGCTCCGCCTCGTGCAGCACCACCTGCTCCAGTTCCTTCGCCGTCAGCCGTCCCAGCAGCCATTCTGGAATGAGAATGCGCGGCCGAAAGAACCCGATCACGCTGGGCCGGTCCAGCTCCCGTGTCGTGCACACTTCCACCCGCCTGCCGCACCGCGCGCTCAGCCCCGCCGCCAATGCCCTGGTCACTTCGTTCGCCTCAAGCGGATTCGCCCGTTTCCACAACTTGCGCAGCCGCCACGAGTGGAATCCAAGATCCGCCGCACGCGCAACCGACGCCGCAATCCACAGCGCCCCGACCACCAGGCTCCAGCCGATCCCCACGTCGAACCACGGGCGGGTCGCAGCCGCCGTCACGTTTTGCGCAACGCTCGCCGATCCTTGTCCACGGAGCGCCAGCAGCAGGGGCAAAAAGGGAAGCGTTGCCACCGCCGCAAATCCCGCCGACCACACCGCAAACCGGTGCGCCGCCGAGGCGCGGGGCACCAGCCGCAGGCCAACCGCCAGCCCGCACGCCAGCACCGCGCTTTGCCAAAGCGCCGCGACAACCACCGGCGCCGCCGCCTGTGAAAACGCCCGGAACGCCGCCAGACCCGCGCTGGCGTGGACCGTATCGGCAAGGAGGTTCAATCCCATGCTCTACTCCTCCGTCCCGTCCTTGATCGTCCCTTTTTGGAGCCATTGGCCCTGAGGTTTCCGGTCGCCGGCCATCTCCTCACCCGGTCCGGCTTCCCGGATCGCCTCCTTCAGCCGCTCCAGCTCCGCAGCGCTGATTTCCTCGTCCGCTAGCAGCGACAACAGCAGCCGTTCCCGCGAATCCCCGAAGAACCTCTTCAGCACGTGCCGCACCTCGCTCCGGCTCGCTTCGTCTTCGGCCACGCACGGCCGGTAGATAAACGCCCGCCCTTCCTGTCGATGCTCTACGTACCCCTTTTGTTCCAGGATCCGGATCGTGGTCAGCACCGAGTTGTAGGCCAGCGTTTCCCCCTCCGGCATGGCCGCCACCAGGTCCGTCACCGCCGACTCGCCCCTCCGCCACAAAATCTTCATCAGCCTCAGTTCGGCCTCGGTCAGCGTAATGGACTTCTTCGGCGGCATCGTATCCCTTTGATTCTGCTTGTGGTTCGGTCGCCAAACCCCCGCGCCCCGAACCGTTCCACACTCGATAGACTACCAACTAAAGGATTAGTTAGCAAGAAAATTCCTCTCTCCCTGAGACCGGCGCGCAACTAACCGCCCTTTTCACTTCGATTAGCCGCGAACCGCATATCGCAGAAAGATTTCCCCGTTACGGAACCGCCGTTCCTCGACCAGCTCGAGATCCAGCCGTACCCCAGCCGGGAAGTACCGTTTCCCGCCGCCGACCACCACGGGACAGACCCTCATTTGGAACTCATCGACAAGCCCTGCCTCGATCGCCTGCGCGGCAAGTTCAGGGCCTGCCACAGCAAGGTCGCTCCCGGCATTTGCCTTCAGCCGGCGGACGGCGTCGGAATCGAAAGCGCGCTCGATTCTTGTCCGCCCGCTACGCGGTTCGGTGAGGGTCCTCGAGTAAACGATCTTCTCGGCTGCCTGCCACGCCCGCGCAAACTCGAGCATGAACTGTGGTTGATCGGGAAGCGTGTGCGCGGTCTCCCAGTAGAGCATCGTCTCGTACACTCTCCTTCCGTAAAGACAGGTGCGGAAGGACGACACATGCCCGAAGATCCAGGTATGCACCTCTTCGTCCTGGGGAGCGGTCCAGCCGAAGCCGCCGTGCTCGTCTTCTGTGTAACCATCAAGCGACGTGTTCATCATGTAAATCAACTTCGCCATGCAACTGACCATCCATGCACCCCAATTAACACGCTCCGGGCAAGTCCAATCGATCGTTGGTGATTGTTCCGGCAGTTGTCAATGGACGTGAACAGCAGAGTGTTCACCCGTGCGCTAACGCGTTCAATTGACGGGCTGCGGCCGCGCGTTTGGCCCGAGGAGCAGCTGGCGCAATGGTTTCGATCTTCCTTCGCGAAGTCAGAAGAAACCGACGCATCCTGAAAGATGAGTTAGCAAGAGGCTTCAAATTTGCGTGGTCCCGGACGCAGGGAGATGGTAATCAGGTCGGTACGCGCGAGGAGCAGCGTAGTCGGCGGGAATCAGGCCGGCCACAGTCTGGGCGCTGCGAGCGTTACGGGACACTCGCGGTGTACGTGTTGGAGGGAGCGCTTTGGTTCCCTTCCGCATCGACGCTTTCTACGTAATACGTGTAGGACGCATCGTTCTGGACGGTGCTGTCTGTGTATGCCGTCGAAGTTGTTGGGGTCGCGTTCAAAAGTTCATAGGATGTGCTGCTGCCTGTCGCCCGGTAGACGTTATAGCCCGCCACCGGATCGGTTGAGCTAGTGGGCGCATTCCAAGCCAGGTCCACCTGGTACGATCCGGCCACGCCCGTCCCGCTCACGGTGATCGTTGCCGTACTCGGCGAAGCGTTGCTGGTCAACGTAACCGCGCCCGTCGCTGCTCCCGCTGTGGTGGGATCGAACTGAAGATTGAGGGTCGCTGTTTGACCCGGATTCAATGTCGCCGGGAAGCTGATTCCTGAAATCGTGAACTCCGATCCGCTCACGCTGCCCGAGCTAATGATCAGCGCAGCGCCGCCCGAGGAGGTAAGGGTCACGGATTGCGTGGTAGGCGTATTCAAGTCCACGCTGCCAAACGTCACGCTGGTCGTACTGATGGTCAGCGCGGGACTGGCAGAATCGAGGCTGATTGTGCACGTCTCGACAATGCTCCCGGCCGAAGCACTCACAATGGCCGTCTGCGCGGTGCTCACCGCAGACACCGTGGCCGTAAATCCAGCGCTCGTGGCCCCGGCCGGCACGCTCACCGATGCGGGCACGCTCACCGCGCTGTTGTTGCTGCTCAGGCTCACCGTCAGTCCACTATACGGCGCGGCGCCAGTCAGCACGACTGTGCACGCGTCCGTCCCCGCACCGGTGAACGAGCTTTGACTGCAGGAGATCGAGCTCAAACTTGCCAAACCGCGATACCCGCGCGATGCTTGCTGAAATGCAACCAGCCTCAACTGCGGCAGGGGCGTCGAAATGCTCCCGGGCTCCGCGATGATCCGCGTCGGCCGTTCACTCGACGAATACCATTGGCTCGAGCCCTCGGTTACGGGAATTTCGATCGAAATAGGACGCGGATCCAGAAAGGAAGCGTGCGCCTCTGCCGCCTCGGCGGCTGCCGTAATCCAGAACGAGACTCCCCTGGCCAAGAGCTTCGAGCCACCGCTATTCTCTCGGGTCCTTTGAGCTCCATCGGATGCTAACGAACCGTAACAGCAGAGCGCCAGAAAAACGCAGCTCGATAGCCCTATCCAGACTGCAACGAGCTGTCTGCAAACGCGTCGAATGAGGATGCGGCGCCGCACCCAGCGCGCTCGATTGGCGCAGCTGGACCCGCCAAAGAATGATTTCGAAGCAGCTAATACACTGGCAGACGGAGCATGACGATGCCCTTCACACATTGAGCGGCTCCCTGGTGCGTGATCAGGCAACGATTAGTTCGAACAACTCTCACAGCTGACCGTCTGGTCAGGAGGCCGTAAAACTTTGCCTATAGAAAGCCCGATTGACGGAACCGATAACCCGTCTTCGGAGAAAAGCGCCGGATAAAGCCACTCACACGGCGCAAGAATCTCCTGGCGCTGTGAGTGGTCTGCCGTGTTAAGACGCACACGCTCTCAGCAGGGATGCCCGACTCGAGATCTTCAAGGAATTGCTAGTGCAGCCCCTCGCCCGCCGGCACGTTTGGTGGGTTGCTGATTCTGCAATTAAAACGAGTAGCTATACCTCTGCCCTGAACCGTGACTTCTCCTGCGCTATGTCAAGCCCGGCCATTCGCGCTCGTTCCCAACCCCATCGCGTTCAATCACTTCCACAAACAGACGATGTGCAGGCTATTTTTCGCCGATCGCTACAATGGGATCAACAGTTCTTTATGAGAGATCGGGCGCGCCTCGAGGAATGCCGCAATCTTCGGAAAAAAACGCGCCGTAAGTCCTTTGTTCGCAGGAATCTGCGCGTTAACTCGCGTCGTTTCAGTCGCTTGCGGTAACTGATCAAAATCAATGTGTTCAAAACAAACCAGTTAACCTCGATTGGGAGGGGAGGGCGCCGTCATGTTCCTTGTATGTCGACACATCAAACCCAATGGCCTCCGGTGCCAGTCGCCCGCCTTCCGTCGCGGGTCCTTTTGTTACTTCCACGCCCGGCTCTACAACCGCACCACCGGCGAAGGCGCGGCCATCAACCGTCTCGACCTTCCCGACATGAGGGATCCTGACGCCATCCATGCCGCCCTCCGCAAAACCCTCCATGCGTATTGTTCCTCGCGCCTCGACCGCAAGAGCGCTGGCCTGTTGCTCTACGCCCTTCAGATCGCCGCCCAAAACGTCAACCGCCGCTCCACGCCGCCCAACAAAAAGCCGGCCCCACCTGTCGCTCCGTCCAAAAAGAGCAAATCACCCTCGTCCGCCGGTGACTGACGGCCGGTCTGTCCATGGCAGCCAACCCGTCCCTGCGGTGGCGCCATCAGTTCAGTGAAGGTTCATCACCCGTGCCGAGCGGATCCATAGATCGCAGGCGCCCGTTTGTCAGACCGCAGGAGACCTCCATGCACAATTTTTCCCGGTTTTCCTTTCTCGCTCCGCCGCTTTTCCTTTCCTTCCTGCTTCTCTGCGTCCCCGCCCCTGCACACGCTGCAGGCTCCTCGGGCGATCTTTACTTCGGCTACAGCCGCCTCGGCAGCAACACCTTCAATGCCGACATTGGCGGGCTAAACGGCTGGGAAGCTGCGGGAAACTTTAGCTGGATGCCTTTTGTCGGTGCGGAAGCCGACCTGGCTCATTACGGCGTCGGCTCCGGCGCCAGCGTTCCGCGCAGCACGACATTCCTGTTCGGCCCGCGCGTCACCCTCGGCGCCGCCGGCGTCCATGTCTTCGCGCACGGCCTCGTCGGCGGTGAACACTCGGCCAACAGCGGGGGCCCCGGGCATATTTCGAACAACGCGCTCGCCGTCGCCTTCGGGGGCGGCGTAGATGTCCGCATCCTGCCCTTTTTTGCCTGGCGCGTGGGCGCCGACTACATCGCCGCGCCTACCCAAAGTCCCCCCGGCGCCAGCCACGACCGTTTCACCACTGGCCTGGTCTTCCGCTTCTGACGCCCTTTTGTCGCGCCGGCCGCAGTGTTGCCGCAAGCGCCCGGCGGCCGCCTAATCATGGAGCCTTGGCAGTGATTGAGCGCCAAGCCCTCTGCGAAAATAAGAGAGGATGCTTTCGCTCAAAAATGCGGGCAAGCGCTTCGGGCCACGGGTACTCTTTCTGGAGGCCAATTGGCTCGTCCGCGACCAGGAAAAAACCGCGCTGGTCGGCGCCAACGGGGCCGGCAAGACCACGCTGATGAAGGTGCTGGCCGGGCTGGAGACGCTCGACTACGGCGCCGTGGAGCGGACCCGCGGCATGAGCATCGGCTACTTGCCCCAGGAGGGATTGCAGCTTACCGGTCGCACCGTTTTTGAAGAGTGCCTCACGGTTTTCGACGAAATTCGCGCTATGGAGCGCGAGGTGGTCGCGCTCGCCGCGCAAATGGCCGAACTCGATCACGCCGGCGCGGAATACGCCTCCGCCGCGGAGCGTTACTCGACGTTGCAGGAGCGGTTTCATGCCCTCGATGGCTATGCGCTCGACGCGCAGGTGGGCGCGGTGCTCACCGGCCTCGGCGTCGGCAAGCAGGATTGGACGCGCCAAACCGATGAGTTCTCCGGGGGCTGGCAGATGCGCATCGCCCTTGCCAAATTGCTTCTCGCCAAGCCCAATCTGCTGCTTCTCGATGAGCCCACCAACCATCTCGATCTCGAATCCCGCAACTGGCTCGAAGATTATTTGAAAAATTATCCCTTCGGCTACATTCTCATCTCCCACGACCGCTACTTCCTCGACGTTACCATTGACCGCACGATCGAAATCTGGAACAAGCGCCTGACGATCTATCAGGGCAATTTCACCAAGTACCTCAAGCACAAAGAAGAGCGCCGCGCCCAGCTTGAAGCCGCCTACCGCAATCAGCGCGAGCAAATCGAGCACCTTGAGGCGTTCATCAATCGCTTCCGCTACCAGGCCGCCAAGGCCAAGCAGGTGCAGTCGCGCATCAAGGAGCTTGAAAAGATCGAGCGCATCGAGATTCCCGAAGAAGAGCCCCCGATTCACTTCAAGTTCCCGCAATCCGCGCCGTCCGGACGCATCGTCGTGGAGACGGAGGGTCTCGGCAAAAGCTACGGCCCCAAGCGCGTCTTCGCCCATGCGCGCTTCAGCATCGAACGCGGCAACCGCGTGGCGCTGGTGGGCGTGAACGGCGCGGGCAAATCGACACTGATCAAACTGCTCACCGGCGCCGAAGCGCCCACCGAGGGCGCGGTGCGGTTGGGCCATAACGTGGTCACCGAATACTTCGCGCAGGACCAATACAAAGCGCTCGACCCGGAAGCGCGCATCCTCGACGACATCAGCCGGGCCGCCCTCAAAGCTCCGGAGGTCGAGCTGCGCTCGCTTCTCGGCTGCTTTCTCTTCTCCGGCGACGACGTCTTCAAGCCCCTCGGCGTGCTCTCAGGCGGCGAGCGCAATCGCTACGCGCTGGCGCGAATTCTCGTCTCGCCGTCGAACTTCCTGCTTCTCGACGAGCCGACCAACCACCTCGACATGCGCGCCAAAGACGTGCTCCTCGAAGCGCTGGCCGCGTTTTCGGGAACCGTGATCTTCGTCTCCCACGACCGCTATTTCATCGATCGGCTGGCTACGCGTGTCCTCGAGGTTGAAAATGGCGCGATAACCATGTACGAGGGCAATTACGAGGGTTATCTGCGCCGCAAGGAAGCGTTGGCCGCGGCGCAATCCTCTGCGGATGACTTGCAATCCGCCGCGAACGCCAAAGAACCGGCCGATCCGGCAGGTTCGCCGGACCATGCGGCGGCCGCCGGATCAGCCACGGCGAACGGCGGCGACGGCGCGCCGGGGTCTGATGCTGCGAGAGCCCGTCCGCGGCGTCTGAATCCCATCAAGCAGAAACAGATGGAAGAGCGCTGCGCCTTCCTCGAAGAAGAGATTCCGCGCGTCGAAGCTGCGCTTGCGAACACCGAGCAACAGTTGGGCGTTTACGTTTCAGCCGCCGAGACCGGGCGCCTGACTGCGCTGGACGAGGAGTTGCGCGCGCAGTTATCTGCGCTCAGCGCGGAATGGGAAGAGCTGATGACTCAGCTCGAAACGCAAACCAGCTTGCTATAACTGGCAACAGGCCAAGCCAGAGGGGTTCGAGCAAAAAAGAGAGGCGGCCTTCTCCGGTCATGAACACGCGCCGGAGAAGGCCGCTGGACGCCAGGCGCCCCAGGTCTCAATTTTGAGACCTGGGCTTGGTCGCACTCGCTTTCGTCAAAACATGCCCATCGAGTGCAAGGTGATGGTTTGCGCTAGCACCACGGGCGGGGTCGTCGCCCCGTCAAGCAGGCCGTTATCGGTTTCAAAGAGCCAGCCGTACACTGAAACCGCGTCCTGGTCTTGCAAGCCGCTGAAGCTGTCCGAGCTGAAGCCCTGGTAAGTCGTTCCCGTGGTTGTATCCACCGTGATCCCCGGCGCCGCACTGGAGGAAGCCCATGGCCCAAAGGCGATGCTCGGAAAACTGGCCAGCGTAAAGCTGGATGCCGACGAGTCGATGGAACTGACCACGCCGCTCATCTGGCTCGGCTCGAGTTGAATGCTGTTGGCGGTGAAGGTGATCGACGAGGGTGGTCCCCAGCCGGTAACAACATTGGACTTGCTCGGGGAGGTGAGCGTTCCCGGTTCGACGGTCACCGCAACGTCTTGCCCGACCGTCAGGTTTTCTACCCCCGTAAACACCATCCCCGCGGGAATCGTAAACCCATTCGCGTCGACTGAAAACGTGGTGCTTTTGTCGATGGTTACCGTAGCCATTCCGCCCAGCGGCAACGCGCTCGCGTTCATGCGGTTGTCGTGCAGAATCAGTTTCAACTGCGTCGCGTTGTACCCGATGATGGTTCCCACCACGGTTTGCTGACTCGCGGCCTGCTCGTAGGTGATCTGGCCGGCGGTCAGGATTCCGCCCGTCTGCACGCCCGCCACCTGAACCTGCACCACCTGCCCTTGAGCCACGCAGGAGAAGCCGGCGGTCGCGCAGGCGCTGGTCGGGAAATCGTCATACGTGGTCGAGCTGGTGGTTGCAATGGTGAAGGTCTTGCCCCACTCCGTTTGCAGCGTGAACTGGCTCGAACTTGCCGTCACCGTTCCCACCGTGCCGGACACAAAGCCGAATTGCGGCGGTTGTGGCGGGACCACCGGGGGCAGCTCGCCCACAGTCACGCCATTGGCCACGCCCAGGTTCACGGATAGATCGGACTGAATGATGGTGTTGAGGTGGAAATCGATCAGGAATCCCAGCGGCGAACTTGCTGAAACCGTTACCGGAAACGGAGCCGAGCTCAAGCTCACCGTGGTCGAGCCGTCCACCGTAGGCGTGATCTCGCAAACCGAACCCACCGCGCAGGAGCTGCCGATCGACGTATCCGATTCATTGAAAATCACCAGTTGCGGACTGCTGAACGTGAGGCTCAGGCTGCTGTAAGTTCCCGCTGTCACATTGGCCGTGCTCAAGAATGCCGAGAGCGCCTGAAGCTGCGTGACGTCGATCTGCACCGGAGTGCTGCCGAGGAGCGAAACGGGCGATGTCGATGATGAAGAGGATGAGGATGCGGGGGTGAGGGAAGCGTCGGTGAGCGTGATCTGGAAGAACAACACCGAGACGCCGGTTGGAGGATCGTCCGTCATGCTGAGCGTAACGGGCGCCGAACTCGCCGTGGGAGCGGGAGTCGACGTGGAGTTGGTCAGATTCGAGCTGCAGCCGGCCAGCAGGACGCAGAGCGTCGCCGCCAGGACGGGGAAAAGCAAAGTCTTTCGCATTTCCGGTCTCCTTACCGTGAAGCTTGATGTGAGGGGACTTGGCAATGGTCTCGCCCTCACCGCTATGGCATAGGCAGGTAACCCGGCTCCCCGGGGCCGCACGGCTACATCGGCTCTCGCGGCTTCTACGGGTGCGGGAAGGAAGGGCCCGTAATCATCTCCAAGGATCGCGTGCTGGGAAGGTTAGACACGTAAATCCAAGAAAAGTTGCGACATGCGCAGAGAATTTTTACTCCATCGGCCCAACCGGTTCACTCGGCGAATGTGAGCCGGAGAGGCGTCGTCAGGCCCCGGCCTGGCGAGGCTTGCGAACCGCGCGGCCGGCGCCGGGAACCGTTTCCGGTTGAGGCTCCTTTGGAACGGGCGCAAATGCAGGATCCCAGTAGAGCAGGCGTTGGCAACTGTCGCAGGACAGCAATTCGCCTTCCCGGAGCTGGTTCCAGGTCTGCGGGCGCAGGCCCATGCGGCAGCCGGTGCATTGCTGGTTTTCGGCGCGGGCGATGCCGGCGCCGCGAGCCGCGGCGAGACGGTCAAAGCGGCTCAGCAACTCGGCGTCGATGCGCTGCCGTATGTCTCCGCGGTCCTCGTCGAGAGCGGCGAGTTCGGCCCCAAGCTCCTGCTGGCGCGCTCTGACGCGGGCGCGAACGGCGTCGAGTGAGGCAGCCAGAAGCTCCACTTGGGCGCGGGCCTCGGCCAGCTCGGTTTCCTGCGCTTCGGTGCGTTCCAGGCTGGCAAACTCTTCGTTTTCCAGGCGCTCGATTTCGGTTCCGGCAAACTGGATTTCGTGCTCGATGGCCTCGGCCTGCGCGGGAGTTTTCACCGCGTCGAGCTGCACCCGAAAACGAGCCCTTTTTTGGCGATGGCCATCGATCTCGCGTTCCAACCGGGTGCGCAGCGAGTCTTCGCGATTGAGCGCAGCGGAAATATCGGCAGAGCTGCGCTCGGATGCGGTCAGTGCAGCTTCAGCTTGCGCAGCTTCGGCTGGCAGGGCCCGAGCCTCCTGCGTGAGCCGGGCGCGGTCCAGTTCAATGTTCTGCAGCCTAATAAGGTTTTCGATCCGCTCCTGCATCCGTTCCCAAAGTCTACGGCATCCAAGCGCGGTTGGGGAAATCTCCGCAGATCACGACAGGGCGTATGGGAATGGCAGAAAGACCTATTCCGGAGCGCAGTGGCGCGACAATTATCTCCGTCTCCGTTGGGCATGATGTCGACATTCTGGCGCAAACACGTTTGTGCGGCCCCCTACCCCCACCCCCTTTTCTGTGAGCTAAATTCCTGTTTTCAGCCACTTGCGCAAGGCACATCACCGTAAATATACGGATTCAGGCGGGTTGTCCGCAGATTAAAGAGAGCAAAAGAGTTACGGTCTTTCATTTCGGCATTTGGCTGGATTTGCCGGTTTTCTTCGGCTGCAATCTTCCACGAAATGCCCCTGGATTGCCCCTAATTCGGAATGGTCAATGCCTCGTTGAGTACGATTGCACCCAAGACAGGGATTTTCCTCCGGAATCCGATGGCCGATTCCTGGAAAACGATCACTTTTCCGGCTCGGATAGTTTCTATTATGACGAAAACCGCGAAATAACCGGCAACATGGGGCAAAAATTTCGGAGGCGCGCCGTCCGCGTCCTCCCATCAGACTCCCACCGGGTACGGTTTGGGACTGGACTCTTCAGTGATCGCCCCGCCGGAGCGCCAGCGCTCAAACCGGCCCTGCAGTAAGCTCATCAACCCCGTGTACCAGTATCCAATGACAAACAGGATCAGGAAGGGAGCCGTGAAATAGTTCTGATTCGAGAAGGTGTAGAGAATGGCGAGAAAGAAATACAATCCGAGCAGCAACTCGATCCAGGGCGCCAACTTGAGCCGTTTGCGGTATTTGGCGGCCTGCGATTTTTCCCCTCTTTGCGCCACACGGTACTTGGGAGTGCGCACGAAGGAACTCTTGATGCCCAACAACGCTTCCATGACCGCTTTGCTGTTGGTGATCGTGAGCCCGATACCGAGCGCCATCAGAAAGGGCAAGTAATAGTACGTCTTCTTCCAGGTCTTGGGATAGATCTCACGTTGACTCATCAGATAGAAGACCGCGATCGAGAAGCTGGAAGCAGTGAAGAGCGGAAAATCGATCAGCAACATCTGGAACCAGCCCTGGTAGAACCGGCAGATCATGGCCGGCAGCAGGAGCGCCGACATCACCACCATCAGCGGATAGCTGAGGTTGGCCGTGAGGTGGTAAACGGACTCGACCTTGTTGCGCAAAGGGCATTTCGACCGGAAAACCTCGGGCAGCAATTTGAGGCTGGTTTGGATAAGCCCCTTGGCCCAGCGCGCCTGCTGGGTTTTGAACGCGGTCATTTCGATGGGCAGTTCGGCCGGGCACTCGACTTCGGGCAGGTACTTGAATCTCCAACCGGCCATCTGCGAGCGATAACTGAGATCGGTGTCTTCGGTGAGAGTATCGTGCTGCCATCCCCCGCCGTCGGTGATTGCCTGGCGGCGCCACATTCCGGCGGTGCCATTGAAGTTGAAGAACTTGCCGGAGCGAACCCGCGCGCCGTGTTCGAGCACAAAATGGCCATCGAGCAAGATAGCCTCGATCTGGGTCAACATGCTGTAGTCACGATTAAGATGCGTCCAGCGCGTCTGCACCATGCCCACATCGGGTTCGGCGAAATGGTGGACGACCTTCATCAGCCAGTCGGACGGGGGAACAAAATCGGCGTCGAAGATGGCGAGTAACTCGCCTTGGGCCACTTTGAGGCCCGCGTCCAGGGCGCCGGCCTTGAAGCCAAGCCGATTCGTGCGGTGAATGTAGACGATGGGTTCCCCCAGCGCGGCGTAGCGCTCGACAATAGCGGAGGCGACGGCCTGCGTCTCGTCAGTCGAGTCGTCCAGAACCTGAATTTCCAGCTTTTGGCGCGGGTAGTCCATGGCGCAAACCGCTTCGATGAGCCGGTCGATGACAAACTGCTCGTTAAAGATCGGCAGTTGCAAGGTGACGCTGGGCAGCTCGTTGAAGCGGCGCGGGGGATTGGGATCGTAATTCTTGCGAAATTTAAAGTATTGATAACAAAGCGTGTAGCGGTGAATGCCATAGATGGAAAGGAGGATCATCACCGCAAAATAAGGTATAAGCAGCGAAGCGTCGAAGAAATTCCAGTGGTAGAGCCCCTTAAAAGTCTGATCGGCGTACTGCATTTTGAGGTAATGGCGGAAACCGTTCTGGGACGCGAGCGCCACCAGGGCGGGCGCGCGTAATTCGAATCCGCCAAGCCAGCCGGAAGGGGCGGCGAGAAAGGTCACAAGCGCGGCGAACAGACTCATCCCTCCACTCGATATGAAAATTGTACGCGATTGCGCGGCCACCAAAGCGCAGGCCGGTGGGGACATTTTTGGCAGAGAGCTTTCTGCTTCCCGGCCGGTTGCTTGCATCTACTTCATTGACGTACTGTGATTTCAAAACCGGAGATGCTTATGACTACGATTGCTCCTTCCGCGTCCCGCTTTTCCTCAGTCACTGCCGCCTCGGGCGGCAGCTTTTTGTGGGAGAGCCGTGCGCCCGAGGAGATTTTCACCCCGGAGGATCTGAACGAGGAGCAACGGCAAATCGCGGCCACTGCGGAGCGATTTGCGCGGGAAGAGATTTTGCCCGTCGCTTCTGCGATTGAGGCCAAAGAACCCGGCGCCATGGCGGCACTGATGCGCAAAGCCGCCGAGCTCGGCTTCATGGGTGTCGAGATCCCCGAGCAGTTCGGCGGGATGGGCATGGATAAGGTGACCTCAGTCCTGATCGTCGATCGACTATCCATACTGGCCAGCTTCTCTACAGCGATGGGAGCGCACGTAGGCATTGGAACCTTGCCGCTGGTTTGGTTGGGGACCGCGGAACAGAAGCGCCGCTACTTACCCAAGTTGGCGAGCTGCGAGTGGATCGGAGCCTACGCGCTCTCTGAGGCCAGCTCGGGCTCGGACGCCATGAACATACGCGCCCGCGCCGCGCTTTCGCCCGACGGCCGCACCTACACACTGAACGGCGAAAAGCATTGGATCACCAACTGCGCGATCGCCGGCCTTTACACCATCTTCGCCAAAATCGACGGGGATAAGTTCTCGGCGTTCCTTATTGAGCGCGATGCGCCCGGACTGACCGTGGGCGCGGAGGAACACAAGTTGGGGATTCGCGGCTCGTCGACATGCCCATTGGTGCTTACGGATTGTGAGACGCCAACGGAAAACCTTCTCGGCGCGGCCGGTAAGGGCCACCTCATCGCATTCAACGTGCTGAATGTCGGGCGGCTCAAGCTGGGGGCGGCCTGCGTGGGTGGGGCGCGGAACGTGCTCGGTCACATGATCCGTTACGCCAAGGAGCGGCGGGCCTTTGGCAAAGCCATCGCGGAGATGGGACTTATTCAGCGCAAGATTTCGGCGAGCGCGGCGCGGCTCTACGCCGCTGAAAGCATGGCCTATCGCACTGCAGGCATGATGGACGCCAACCTAGGCCGGATGGCGGAGACGGAGACGGACGTGTCCAGCCAGGCGCGGGCCGAGGTCGATATTCCGGAGCGGATCGGCGAATACGCAGTGGAGTGCTCGATTGTGAAGGTGTACGGGTCGGAGATGCTCTCGTTCATGGCCGATGAACTCGTGGCAACCATGGGAGGTTACGGATATGTGGAGGAGTATCCGGCGGAGCGCTTTTATCGGGATGCGCGCATCAACCGCATCTTCGAAGGAACCAATGAAATCAATCGCCTGATCATCACCGGATGGCTGTTGAAGCGGGCGGCGACGGGTAAGCTGCCGCTGCTTGCCGCCATCAAAAGAGTGATGGACGAGGCCATGGCCCCGCCATCGCTCGACGGCATCGGCGGGGCCGGCGAGCCGTTGGCGCGCGAGGCTGGGGCGTTGGCGGCGGCCAGGAAGATGACGCTCTTTGCCGCCGGCGTGGCCAGCCAGCGGTACATGAACGAGCTCGAGGAACAGCAGGAGGTGATGGCCGATCTGGCGGATATGATCGGCCATATATTTGCGCTCGAGTCGGGGCTGTTACGGGCGCACAAGCTCGCCCGCGCCGGCCGGAGCTCGGCCGGAAGCGCAGCGGCCATGACCGGTCTGGTGGCCGAAGAAGCCATGGCTCAAACCGAACAGGCGTCGCGGCGCGTGCTGGCGGCTTGCGGGGAAGGCGACATGCTGCGGACACAACTTGCGATTTTGCGGCGGCTGGCGCGCTCTACGCCGGCGAACAGTGCGGAGCTGAGCCGCACCGTGGCGCGGCACTGCATTCAGATGGAAAAATATCCCCTTTGAAGCCCTCGAAGTTTTACGGCGGTTCTCCAATTCCCGTGGAGTTTTGAGGGGCGTGCCAGGTGGCGTTTTCTTGGTAAAAACGCCACTCAACGTTCGAGGTTCTGCTCTACACCAATTGGAGAACCGCTATAAGCGCCGGAAGCGGGTGGCGGCTTTACGGCGTGACGGGGGCTGGGACGCCGCTCTGTTTTCGGCCCGCCCTGGCGGCGCGATTGCGCCGCCAGGGCGGGCCGAGCTTGATATCCGAGGGTGACCTCTGGAGGGGTTTTCAGGTTTTTCAGGCGGCTGCGTGGCGCTCGACGCCCTTGCCGATGGATTCGATGAAGGCGCGGTTGAAGGCCGGAATGTCATCCGGCTTGCGACTGGTGATGAACTGCCCGTCGGTCTCGACTTCGCGGTCGACCCAGCGGGCGCCGACATTTTTCAGGTCGGTTTTCAAGGAGGGCCAGGAGGTGACAGTCTTCCCTTTGATAGCCCCCGCTTCGGCCAGCATCCAGGGGCCGTGACAGATGGCGGCGATGGTTTTGCCCGAGGAGACAAATTGGCGCACGAAATCCACCGCTTTGGGCTCCATGCGCAGGTGGTCAGGGTTCATGACTCCCCCGGGAAGCAGCAGGGCATCGAAATCGTGGGCGTTGGCCTGATCGAGCGTCTGGTCGACTTTGACCGAACTGCCCCATTCTTTCTTGCTCCAGCCCCGGATTTCCCCCGATTTTGGAGAGACAACCACGGTCTTCGCCCCGGCTTGATCGAGAGCCTTGCGGGGCTCCAGCAGCTCCGCCTGCTCAAAACCGTCGGTGGCAAGGATGGCGACTTTTTTTCCGTTCAAGTTCGAAGTCATCGATTTTCTCCTGCTCCTAGGACGCGGATGGGCGGAGCTGCGCTGAGGGGCATCAGCATTCCCGTTTCATTTCGTCGAAGCAGAGAATTGAAGGGGTCGCGCGCGGGAATTCCATGACGTCGAAACCGGAATGAGATGGCGCGGGCAGCCGTTCCACCCCGGGGCGCGCGCCGGCCATCTTCGTCGGGTTCAAATTAGTTCACTTGGCGTATACGGCCCCACCCCCCCCATCCCCGTACTTTGCTCCTTTCGCTGAGCAAGTGTTTGATTCTAAACGGCTTTTTCCGGCGCCAGCGCGCAAGTGTATGAAAACAAAGGAGATATCTCGCAACTGTTGGAAAACAAAGGGTTTATTCGTTGATTTGCGGTGATATTTCGCGGTTTTTCGTTTTTTTTTCGCATCGCAATCTTCTATGGATTGCCTCTGATTTGCTTCCGGCATGAAGTGCCTCTCATTTGCCGCCGGCATGGAATGCCTCTCCTTTTGCCTGGCGCGCAATGCGCTTTTTTTTCCAATTCGCGCCTGGCATGCGGAGACAGATGCTCCCGGGGAAATCGGAGGGCCGATTCCCGGTGGGACCGTTCCGCGTTTTCCGGCTGGAATATCTCCATTATGACGAAACGCGCGAAATAACCGGAACGTTGGGAGAGGATTTTTTGGAGGGTGGCTTCGGTGGGTTGGCGAGTTGGCGGGTTTCGGGTGGTCGCGGGCCATGGGGGTAAGCCGGGGAGATGCTCGTTTACGAGGTCTGATCCAAGAATCGTTGTCCGTTTCCGCCGGTTGAGATCCGTGGTTTCCCAGGTCCCCAGGTGCGAGGGATCCTTCGACGGGCTCGGGACAGGCTCTGGGGCACCCGCGGTTTGTGGTCAGTTTACGGCGGTTCTCCAATTCCCGTGGAGTCTTGAGGGGCGTGCCAGGTGGCGTTTTCTTGGGAAAAACGCCACTCAACGTTCGAGGTTCTGCTCTACACCAATTGGAGAACCGCTATAGGGGCGCAAGGCCTGCGCCACACGCCGATGTTCAGGATGATTGCCCGATGGAGGATGCTGGTGTGGTGTCCCGAAAGTTCCCATGCATTATCGGAGGAAGACAACCGCAGTCATGCATGGCGCTTTGCGCCACCCGAAACAATGAAGATGCAACCGCGGATCCTTCGCTACACAGGATGACAGCGCTCAGGAGTTGTCCGAAGCTATTTTCAGGGCAGATTTTTCGCAACCCACCCCCAACCTCCACCCCAAAGAGCAAAGACCGCTCTTTGGGGACCCCGGAAGACGCTGGGGCCCGTGCGCTCAGAGTGACATCCATGATTTGGTTAGCAACTTTAGGGACAGGACTAGGGAGTCGGTCTTCTCATCGATGAGCGGCGGCGAAGGGAAGGACGGCGAGTCATCTCGGCACGTGATCGGGCCGGCGCGCATCCTACTCGGTGCGAGGTTGGTAGACGTGGCGAGCCCGAATGCAACCTGGCTGCTCTCGCGGCTTTTCGTCATGATCACGGCCGTGCTGGCAGTCGCGGCGCTTTACCTGGCGAAGGTTGTTTTTCTGCCGCTGGCGTTCGCTATCCTGATTGCGTTTCTGCTGGCTCCGCTGGTCAGCCCGCTCGAACGGATTCGCTTGCCGCGCACTCTCGCGGTGGTGCTGGTGATTGCAGGATTTGCGGCCATCCTGGGTTGTGTCGGCTGGCTGGCGGGATCGCAGCTGATCCAGATGGTGGGCGACCTGCCGAAGTATCAGGCGAATATCGACCGAAAACTCGCGCTGGCACACCATGACGGAAATACGGCTTTCGGCCGGGCCGAGGCCGAGGTGGAGCGTCTCGGCAACCGGCTCGAACAGATAGCCTCGGGCAGCGATGCGCCGGAAGGCGCTCCGGCACAGACGGCGGGCTCGCAGCCGCAGCCAGTTCCGGTGCGGGAGGTGGGGTCGTCGACCGGCCGCCGGTTATATCAGGTTGGAGGAATTCTCGATCCGCTGCTCACCGCATTCCTCACCGCGGTTTTCACCTTCTTCGTTCTGCTTTACAGGGAGGATCTGCGCAACCGGTTGATTGGCCTTACCGGCCGTGGGCACGTGAATGTGACGACGCTGGCCATGATGGATGCGAGCGCGCGCATCAGCCGATACTTTCAGTTGCAGCTGGCGGTGAACGCGACCTATGGGGCAATCGTCGTCCTGGCCCTGTATCTCATCGGCGCGCCGCACTTTGCCCTGTTCGGCGCGCTCGCCTCGATTCTGCGCTTTATTCCCTACATCGGAGCCCCGATTGCCGCGCTCCTCCCGACCGTGCTCGCATTTGCAGTGTTTCAGGGATGGCGACAGGGTTTGATGGTGCTGGCGGTGTTCTTCTGTCTTGAAGTCGTGACCGCGAATTACGCGGAGCCTCATCTCTACGGCAAGCGGACGGGACTTTCGTCGCTGGCCATTCTTGTGGCAGCGGCGTTCTGGACGCTGATCTGGGGGCCCGTAGGGCTGGTGCTTTCCGTGCCGCTGACGGCATGCCTGGTGGTGATCGGCAGCCACGTTCCCAACTTCGAATTCCTCACCGTGATGCTGGGCAACCAGCCGCCCATTCCTCCGTCGGCCCAGCTCTTTCAGCGGCTGCTGGCCCGCGATGAACGCGAGGCCGGTGAAGTGCTCGAGACGTATCTGAAAGATCACTCGCTGGCGGAGGTTTATGACGACGTGGCGATCCCGGCCCTGACGATGGCCGAGCGGAACCGCCACCAACGGGACCTTACCGAGGATGCAGAGCAGTTCATCTACGGGACGCTCCGGGAGCTGATCCTGGATATGGGCGACAGGGGCCCCGAAACGGGACCGGAGGAACTGAGGCTTCACGCGCCGGCGACAAGGATTCTCTGCGTTCCAGTACGGGACGAGGCAGATGATATTGCCGGCATCATGTTGGCGCAGTTGCTGCAAGCCGCGGGGTTCGATGCGAAGGCGATCCCACTCGAGCAGGACAGCCGGATTGGCGCCATCGCTCGGGCAGAGCGGCCGGACATCGTGTTTTTGTCCGGCCTGCCTCCCTTTGCGCGCGCACGTTCGCGACGGGTCTACAAGACGGTGCGTTCCCGCTATCCGCACCTGCGGATCATGATCGGGCTGTGGAACTATCGTGACGATCGCGTTCAGGCGGCCCAGCAAATCAGCCGCGGTGAGGTCAGCGAAGCCGCGACGACCTTGGAACAGGCCGTCACGCAGGTCCAGGCAGCGGTGGCGGAACTGGGCACGATCCAATCCGTCGAACAATGCCATGGGTGACAATGGGAAGCGCGTGAGGCGGCACCCGTTACCGGGGGTGAACCATGGTCATGCTCGCGACCGGAACGGAGACCGACGGGGTTCCGGCCCGGGGGCGGCCCAGTGGGTCAATCGGCGAGACGCCCGTTTGGCGGGACAAATCCTGGGGATTTCGAATAACCTCTGCGGGATGAGCCGGTTATCCGGGCGTTCTACGAAGTTGAGTGTGCGGGGTGATGTTTGGCCGCCCATTCGGTGCTACGATCGAAATCAATGGCTCAAAAAATCGCATCGCCCATCTTGCTGTGTCTGTCGCTCGTGCTGCAGTGCTCGGGGGCGCAATGCGAGATTTCGTGTCTCACGATGGGAACCGGTTCGCCGGGGGCCAGCCGCGCCATGACGATGCACTGCGGGGCAATGGCGGGGATGGCCGAGCAGAGCCATCGTTCAGGAGCGGCAGTTCTTTCGGATCGCGACTGCGGCTCCGCAGTCTGCAAAGCCGACCTCAGCTTTATCGTGGGCAACTCGCCTGGCTCGACGCGGCTGACTCTTTCCCCGACCTCTGCAATGCTGCCGTCACCCGGCGCCGTGCTTTTTACGTTTGCCCGGACCTTCCGGGGGCATCGCGCGCGAGACCGACAAAACAGGGTCGCCCATTCTGCGCTTCCCGTTCCTCTGAGAATCTAGACCCTCACCGGCGCCCCTTTGCTGCGCCGTGGACGACGCTGTCCCTTGCGCGTGCGCGGCCCACGAAGTGCTTCACCGCACCTGGATAGGTGCGTGCATGAAGCCTTTGCAATCCGCAGCAGATCATCCAATGCAGCCATCGACGACGCAGGTCTGTTGAAACTCCAGCGTCGTCTGGGAACCCGGAAGAGCCAAGTTGTGAGGTCATCCATGGACGGCGACGAATCGGCTTACAAGCCCTCTCTTCTCCCCATTACGCGCCGCAGGTTCATGCAGGGATGCGTTGCCGGAACGGCCATGTCCCTGCTGGAGCCAGCCCCGATCCTGGCGCAGGGCCGCCATCCATCTCCCTCTGAGTTGTCGGGTACGGACTTCGATCTGACCATCGATTATCTCCCAGTCAACTTCGCGGGACGCCACGTGCTCGGGACCGCAGTCAACGGATCTGTGCCGGGCCCAACGTTGCGCTGGCGCGAAGGCGACACCGTCAACCTTCGCGTGACCAACCGGCTAAAGTCGTTTTCCTCAAGTGGGGTAGCTCCCTTAATACAGTAGACTCAAGATATTGTGGTTCGCGCGTCTGAAGTTTCAAAACAGCTTGATTATCCAGGCACTTGGCAGCAGTTTCGCGCGTGGTTTCCCGACGAGCAATCGTGCGTTGCCTATCTGGAGCGGCTGCGTTGGCCGACGGGTTTTCGCTGTCCAGGATGCGCTGGCGAGAAGG
>JASHOC010000149.1 GCA_030041305.1 Acidobacteriaceae bacterium
CCTTCTCGCCAGCGCATCCTGGACAGCGAAAACCCGTCGGCCAACGCAGCCGCTCCAGATAGGCAACGCACGATTGCTCGTCGGGAAACCACGCGCGAAACTGCTGCCAAGTGCCTGGATAATCAAGCTGTTTTGAAACTTCAGACGCGCGAACCACAATATCTTGAGTCTACTGTATTAAGGGAGCTACCCCACTAAACCCAAAAACGCCCTGTCCGCCTCCGGTTGCCGCCGTTCCGCCGTATCCTGAATGCGAAGGACATTCCGCATGACCCTGCTTGACGCTCCCACCTTCGACGAAGCGCGCGCCCGCCGCCACCGCATCATCGTCTACGCCACCATCGCCGTCTTGGTGGTCCTCTTCATCGTTTGGTGGTTCGTTGCCGGTCGCCCCATCGACTGGCCCTGGAACTGGGACAATCACCTCTTTGGCCGCGCCGCCGTCAACCGCTTCATGACCGACATCGAACATAACGACCTGCAGAAGGCGTACGGCGTCTGGATGCACGACCCGAATTGGCGGCAGCATCCCCAGCGCCACTCCACGTATCCTTTCTCCCGCTTCCAGGAAGATTGGAGCCCCACCAGCCCCGACGCCGAATATCACAGCATTCAAAGCTTCCGCATTGCGGCCGCGCGCATGTATGGCAACGTGCTGCTGGTGGCCATCCTGATCAATGGCGCCAAGCAAAACGCCCTCGACCTCACCTGGGATCCCCGGACCAGGACCATCAGCTTTGCCCCGCCCGGCGTGCGCCTGTCCACCGTGCCGTGGGCGGTGGTGCCCTAACCACGGCCATGGCCGAGCCTGCGGCCCTGCCGCCGAGCCCTCCAGCCCCGCCACCGGATTTTGCCGGGTCGAACCCGACCGGGGTCGCCCGTCGCCGCTTCAGCCTGCTCGGCTACGGCGCCTGCGCCCTGGCGGGCACGCTGTGGGGCACAGGGTTTTTCTTTGGCCGCCTGGCGCTCAATGAGATGAGCGTTCAGTACATGGTGCTTTACCGCTTTCTCTTTGCGTCTCTGGGCATTTTGCCGGTGGTCTTCGTGCGCCGCGTCCGCTTCACGGCCGCCGAAACGCGGCTCTTGCTTCTCGCCGCAGCCTTTGGAGTGCCCATCCAATTTCTTGTCCAGTTTCACGGCTTGGCGCTCACTACGGTCAGCCACGCTTCCCTCATGGTGGGAGGCATGCCAGTTCTTTTGGCGGGAGCCGCCGCGGTCTTTGCCGGCGAATCGCTGGATTGGTTCGGTTGGCTGGCGCTGTGCGCGTCCACCGTAGGCGCTGCCCTCGTGGTGCTGGGCGGCAGCCATGCCACCACCGGCCGCGAAACCCCTTCGCTCACCGGCGACCTGCTGGTCATTTTTTCGCTCCTTACCGCGCTGGTGTGGATCATGCTCAGCAAAAAACTTCTTGAAACCCATTCCGCCCCGGTCGTCACCGCCTACACCATCCTCTCCGGCACGGCGATGTTGCTCGTTTGGGATTTCGCGCCCATGCTGCTCGCGCCCCTGACCCATGCGCGCGTGGATCCAATGCCGTTTGCCCGCGTCAGCTTGACCGCGTGGACCGCCCTCGCCGTCAGCGGCCTGCTCTGCACCGCCGCCACCACGTTGCTGTGGAACTGGGGAATTCACCAGGTCCCCGCCTCGCGCGCCGGCGTCTTCCTCAACATCGAACCGGCGCTGGGCTCGATCTTAGGCGTCGAACTCCTTGGCGAGCGCCTCGGCCCCTACGCCTGGCTCGGCGGCGCGCTTATCCTCGCTGCCGCCGTCGTCCTCACCACCCGGGGCAACGAGCCCGAACCGCCCATCATCCTGGAATAGGAGGGAAGAGTTCGCTATCATCGTCAGCATGGCCTCCGCCGCAAGCGCACCCCGAGAACACGAGTCTTCCACTGCGTCGCCGACGAGACGCCGCGCCCTGATCGAAATTGCCATCGCCTATGGATTGATCCTCGTCGTCATCTGGTCGCCCCGCCCATGGCAGCGCTTCACCTGGATGTTAGCTGCCGTTGCCGTAGCCACCATCATCGCGCTCTCCTTTGACGGCGCCCGGGCCATGGGTCTGCGCGCCAAAAACTTCTTCCGCTCCATCTGGGTTGTGGGCGTGGCGCTGGCGTTGGCCGGCGTCGCGGTGGCGCTGGCCATCCGCTATCACACCCTGCGCACCCCCGGCGGCGCTCTCTTCTTTTTTGAAGATTTCTGGTCGTACGCCCTTTGGTCCGCCGTGCAGCAGTTCCTGTTGCAGTGTTTCTTTCTCTCTCGTCTGCTGCGCTTGCTGCCCGATGCCAAAATGGCCGCCTTTGCCGCCGCCTTCCTCTTCGCGCTGGCCCACCTGCCCAATCCCCTTCTCGCTTCCTTGACCGTCATCTGGGGTTTTGTGGCCTGCCTCATCTTTCTTCGTTACCGGAACCTCTATCCGCTGGCCATGGCCCACGCCATTCTCGGCATCACCATCGCCATCACCATTCCGGGGCGGGTAGATCATAACATGCGCGTCGGCCTTGGCTACCTCACGTACCACCGCGGTTTTCACCGCCACCGTCACTTGAGCCAGAGAGACCAGATCGAATCCACCGTAGCGTGGGTGATGGCCGAGGCGCCCACTCTTCGATCCGTCCGCCACGCCCGCCCGTAAAACACCCCCGCCGCCCCTGCCAGCAACACATAGCGCCAGTTGAAGCTCGTCGTCCTCTTGTTGAAGTGCGCCAGGCCGAACAGCGCCGCCGTCAAAAATAGCGCCCCGTACCGGCCAATCCGCCGCTCCAGTAGGTTCTGCAACCATCCCCGGAAGAAAAGCTCTTCCGGGACCGCAATAAAGAAGAAGGTGAAGATCCAGGCCGTCGCCATCGCGCCAAAACCGGGCCAAACGCCATGCGCGTGCAGAAATCTCAACCCCAGTCCCAGCGCCAGCGCAATGGGCGTATAAATGACCACCTCCCGCAGTCCGATCCCGGCGTCGCGCAGGCGCAGGCGCAAGTCAAATCCGGTCCCATCCAGTTGCCGGATCAGAACGAACCCGTAAATTCCTGCGTCCAACAGCAACACCTTGTTGAAGATGGCCAAATGGGGCGGCCATGCTCCCTCGAACCAACGGAGGTCGACCGCCAGCCCGAGCGTGACCAGCACCAGAAAATCGCGCCAGTCTCCGCGTTGCCCCGCATCGGCGTGCGCCGCTTGCTCCAGCAGCAAAGCAATCGCCGGTGGAAGCAGCAGATATACAGCAAACCAGTCCCAGTGAAAATCCCCTCCGCCCAGCGTGACCAGCACATAAGGAACGCACAGCGCCGCCGGGCAGCCAAGCCGCGCCCACTGCGGAACCGCAGAGACGCGAGCGGCCGCAAACCGCGGAAAAAAAGCAACCGTGAGATAGGGAATGAGAGCCAGCAGAGCGGCGGCGATATTGGCCGGAGTCATCATACAGCGATGGTTTTATTCTGCGCCCTTAGGCTGCTCGCTCTCGTCTCGGCAGGCTCCGCAACCGGGAACGCCTCCCCGTCGCCTGGCTGGCGGCCGACGCCGGAACTTCGGCATCGAGTTGGATTCAGCCAACGAACGTACGCCTGAGGCGCCCCAGCTCACGCTCGGCGCAATTCGTCCCGAGCCCCAATGCGCCAGGGTTTATGATCGATGAGGACGTGGGACCAGTTGCGGTTCCGGCAACCTGGTGTTCAAGTCCATCGCCAATGTGCGGCCGATTTCACCGGGGCCCCGGCGCCGCCGGAACACCGAACGGGATTCCATCGCAATGCGAGCAAAGACGGCGGTAGTGCTCGGCGCCCAATGGGGCGACGAGGGCAAGGGCAAGATTGTGGATGTGCTGAGTGAACGGTTTTCGGCCGTCGCTCGCTACGCCGGTGGCCATAACGCCGGGCACACAGTCGTCATTGGCGGGCAAAAATTCGTACTGCAGTTGATTCCCTGCGGTGTGCTGCGCCCGGGCTGCATAGGCGTCATTGGCAACGGCGTCGTCCTTGACCCCATCGCCTTTCTTCATGAACTTGCGCGCCTCCGCGAGCATGGCGTCACCGTCGATGACCAGCTTTTTATCTCCAAGAGAGCCCATGTCATCCTTCCCTATCACCGTATGATCGAACTGGCTGCCGAAAGCGCCCCGGGACGCAAAAAAATCGGCACCACCAGCCGCGGTATTGGCCCCGCCTACGAAGACAAGATGGCGCGCAGCGGCCTCCGCGTCGTCGACCTCCTTAATCCCACCCTGCTCAAAACTCACATCGAGGCGGCCTGCGCGGAAAAAAACGCCATTGTCCACGCGCTTTTTGGCGCAGATCCGCTTGACCCCGGAAAGATGTACGAGGAATACGCCGCGGCCGCCGAGCAGGTTCGGCCTTTCGTCGCCGATACCGGCCGCTTACTGAACAAAATTCTCGCCGAAGGCGGCAGCATCATGTTTGAGGGCGCCCAGGGAACCATGCTCGACATCGATCATGGCACCTACCCCTATGTCACCTCATCTTCCGCCACAGCCGGCGGCGCGTCCACAGGCGCCGGCGTCGGGCCCACCGCCATCGGCACGGTCATCTCGGTCACCAAGGCGTACGTCACCCGCGTTGGCGGAGGACCGTTCCCCACCGAGATTCACGACGCCTCGGCCGATCTTCTCCGCGCCCGCGGCAACGAGTATGGGGCCGTTACCGGCCGGCCTCGCCGCTGCGGCTGGCTCGATATTCCTCAACTCCGCTACTCCAACCAGGTCAACGGCGCCGAGTGGCTGGTGGTCACCAAGCTCGACGTGCTCGATGAACTCGACGAAATTCCCGTCTGCGTCGGCTACGAAATCGACGGCAAAATCACCGACGAAATGCCCGCCGACGTCCAGGGCCTCGAATCGATCAAGCCCCGTTATACTCGCCTCAAAGGTTGGCGCCAGTCCACTGAGGGCGTCACCGAGTTCTCTCATCTGCCCCCGACCGCCCGCGACTATCTCCGCTTTCAGGAACGCGAGAGCGGCGCGCGCATCGGCATGATCTCCACCGGCCCGGAGCGGAACCAAAGCATTCTATTGCCCGAGTTTGCCCAAGCGCTCGACAGCTTTCACCCTTAATCCTCTAAGGACCGCCCCGCTCTTTGCGCCGGGGCAAAAAGGAAGACTGCTCTCATGGTCAGCTTTGTTGTCCGGTTCAAGTTTGCCCCGGAAGATCGCGCTGAAGTGGCGGAAATGCTGGCTCTCCTGGCCACCGAATCGCGCCGCGAGCCCGGCTGCGTCACCTATGTCCCGCACCAGGTGCAGGATGACCCCGACACCGTGCTCATCTACGAGCAATACCGTGACGCTCAGGCCCACACCGCGCATCGCGATTCCGAACACTTCAAAAAATACGCCATCGGCGGCATCTTTCAGAAAATGCGGGACCGGAGTGTCGAAAACCTCGTTGCTCTCGTTTGAGGCGTCCTGTTCGTCCAATCAGCGGCAGTTCCAGCGGGGAGCGCCGGTGGGTACGGAAACGTGAAAGCGACGGCGTCAGCGTCCTTTCTGAATTGCATTGACCGGCACGCCCGTCCCGGGCTACCATCCGTTACGTTTATGCCGGTTTCTGCGTCGCAGTCTCCACGTGTCGCGCGCCGCCTCCTTATAGCCGCTGGAATGGCCGCCTCGGTGCTCACGCTCGTCGCCTGGTCGGCGCCCCTTCAGGCCCAGCGCGGAATGCCCCGCACCGAACGCCACGAAAGCCGCCACGAGATCGATCAGCTGGAAGATGAGTGGCGCGATGCGGTGCTCAAAGGCGACATCGCGGTCATGAACTCTTTGCTTGCCGACGATTACATGTCCATTTCTGCGTACGGCACCCTCCAGACCAAGGACCAAACCATCGCCATGCTTCGCTCCGGCCGGGTGCATATCACCGCGCTCGACGTTTCCGACCGCAAGGTGCGCTTCTACGGGACCACCGCGCTGGTCACTTCCTACGCCCAGGTCCAGGGCACGACCCCCGAAGGCGACCTCTCCGGCGATTATCGCTATACCCGCGTCTACGTCCGCGATCCCCAGGGCAATTGGAAGATCGTCAACTTCGAGGCCAGCAAAATTAGCTCACCCGACGGCCGCAAGCGACCGGATCCGGCCGAGCACCTCGTCGATAAATAGTCCCGTCGATCACCCAACAGAAGTCGATAAGTAATACATTGGCCCCATGAGTCATTGATTGGGTCGATGAGTAGCTAAATAAAGTTCTTTTACGGCGGTTCTCCAATTCCCGTGGAGTTTTGAGGGGCGTGCCAGGTGGCGTTTTCTTGGTAAAAACGCCACTCAACGTTCGAGGTTCTGCTCTACACCAATTGGAGAACCGCTATAAGCGTCCATGTAGCGATCCGAAAAATTCGTAAGGGGACAATACGTCCTCTAGCTCCCTTTGTCCCTGTTCCCTGTTCCCTGTTCCCTGTTCCCTGTTCCCCCGTTCCCTCCGATCGTTCAACAATTCACGCCGCTCGCCAGGTAACCACCATCGACAACCAGAATCTCCCCATTCACGAAACTGGCCGCGTCGGAAGCCAGAAAAATCGCTGCGCCCACAATCTCGTTCGGGGCGCCAAAGCGCGCCATGGGAGTCCGCTGCAACAGCTCCTTGCCGCGTTCCGTGCCTTTCACCAGCTGTTCGTTCAGCGCCGTGGGAAAAATCCCGGGAGCAATGGCGTTCACGCGCACGCCGCTCTCCGCCCACTCCACCGCCAGCGATTTGGTCAGAGCCCCCACCGCCGCCTTGCTCGCGCCGTACGCTGCTACGTCGCGAAAGGCGACGAATGTCGCCAGCGAAGCGATGTTGATGATCGAGCCGCTCCCGCGCGCCAGCATCGTCCTACCGAAAATCTGGCAGGCGCGCAGCGTCCCGTTTAAGTTCACGTCCAGAATCTCCGACCAGCGTTCCTCCGGAAAGTCCAGAGTCGGCTGGCGCTGCGTGATGCCCGCGCAATTCACCAGGATGTCAATTCGGCCGAAACTCTCGACCACCGCATCGTGCAGCTTCTCGAGCGATGCGCGGCTGCGCACATCCGCTTCCATGCGCAATGTCTTGCGCCCCAAGGCCTCAATTCGCGTGGCGGTCCGATTCACTTCCGCGATGCGCCGCGATGACGCGACCGTATCGGCGCGAGCTCCGACCAGCCCCAGCGCGATTGCCTCTCCGAGTCCCGAAGTTCCTCCAATCACAATCGCGCATTTGCCGGTTAATTCCAGCGAACACATGGAAAACAGGATACTCCAGCACTTGCCCGTCCCTGCCCGCCCTGGAAACTCTGCCTCGCGCGATCCCAATACGGCAAGAGATTTGAATCGACAACCCTCTAAAGACCGAGATCGCGTCGCGGATTCCCCGTCATCTTCGCCGGAACGACGATGCGATCGAATTCCTCTGCGGAAATAAAGGCGCCGTCCACTGCTGCCTCACGGATCGAGATCCCTTGTTCTGAAGCGCGGTGCGCAATCGCAGCCGCTTTGTCGTAACCGATCACCGGGCTCAGCACCGTAACCAGCATCAGCGACTCGCTCACATACCGGTCGATCCGCTCGCGATCGAGAGTGATGCCTTCGACGCCGAATTCATGAAACCGCAGCGCGGCGTCCCCGAGGATCCGCGCCGAGTGCAGCACATTGCCGGCTGCCAGCGGCCGCATGGTACTGAGTTCAAAGGCGCCCTGCGACCCAGCAAAAGCCACGGCGTTGTCCTCGCCAATCACCTGAATACACACCATCGTCAATGCCTCTTCAAGGGTAGGATTCACTTTGCCCGGCATGATCGAACTTCCCGGCTCGTTCTCCGGCAGCGCTAGCTCGTGCAGCCCCGCCCGCGGTCCTGAGCCCAACCAGCGCAGGTCATTGGCAATTTTCATCAGCGCTACGGCCAGTCCGCGCAATGCCGCGCTCGCCGCCACCATCGCATCCTGCGCCGCCAACGCGGCGAATTTATTGGGCGCGGTGACAAACGGCTCGCCCGTAAACTCGGCAAGCATCCGCGCCGCCTGTTCCCCGAAATCGTCCACTGCGTTCAGCCCCGTGCCCACGGCCGTGCCGCCCATGGCCAGCCGATGCAGCCCCTCCATCGATCGCTTCACCTGGGCCAGCCCATTGTCCAATTGCGCCACGTAACCTGACCACTCCTGGCCCACCGTCAGCGGCGTGGCGTCCTGCAGGTGAGTGCGCCCCAGCTTGACCACATCCACCCACTCCACCGCTTTGGCCCAAATGGCGTCGCGCAACGCCGTCACCGCCGGAATCAGCCGCCGCCGGAACTCGAGCGCCGTCGCAATGTGCATCGCCGTGGGAAAAGTGTCGTTCGACGACTGGCTCATATTGACGTCGTCATTGGGATGAATCGGATTCTTGCTGCCCAGCCTTCCGCCGGCAAGCTGAATGGCCCGGTTGGCGATCACCTCGTTCACATTCATATTGGTTTGCGTGCCTGAGCCGGTCTGCCACACAGACAGCGGAAACTCATCGTCCAGCTTGCCTTCCACCACTTCATCGGCCACGCGCGCAATCAGCTCCGCCTTCCACAACGGCAGCCGCCCGGCGGAGCCGTTCACCAGCGCCGCCGCCTTCTTCACGTACCCGTACGCGCGATACACCGCAATTGGCATCCGGTCATCGCCGATGCGGAAATGCAGCAGCGACCGCTGCGTCTGCGCACCCCAATAGTGCTCGGCGGGAACTTCGATTCCCCCCATCGAATCGCTTTCCTTCCGCACCCCCGTCGCCCCGGTTCTGATGCGCGTCTCTCCAGCGGACGTTTCTTCGTTCGGCGTTTCCTGGATGCGCGCCTCAGCTGACGTCGCACGGGATTTCTCTGGTGTCATCATCTTCGTCCTCGGGTGGCCTTCTGGCGGAAATAAGACGTCAGCCGTCAACCAGCCGCTCGCCGCCTACCGTAAGTCGCATCAGATTAAATACCGGGCTTGAGTCCCCAGGGATACCCTTTCAAATTTGGCGGAATCTTCGCTTTTTCCGCGGCCTTTCCACCCCCGAAGCACGCTGCCGTGGAATCCAGCCGCCTTGATTTTTTTGGCGCTGCATACATCCTGACCATGCGCCGCCGGCGCTTCTCCATTTCCGCAAGGTATGCCGCCTATCCTCAATCAGTGCTATTGTTGTAGGGCTGGCGAAAGCCAATGAAAGGTCGAACATCGGTTTCTTTGTCTCGAAGGAGGGTCCCCCCAATGAACCAGATGTTGCGCCGAATCTTGAATCCAATGGGTCGCTCCATCTTGCGGCCCGCCTTCAACCAAAACTCGAATCCGCTCTTCGCTGCGCTTTCGATCCTGTGCCCCTCGCTGGCCTGCGTACTGGTTCCTTGCGCACCTCCCTGCCGGGCCGAATCCATCCCTCATGTCGAACGCCATGCCCGCAAAGTCCAGAAAAAGTTAGCCAAATTTGCGCCCGGCAAGTATCTTCACCTCATCTTCCTCGACGATACAGAAAGTTATGGCGCCCTCGGCGCGCTCTCGCAGGATTCGTTCCGCTTCACGAACGCGGACTCCAACACCACCGTCACCTACGAGTACGCCGACGTAAGCAGGATCAGAACCGATAAGGAGTACATTGGCGAAGGGACCGCGCCGGAGCGCCATATCCGTCACCTGGTGCCCATCCTCATCGGCGCCGCCGCCGCCGGAGGAGCCGCAGCCTACCTCGCAATGCGCTAGTTCTGGTTGCGCTGGCAGCGCAGTGGCGTGGAGCCTACACCGCCGAACCCATGCCGTCCAGGCGCGGCCTGCCAACCGCATCACCCAACGGCCCGTCCAGCCCAACGGTAGCTCGGGAAGGGAGCTGCGTCAGAAGCTGCTCCCAGCTTGCCTCGGCGCCGTAAACCGCGCGCCGGCGCGCCAGGTGCGCCGAAATGTGCGCTACCGCGAAGCTCACCCCGTTCAAGTTGCGCTCCCGCCGCACACCCGGAATCTCCCTCGGATATGGCGGCGCGCTGAAAACCAGTTTGCCCTCGCGCTCCGTGCAGCCGAACTTTTCGCGCGGGCAATCGGCGTCCGTGGTCACGCCCATGGCGCCGGCCATCGATCCCGGCAGCATCGACTGACCATCCATCTCGTACGCCGACACCAGCGCTGCCCCGGCCGCCTCCACGCGCTCCAGAGCGGCCGCAAACGCCGTCCGGTGCGCCGGGTTCGTGGTTCCCAGGCTCAAATTCACGATGTGCATCTCGTTGTCCAGACACCAGTCAATCGCCCGCATCACCCGTCGGATGCTCGTGGCCAGCATGCGATCGAACACGCGCACCGCGTACAGCTCGGCTTCCGGCGCCAGCGCGTGGATCAACGCCGCGATCGCGGTGCCGTGTCCCAGGCAGTCGACAAACTCGGGCAGATACGCGTCAGCCTCTACCGTGACTCCACCGGCAATTCCGCCCACATGCGGATGCTCCTTATGTACCCCGCTGTCTACAATGCCGACGCGGATGGTTCCGCTCATACCCGCTCACCCGCTGCCGCCAACCTTAGCGCCTTCGCCGCGCGCCGCCGCGGAAATGGAAAGCTCGCCGTCGCCTGCTCCATCACCCGTCCGTCCTCAATCGCAATCGTCATGTCCGCAATCGCGGCCAGCGCCAGCCTGTGCGTGATCACGATCGCCGTCCTTCCGCGCAGGGCCCGCGCCAACTCTCCCGCCACCGCCGCCTCGCAATCCACATCCAGCGCCGACGTCGGCTCATCCATGATGATCAGCGAAGGATTGCGCAGCATGGCCCGCGCCAGCGCAATGCGCTGCCGCTCGCCCACTGAAATTGTCACGCCCCGCTCGCCCAGCACGGTCTCATACCCGTCCGCCAACGATTCGATAAATCGGTCGATCCGCGCCATCCGCGCGCACGCGCGTATCTCCTCGAGCGTAGCCCCCGGCCGCCCATACGCCAAGTTTTCGCGAATGCTCCCATGAAAGAAAAACGGCGTCTGCTCCACCAGCGCCACCTGCCGCCGCAAATCCTCGAGCGTCAGTTCGCGAATATCCACCCCGTCCATGATCACCGCGCCGCAATCGGGATCGAAGAACCTCACCAGCAGATCCGCGATCGTCGACTTCCCCGCTCCGCTCGGCCCCACAATCACGCACAGCCTTCCCGCGGGAATCCTGAACGAAACGTCCGTCAGCACCGGCCGGTCTCCCGAATAGCCAAACGAAACCCCGTCCAGCCTCACTTCTTCGCGCACCCCGCCAAACGCTCGCGCCATAGGCGATTCCACAACCTCCGGCTTGATGTCGAGAAGTGAAAACACGCGTTCCAGCGATACCCCACCTGTCAGTAAGTTGGTGTAGGTCCCCATCATGGCCTGCACCGGCGAAAGCAAGCGCAAATGGTAGGCCATGAACGCCACCAGCGCCCCGATCGTCAATTGCCCCTCGATCGCCAGCCGGCCGCCATAGAGAAATACCGTGGCCGTCGATACGGTCAGAACCGTCCCTGGCGCCGCACTCGCCAAAAACGCCAGGAACTGCATGCGCAGCAGCGCTTCGATAAACCGGTTGTTATGGCGCTCGAAGTTCGCCGCTTCGCGGGTTTCGTTCGCCGACGACACCACTAACCGGATGCCCATCAGCGTTTCGATGAGGAAGCTGCCCAGGTCGGCGCTCCGCTCGCGGAGCGTTCTCGTGCGCGCCGTCAGTCGAGCTTGAAAATGACGCAACGCCAGCGCGCCAAACGGCAGTAGCGCCAGGCTCACCAGGCACAACCGCCAGTTCAACCACAACATGATGGCGACGCTGCCCACCAGAAACAGCACATTCGAAAGCACGCCCAGCAGCGTATCCGAGCACACGCGCTGCACTTCGCCCACATCGTTGTTCAGCCGCGATACAATGTCGCCCAGCTTGCGGCTGGCGAAAAACCGCGGCGACAGCCGCTGTAGATGGCGATAGACCTCCAGGCGCATGTCGAACAGCGACCGCGCCGAAAAGTGAATATAAAGATAACTCGAAGCGATGGAAACCGCGGAAGTAACGGCCGTAAGCGCCACAGTGAGCAGCGCGATCTCTTCCAGCACCTTCATGTTGCGGCGCATCAGCGCATCGTCGATGAGCCACCGCGAAAGATAAGGTTGCAGCAGGCTCAATCCGGTGGAGAGCAGCCCCAGCGCTGCCACGCCGCATAACGACTTCCAATAAGGCGTCAGCCAGCGGAGAACCCGCCTGTATTGGGCAAACGGAATCGACGCCGGGAGAGCGGAAGCCGATTCGGGATGGGCGTTCGCATGTGCCAAAGTTTCCCGAAGTGGGCGCCCCACCCTCGCGGCGCCTTTGCTCTTGCGGCTAGGGTGAGTCCCTACTGAGTTCTACGGAGCCCATCGCCTACTTACAAACCGGCTACTTTCGGCTAGGTCTCTGACCGTTTGATTTTGGACCGTTTCTGGGCGCCCCAAATCTCGATTTTGAGACCTGGGAAACCGAAATGCCGAAGCGCGAATTCATGCGGTCAGAGACCTAGTCGTGTTCCGGCATCACAATGAGATTCGAAGTCGTGTCGCCCTCCAGATCGATGTCTTTCACCATCTCCAAAGTCTTGGCGTCGTATTCTTCAATCTGGAAGCCGGCGTTGTAAATCAGTAACTTCGTACCGTCCGCGCTCATGCCAAAGTTAAAACGCGTGCGGCCGGTAAACTGCTTCTTGGCGATGACCCGCTTCGTCTTCATATCGAAGACCCAGAATTCCGTAATGCGATTCCCGTTCACTCCGTTCACGACGGCCGTGTATCCCAGAGTCCGGTCGGGACTGAGCATCAACGGGGAAAGCATGGTTGTCGTCACCGGACCAATCGGCGTCAGGTCGTAAGTGAGATTCGAGAGATTGATCTCTGCAATGCCGAAGGTTTCCCGGTGCACAAAGGGATCGGTGGAACGGAACAGCCCGATGACCTTGCCCGGATCCTCGTTGGGATCGTCCACAATGCTGAAGGAAAGATCTAACATCTCCGGATCCGCAGGCCGCTGCAGGTCAATCGTCTTCACCAGCTTGAAGTCCGAAGTCTTGAAAACCTGGATGCCTTCGGTTCTGAAGAGATAGAGATACTTTCCGTCGGGAGACACCTTCATGGTGCCGCGGTAGCCGGGCGCCGATTCGCCTTTGGGTAGATCGGCGGTGCGCGCAATCCCCTTCGCCTGAAGATCGATGACCACAAACTGCGGCTGGGAGATGTCATAGTAATCGATCTGCTTGGTCACCGTCGTCGCGATCGAATAGATATATCTTCCTGTCGGGTCGATTGCGTCTCCGCCCAAGCGGATCTGCTTGTTGTCGTGGTCCAGATTGAAGTAATCGCTCACCGTCCGCGTCGTCAGGTCCACCGTCGCAAAGCCGTTGTGCGCCATCGTCGCCACATATAGCTTTTTGTGGTCCGGGGAAAGAATCAGCCGGCGCACCACGTCCGTGTCTACATTGATGCGGTCGAGCACCACCCCCTTATCCAGGTCCACCACATCGATCTTGTGTTCCCAGGTGGCCAGATAGGCAATCGCAGAGGCTCCAATCCCGTCCGCCGATGCGGCGGCGGGTGACGCGGCCCGAACCGGTAGCGCGGCAAGGCTCAACAGCAGAAAAAGAATAGTCCCACGCATGAAGCTCATCTCCATTTTGCGATTTAAGGAAAAACGATGTCGAGGTTGCGCCAGTCCTTGGTGGCCACTGAGCACTTGCTCGTCCAGTCGGGCGCATTGTTCAGGTGATCCGGCACCTGCGCCGGCCAGAAGCACGAGACGTAGCAGTCGTATATATCGCGCTCCACCGGTTGACAGAGTCCGGCCGTTCCGCCCGCCGAATCGACCTCCCAACCGGGCGAAAAGATAATCGTGCAGCCCGTCGGCACGTGGGGTTTGACGGCGTTCGATTGGCCCGACTGCAAGGCCACGATGTCGTTCTCTTGGACGGCGCTCTCTTCCATGCGGTGCGCCTTGGCGTTGATTGCGCGAAGATGCTTCATGACGCTTTCCTTTCGGAGAAGTGGTCTAAGAACGCGGGATTCAGTGATGCGATCGTTCCGTAAATGCGAAGGCACGTGTCCGTCCAGGCGCGAATCCAATCGCAGTAGTGCAGGTTGGCGTGCCCGGTGTCGCCGTACCGGACAAAGGCCTCGTGATGACATCCGCCCGCGCACAACGGTCTGGCCCAGCAAGTATGGCAATCGTATTTATTGTCGATGTTGCCGCGCATCAGAAAAGCGGCCTGCTTTTCCTTGTCGATCCCTGTGGTTACATTGCCTATCTTGTGCTGATCGGAATCGACAAAACGATGGCAGGGCGCGATGTCACCCGAAGGCCCCACCCCCACCAGGCCCAGCCCGGCGCCGCACGGGAGCGACTTATTCACTCCCTGGTGCAGTTCAGCCAAGGTATCGCTCACGTTCGAGAAGCCGTGATGCTCGCCCCGCTTGGCGCATTCCAGATATTCTTCCGCCAGCGTCTGAAACTGGCCCAGCACGCTGTCCATCCCCACCGGCGTAATCGAATAGAGACGGTTGGGTGAAGTAGTTACCGGCGCGAACCCAACTTCGTGAAATCCGAGCGTGTGTTTGAGATGTTTGTAAGTCCCCAAAACATCCATGGCGTGCGAAGTCATGGTTACCCGCGCCGCAATTGGCCGCGTTGTGTGCCTGGCCAGTAACTCCTTGATCTTCGGCTCAATTACGTCGTACGTCCCGCGACCATTTTTGAAAACCCGGAACGCGTCCTGCGATTCCTTCGCCCCGTCGATGCTTACCGTCACGCCAATCGCGTTTTCGGCCAGAAAGTCGATAATCTTCGGTGTAAGCAGCGTGGCGTTAGTCGTCAGGCTGAAGTCGAGCTTTACTCGACGTCGTTCAGCCTCCGCCTGGGCGTAGGTCACCGCTTGCTTCAGCAGCGGGAAATTCATCAGTGTTTCCCCGCCAAAAAAGGTAATATGGACGGACTTGCGGCCGCGCGACGAATCAAAGAAATAATCGATCGACGCCTTCGCCGTCTCCCAGTCCATAAACTTCTTCTTGCCCTCGGGAGTAGCGACCTTATCTTCGCCGAATTCATAGCAGTAGTGGCACGAAAGGTTGCACTGGTTGGTTACATTCAGCACCAGCGTCTGCAACGGGAACTCTTCCGGCAGCGCTTCTGATATTGCATGGCGCGGAGCCCCGTTTTGAATCGCGCTCATTTGAGTAAGTTCGTCGATACCCTCGCTGACTTCCTCCGCTCGAAACCCCTCCTCAACCATCTGCGAGATCAGGTCAGAGTGGTCCAGCGCCGTCTTTTCGAGCCGCGCCAAAATCCCCGAGGAAATCCGGTCCAGAGAGACAATGCCCCCGCTCGCCGCGAGATAGGCGTAGTTCGCGTCCCCGCCTCGGAACAGATGCACGTCGCCTCTTGAATATGCGCTCATTGGTCAACCTCCGCCTGGTCGTAGATCAGGTACTGAGGCACGGTGACAATTAGGTAACTCCGTCCCTCGATCGGAGTGCTTGACCCGTCGGGGGTCACCGTCGCTACCGCCCAAACGTCGCCATAGTTGTTGCGCATCGACGTCCGCGTCGGTGAAGGTCCGTCGCTCGCCGGGGTGAACAGACCGCTCTTCGCATCGATGGAGCCCACGTAGTTGACATCGTCGTCGCCGTATGTCGCGATAAACTCCTTGAGCGACCATGCCGCCGGCACGGGCCCGAGGTCGATGTCGTCGGCCGTGTTCGGCTTGCCGTCCGGTCCGTTACAATACCCATCCGCCTCAAACTGCACGTATCCCTTGGTGTGGGTCGCGCTGCCAAGATGGGCGAGTGACTCAACCGGAATCACTTTGATGAAGTCCACCTGCTTGTACACCGCCAGGGCGTCCGGCGCCGCATTCTCGCCCACCGTGATGGTGCGCATTCCGGGCGTGATGTTCTCCGCCACGTCCGCGCTCACCATAATCTCACTCGGCGTGGCGCTCAGCACCTTGGTTACCGTCACGCCCGCGCCCAAATCGATACTGGAAGCGCTCACCCCCGCAGGCAGATGATCGCCGTAAATCGTGACCTTGTTTCCCGTTGTCCCCGCCCGCAGCGAGGAAACGTCCGTGCCCAGCACCGTCGGCCCCTCCCCTGCGCGCCGCAAACTCACGTCCATGCCGAATTCCTCATATCGGCCCCAGAACCAGCGACCCTTCATGCGCGATTGATCCGCGGAAACCAGCATCACTTCGCGCGCCATCTTCATGTCTTCGGGCGAGCTTGCCTCTTCGCCGGCGGTCGAACGGCCTCTCCACTGGAAGCCCGTATACACGATGCTCGCCCCCTCCGCGGTCACCGCCTTGGAGGGATCGCTTACAAAGTGCAGCTTGGTCTTGGTCGTGAACATGGCGGGAGACGATCCCGCGCTGATCGTCATTTCCCCGAAAAACTTGCCCTTTCCCGCCTGCTTTCCCGCCACCAGCCATCGCCCCGCCAGCTTCGGGTTGCTCATGCTCGATTCCCAATTCGACCAGGCCGCGGTATGCAGCGGCGCGGTTTTCTCGATATACGCCAGCGCCACGTCCACCGGAGGCAGCTTGTCTTTCGTCGATTCGCCTTCTTCTCCGCCGCCCGCGTTCCGCCCGTCGTCCCCAAAGGCTATCGGAGCCGACGACGGGAAGAACGCCCGGTGCATGTTCACCAGCAACTTCCAGTCATCCGGCGGCCGATGCCACGACAGCGGCCGCGCCAGCGCATGGCACGCGCCACAGGCATGGCGCACATCGGCGTCTTCGGGAAAATTCTCGTCCGTCATGCGGTGCTCGGCGTAGTTCTCCACCGGCTCCGCCTCCGACGGCGCTAACCCGTGATAACTGCTCAGATAGGTCAGAATATGCCGCCCTTCCTCCGGCGTCAGGCTCACTCCGTTCAGGCGCACCATGCGCTTGATCGCCTCTTCCCAGCCTTCGGGAGAGGTGCGAATCCAGGAAATGCGGGACAGGTTTCCTTTCGCGTCCGCCTGGTGGCACACGCCGCATTTCGAGATCGTCAGTTGGTCGGTGACTGGAAAACCTTGCTCGTGACTCTCCGGCGGGTTCGCCGTCTCTTCTTGCGCAAAAGCATGCGTCGGCGGATAAATGAGGGCTGCGGTCAGCGCCAGCATGAACAAGCTCAAGCCGGGCTTGCCTGTTCCAGAACCGGTCATGTGTTTTACTCTCCCTGGACTTTGCTAACTTACGAAATCGCGATTTCCGCTGCGTCCGCTGATGCGGACCCCAGGCGCGCAGTGCGAATTCGGGCCTCGTGCTGCGAGACCACCCCGCCTTTCAAAGCTCAAGATCGTCGTAGAAAAACAGGTAATGGGAATCCCGACTTGCACTTTTGCAGGATTTAAACCCTGAGCGGGGATGCGACTGAGCGGCCGGCGCTTGCGTGCTTGCCTGTACCTTGCACTCTAGGACATCGCGCGCCGAACGCAAAAGAATTAAATTCTCTGCTCTTCATTGTTTTTAGTTATATTTCCCGCAAATGCGTGAATCCCCCGGCCTTGGGGCAAAGGTCCCGCGCAATTCCCGCACTTCTCGGCCCCATCCACTTACGAACCTGAACCTGGCTCCCCGGCTCCAATTCGTCCCTGTTATACACGGTGGGATCCGGAAAAGTGCGCGGATGAATGCGTCATAAAGAAAACCCCCTTGAATCTTTATAAGCCCATCTCTACACTTCTTCTCAATTCAGGCGTTGCCGCATCACGTCGCCTGCGCAGACCAAGGCCCGCACCGGCCGGCCTCAGGCTGTGGAGTTGTTCCGCATTGTGGCTAGGCGCGCACTAAGCCGCGTCGCATGTAGCCCCACAATTACAACCAGCTTTCGCATTGGGGCGATTAGTCCCGGACTTTACCGCCGTTCCCTCTTTTTCCTCCGTCTGCGCAGTCAAAGCTCAAAGCACAACCGGGTTTCGATTCCCAAAGGCTCTCCGTCGAGGTCAGGATGAACTATACCCTTCAACAACTTCGCTATCTCGTCGCTGTTGCTGAGCATGGAAACGTCTCTGCCGCCGCCCGCTCCCTGTATGTGTCCCAGCCGGGAGTCTCGGCGGCCATTTCTCACCTGGAAGAGACGTTCGGCATTCAGTGCTTCGTCCGTCACCAAGCCAAGGGAGTTACCTTGACTTCGGCCGGCAAGTCGTTCGTCGCCGCCGCGCAGGAAGTGCTCACCATGGCCGAGGGGCTTCAACATCGAGCCCAGGAATTGAATCAGGCCGTGCGCACGCATATCGCGCTTGGCTGTTGTTACGAACTGGCGTACTTCTTCCTGCCCCAGGTGCTGGAAATCTTCGAGATCGCCGACCCCGGCATCAGCTTGCGCATTCGCGTGGGCGACGCCGAGTCGCTGCAGCGCTGGCTCCGCGACGGCGACATTGAAGCTGCTTTGATGTACGACCTGAATTGCGATCCGGTCATCTTTCTGAAGCACTATCTCACCTCGTTTCTCCCCCACGCCCTCTTGCCCGCCAACCATCCTCTTGCCAGCCAGGCGTCGGTTCGTCCTCGCGACCTGCTGAATGAGCCTTTGATTCTCCTCGATTGCGCTCAGAGTTCGGACTACATCCTGTCTATCTTCCAACCAAACCGTAAGCGGCCGAATGTCAGGCACCGTGTCAGCAGCGTTGAGCTATTGCTCCGGCTGGTTTCTTCGGGAAAGGGCTATGCCATCCTCAATGCCCGTCCGGTTCTCGACACCTCCAATCACAGCCTGCCGGTGCGTTGGCTTCCCATCGAGGACCAGACGCGCTCGCTTTCCGTAGCCTTGGTGTCGGTTCGCTCCGTCAAGTTGTATGGTCGTGGAGCGGCCTTGACGAACGTATTGAACGCCGTCAAAGAAAGAATCGGCGTCGGCCATTCCCAGTTGGCGTCTTAGCGGCAAGAGAATCCGCCTGCACGCGGTTCGGCGCTTTTGTTCCTACGGCTCGTCGTCATCCTTATCCGGGGAGAGAAGTTAGTCCCCCTCCCCGCCAACTACTACCAGGTAAGTGGGACCGCATGTCACCCGAAAAATTGCAGCGCGAGAAACCATCCTCAGCGCCGCTTGCGTTACACTTTGCGTGAAGCTTTGTTGAGGGCCGGATCTGTCCGTAACTTCACGGAGCCAAAGTTTCTCCATGGCGATTCCAGCTTCCGCACTGGCGCCACGACTGTGAATGTTCGCTTTTGAACGCGGCTTCTCTCAACCAGGCCCGGATATTCGAACTCCCCCGGTTCGTTCCCGCGGCATACTTAGGGAGGTATCTTCGGTGGGCTCGAAACTCTTGATCGCTCCAGTCCTGTTGGCCTCGGTCTTCGTGGCTTCGGCGGCTTTGCCCTGGCGCTCCGCCGCGGCCTCCGGCAACAAACCTGCTGCCCATGTGAATTCCCAGTGGGACTCCGCCGCGGCCCACTACCTCGACACGCGTGAACTGTGGTGGCAAAACTGGGATAAGTCCCAGCGCGATCACCAGACCGTCTGCGTTTCCTGCCACACGGTTGTTCCCTACGCCCTCGCGCGCCCCTTGCTCCGGCAGCAGATGGGCGAGCCCGACTTCGCAGGCCCCGAGCGCGTTATGTACGACGACATTGTCAAGCGCGTCAAGCTCTGGAATGAAGTTGAACCGTTCTACAAAGATGGCAAGTCCGGCCCCACCAAGTCCATCGAGTCCCGCGACACCGAAGCCGTTCTCAACGCCGTTATCCTCGCCGGCTACGACGCCCGCCGCGGCCATCTCTCCGACGTCACCAGGACGGCCTTCCAGAATATCTGGGCTCTCCAGCGCCACACCGGCCAGAACGCCGGCGCCTGGATCTGGCTCAACTTCCACAACGATCCGTGGGAGTCCAATATTTCCGAATATTGGGGCGCCACCATGGCTGCTCTCGCCGTCGGCATCGCTCCCGAAAACTATGACAAATCGCCCGAGATCCAAAGCAACCTCAACGAGCTGCGAGGTTACCTCCGTCGCGAATACGACGCCCAGCCCCTCGTCAACCGCATCGTCCTCCTGTGGGCCTCCTCCAAGCTCCCCGGCCTGCTCACCCGCACCCAGCGCGACGCTCTCCTCCAGCAAATCGCTTCCAGGCAGCGGCCCGACGGCGGCTGGAGCGCCTCCGACTTCGGCTCCTTTGAGCGTCACGATCACACCCCGGAGGTGACCAAAAGCGACGGTTACGCCACCGGTCTCGCCGTCTACGCCCTCGAGGAAATCGGCAAAGGCAAGCTGCCCGAGGCGCGCCGCGGCCGCGCTTGGCTCCTTGCCAACCAAAATCCCAGTGAAGGCGATTGGCAGGCCTGGTCGCTCAACAAGGATCACGATCCTGCCTCCGATACTGGCCACTTCATGGACGACGCCGCTACCGGCTACGCTGTTCTGGCCCTTGAAGGCGCCCCAAAGTAGAACCGCCTAAACGATTCACCCCAAGGTCGCGGCCTTGCCTCCCACGCCGCGCCATTTTTATTCCGCCGCCATCCTCGTTCTTTTGTTCCCTGTTCCCTGTTCCCTGTTCTCTGTTCTCTGTTCCCTGTTCCCTGATCCCTGTTCCCTGTTCCCTGTTCCCTGTTCCCTGTTCCCTGTTCCCTGTTCCCTGTTCCCTGTTCCCTGTTCCCCGCGATGAGGGAATTCCCGCCCCAATGTCGCTCACTTCAGTGATGGCCGGGTTGCGAGCAAGCTCTTGAGCCAATCGCAACCGGCGTCTCTTCCGTACGTGGCCGAGGGAAAAACCTTTGCGCCTTCGCACACCGGATTTGCGCCTTCCCGGGCCACCGTTCTCGCGCAACTGAAGAGAGTTTCCTGTGTTTAAACATAAGGGGAAACCAGGTTTGAAAAGACTTCCGGATGCTCCGGAAAACGATGCGTAAGCAGGAGGATTTTGTCAATGTCAACAACGTTTACTCGCTCCAGGATCCCAATTCTGGCAGGCGCATGTGCGGGAGCGCTTCTCGCCATTCCGCAGTTCGCTCAAGCCGCGCCTCGCGACGCGCAAAGCGCCGTTAGCGCCGCCCAAGCCAAGCTCGACAAATCGCCATTCAAAGACGTGCAGGTAAGCGTCGATCCCGACGGCGTCGCCACCCTCACCGGTACAGTCAATTTGTACGAGTACAAGGCTGACGCCGAAAAACGTGTGCTCCACGCCAAAGGCGTCAAGTCCATTCGCAACGACATCCAGGTCGCTGGGCCCAATGTCTCCGATGACGAAATCCTCAAGAAGCTGGGCGCTGAGCTCGCCTACAGCGGCGAAGGTTACGGCAATCTCTTCGACGCCGTCACCCTCCAGGTTCATGACGGCGTCGTCACGCTCGGTGGTCACGCCCACGACTATCCCAACCGCGATTCCGCCCTCGCCCTTGCCGCCACCACGCCCGGCGTCAAGGATGTCCTCGATGAGATCGAGGTCGATCCCGTCTCGCAAATGGATTGGAACACGCGCATGGCCGTCGCTCGCGCCATCTATGGCTATCCGGCGTTGCAGAGGTACGCCATCGATCCCGTCCAGCCCATTCGCATCTCCGTGCAGAACGGCCACGTGGAGCTGTATGGCGCGGTCGACAGCGCAGCCGACAAAGAGATCGCCTATATGCGCGCCAACCTCGTTCCCGGCGTCTTTAGCGTGAAGAATTACATCCAGGTCGCCGGCCAGTCTGGCGAAAAGCAACCCTGAGCCGTTTCCCTTCCAATCAACCGGCTGCGGATCGCGCTCTTCTTTCGTGGCTTCTCGTTCCCCGATAGAATGCAACAGACAGGATTCTTTCGGGGAGAGAGGAGAGCCATGGAGCCGGAGACGCAGCCGCCCGCAGACTCAGCCCAGCAGAGCGCCGCAGCGCCCGGCCCATCCGAGCCCGGCGACTATCTGCCTCCCGGCCCGCTTGGCCCTCCCCAGCCCTATCGCGGATTGCGCTGGATATTTGTCGGCGATCAGGGACTGCGCGCCGGCTGGTCCGTGCTGCTCTTCAGCTTCGTGTTCACTGTGTTCCTCATCGCGGTTGGATCCGCCTTTTCCCAAGCCCACCTCATCCCCCAAAAACGCCCAACCGTCCCCACCGCCGTGGACGGGATTTTTTCCGAGCTGATCCCCTTTCTCGCCTTGTTGGCCGCCGCCGCCATCGTCGCCCGCGTCGAGCGGCGTCGCCTTCTCGACTTCAATCTCCGCGGCCCGCGGCGGCCGCTGCATTTTTTCTCGGGACTCCTCATCGGCTTTTTGGCCCTGTCGGCCCTCATCGGCGCGCTGGCTTGGGGCCATTGGCTCCGCCTCGGGCCGCTATCGCTTTCCGCCAGCCAACTTTTCCGCTATGCGCTCTTATGGGGCTGCGCTTTCCTGCTCGTGGGCTGCGTTGAAGAGGGAACCTTCCGCTGTTATCTGCAATACACGCTCACCCGCGGCATCAACTTCTGGTGGGCGCTGGGCCTCAATGCGGCCATCTGCCTCGACCTGGTGGTGCGCGCCAAAGGCAACGGCGTTTGGGGCGACTACGCCATCGCCCTTCTCGGACTCTTCCCTTGCCTCGTACTTCACCAAAGGGCTGCTGCGCGCAGCGCCGCCTTTTGGCAAGCGGCCTGGGTCACCTCCACGCTCTTCGGCTTTCTCCACACCGGCAACGGTGGCGAAAACTGGGTGGGCATCTTTGCCGCTGGCGCCATCGGCTTTGTCTTTTGCGTCAGCATCTGGGCCACCGGCTCCGCGTGGTGGGCCATCGGCTGCCATGCCGGCTGGGACTGGGGCGAAACCTACTTCTACGGCACAGCCGACAGCGGTTTGATGGCGCGCGGCCATCTCTTCGCCGCCACGCCCGTCGGCAATGTGCTTTGGAGCGGCGGAAAAGACGGCCCCGAAGGCAGCCTGCTCGTCATCGCCGTCATTCTCCTGCTGCTCGTCGTCCTCCTCACCCTCTACAGGCGCAAAAACACTCTCGCCCCGCCAGCGCCCAACTCGCCGGCGTGGCCAGCCGGCGCCGCTCCGTCCTTATCCGAGCAACAAACCTTCCCAGCCCAGTCGCAAGCCAATCAGGCCTGACTCCGCCCTCGCGTTATCCTGATCGTGGCCGATGCCGAAACCCATCCCCTTCCCCATCCGCGGAACTGCGCCGCCGGCGCCCCGCCGCAAACATCCCACGCTGCGGATTGTCGTCGTGACGGCTGCCTCCCTGCTTGGCCTCGTGGTCGTGGGCGGAATTGCCGGTGTGCTCTGGTTGCGCGCGGCAGCCATCGCCTCGCTGCCCCTGATGGATGGCTCCCTCCGCCTGCCCGGTCTGTCCGCGCCCGTCATCGTCCGCCGCGACGCCCACGGCGTGCCCCACATCGACGCCGCCACGCAGGACGATCTCTTCGAAGCCCAGGGCTATGTCACCGCCCAGGACCGCCTCTGGCAAATGGATCTTTACCGCCGCAACGCCGACGGTAATCTCGCCGAAATTATGGGTCCGCCCCTGCTCGAGCACGACAAAATCCAGCGCGTGCTGCAAATCCGATTGGCCGCCCAACGCGTCTTTGCCCATCTAGCGCCCGCGGACCGCAAGCGTCTCGACGACTACACGCGCGGTGTGAATCTTTACATCCAGCAATGTGAACAGTCCCACTCCCTTCCCGTCGAATTCAAGCTGCTCATCTACCGCCCGCAGCCGTGGACGGGCGTTGATACCGTGAGCGTGGGGATGATGGAGGTGCAGGAGCTCGACACCCACGCGGCCAACAAGCTCACCCGTTCCTGGATCTCCGCTCGTCTCCATGACTCGCTGCTCGAGGCCGACCTCTACCCCGTCGGCTCCTGGCGCGACCATCCACCCACCGGCGTCGATGTGGACTTAACCAAGCCGCAGCCCACTCCGCCGCCCATCCCCCAAACTGATCCATCGCAAACCAGCCCTGGGAAAACCACCCCCGCAGAAACGAAGATTGCTCCATCCATCTCGCCAATCCCGCCCGCTCGGCCCCTCGACGCTGCCACGCGCGAGGCCCTCGAAGCCTTGGGCATGAACGATTGCGGCGGCTGCGCCCTCGGCTCCAATAACTGGGTCATCTCCGGCGCCCACACCATCAGTGGCAAGCCCCTGCTCGCCAACGATATGCACATCGCGCTCACCGAGCCCAACATCTGGTACATGGCCGCCCTGCGCGCTCCCGGATTTGACGCCGCAGGCGTCACCCTCCCCGGAATTCCCTTCATCATCGCCGGCCACAATGAACACATCGCCTGGGGTTTCACCGATCTCTATGCCGACGTGCAAGACCTGTACGTCGAAAGGCTCGACGGCAAGGGCCATTACCTCGCTGCCGATGGCCAGTGGAAGCCCCTCACCCTCGACCGCGAAGTCATCCGCGTCCGCCTGGGCCGCAATGTCACCGTCGTGGTTCGATCCACGGACCATGGCCCGCTGGTGAATCCCATCCTTCCCAAGGAAAAGCGTCCCATCGCCCTCAAGTGGACTCTGTACGACCCCTCGCTCAACGACATTCCTCTGTACGCGATGAACACCGCCTCCAACTGGACGGAGTTTTCGCGCGCCATTGCGGACTGGAGCTGGCCCACGCAAAATCTCGTCTACTCTGACGATCAGGGCCACATCGCCTACCACGCCATCGGCCACGTCCCGCTGCGGCCTGGTGGCTTGATGGGCGTGCCCATCACCGACAACCGGCACGAATGGGCCGGTTACATTCCCTTCGACGGCATGCCGAACGCCTTCGATCCGCCGTCGGGCTTTCTCGCCACAGCCAACTCCCGCGTCACCACCCCGCAATCCCCATACCCGATTACCCTCGAGTGGATTGATCCCTACCGCATCGACCGCATCTATCGCGTGCTCGATGGCCGCAATCATCTCGCGCCTCAAGATATGTTGTCCGTCCAATCCGACATCTACAGCGAGATCGATCAGGAGTTTGCCCAGCGCTTCGCCTACGCCATCGATCACACCCCGAATGTGGACGCGCGGCTCCGCCAGGCCGCCGACCTCATGCGCGGTTGGGATGGCAAGCTCGACATCGACTCCGCCGCCCCGTCGATCGTCGACCACGCTCGCCGGACGCTTTGGCCGCTGATTCTCAAGCCCAAGCTGGGCGATCTCTGGACCGACTACCATTGGGGTGAATCGCTCTTCGCCCTGGAGCAAATCGTAATGAACATCGAGGCCCGATGGCTCCCGCCCGGCTATAAAGACTGGAATGCGCTCTTGACCGAAGCCGTGCGCAAGGGTCTGGAAAACGCCAAGGCGCCTGCCAACCTCGCTCGATGGGACTACGGCGACTGGCACGTTATCGACGTCGAGAATCCGCTCGCCCGCTTTCTGCCTTTCGTCGGCCGCATCGCCGGAACCGGACCCCAGCCCATGAGCGGCGACACCACCACCGTCAAACAGGTCAGCCCCTTCATCGGCCCCTCTCAGCGCTTCACCATGGACTGGAGCAATATCGATGGCTCGACCGAAAATATCGTCATGGGCGAAAGCAGCGACCCCTTGAGTCCCTATTTCCGCGACCAGTGGAACGACTGGTACCACGGCGCCACCTTTTCCCTGCCCTTCACCCCCGCCGCCGTCGCCGCGCAAACCACCCACACTCTCCGCCTCCTGCCATGAACAACCAGGAATCAGGATCCAGGGATCAAGAACCAGAGCCGTTCCGAATGCCGTCTTCGGGACCCAGGGAATCCAAGCACGAAACATGGGCGCCCCATGTCCCGCTTTTGGGACCTGGGAATCCCATGCGCTTCCCCTTGTACATCGGTCCGACTCTGATTCTTTTCGCCGCCTTCATCGCCATTACTCCCCAGCTCATCCGCGGCAACTCCTGCGGCCACGACTTCGATGTTCACCTCGTCTCCTGGCTCGACGCGCACAACGCCTGGCGCCACGGCGTCTTCTATCCGCGCTGGACGCCCAGCGCCAATTACGGCGCCGGCGAGCCTCGTTTCGTCTTCTACCCTCCGCTCACCTGGATGCTCGGCGCAGCTCTTGGCTTCCTCATGCCTTGGCGCGTTGTGCCCATCGCGCTCACTTTCCTCTGCCTCGCCGGAGCCGGTCTCGCCACGCGCGCCCTCGCTCTCGAAGCTTGCAGTGACGCCGTCGCCACTCTGGCCGGCTGCGTGTGCATCTTCTCCGGTTTTGCCCTCTTTACCGCCTACGAGCGCGCGGCGTTCCCTGAATTCACCGGCGGCGTCTGGCTTCCGCTGCTGATCCTTTCCGCGCTCCGCGAGCGTCATCCCTCCGCCTCGCTCCTGCGTCGCGCCTTCTCCGGTTCCACTGTCGCGCTTACCCTCGCCCTCGCCGCGGCATGGCTCTCCAATCCGCCTTTGGGCGTCATCGCCACCTATCTTCTCGCTGCGGTTGCGCTCCTCGCGGCTTTCGTCCGCCAATCCTGGGCCCCAGCGCTCCGCGGCGCTCTCGCTTTGGTGCTCGGCTTCGGCCTTACCGCCTTTTACTGGCTCCCTGCCGCCCTTGAGCGCCGTTGGGTCGATATCCGCCAGGCCACCGACGACCCCGGCTACAACTTCGAGAACAGTTGGCTCTTCGCTCATCACGCTGACCCGAATCTCGCGCCCCACGACGCGGTCTTGCGCCAAGCCTCGTGGATCGCCGTCTCCATGATCGCCGTCGCCGTCCTCTGCCTGCTCATCGCCTGGCGCCGCAATACACTCCCCGCAGAAAAATCCACCGGCGCCCGCCGCTGGTGGATTCCACTTGCCGTCATTCCCTTCGCCGTCCTCTTTCTGCTCTTTCCCATTTCCCGCCCCATCTGGCATCTGCTCCCGGAGTTCCGCTTCCTCCAATACCCCTGGCGCTGGCTCGAGGCGGTCGAAGCGCCGATGGCCATCTTCTTCGCCGCCGCGGTCTGGCCCGCTGGCCGCCGCGCCCGCTCCCTTGTCCTCGCCGCTTGCGCAGCAGCGTTTCTCGCCGCCACGGCTTTCGCCGCAACCCATTACTTCCAGGTCTGCGAACCCGATGACACCGTGGCCTCCACGCTCGCCGATTACCGCAACGGCGTCGGCTTTGAAGGCATGTTCGAATACGAGCCTCCCGGCTCCGACGAAACCGAAATCGCCACCGGCATGCCCGCCGCTTGCCTGGTTTCCGACCCCACCATCGAGTTCGGCAAAGAAGACCCCAACGCCACCAATCCCTACTGGCGTCCCGACCAGCACACCTGCGAAGCCACATTTGCCTTCACCGGCGGCGCCCGCATGAACCCCGAGCATCGCGCCCTTCATGCCGCCGCCAGCCAACCCGGCTACCTCGTCCTCCGCCTGCTCAGTTATCCGGCGTGGAGAATCCAGCTAAACGGCCGCGCCGTCACTTCCCTGCCCCGCCGCGATGATGGTCTCATCGTCGTTCCCGTTCCCCAAGGCCGCATCGACCTCACCATCGACTGGACCACCACCCCCGATGTCATCGCCGGGCGTTCGATCAGCGCCGCAACCCTGCTCGCCTTCACCGCCCTCTGTTTCTTCGAGCGAAGGCGCCACCTGGCACGTCACCAGCCACCGCCCTCTCAGGTATAGAACCATCCCAGCCTCAAGTATCATGAATTGAATGTCCGTCGATGTGAGATCGCTGATCCACGAGGGCGCGGAGCGCACCGACCGCGCCCTTGAGGCGCTCCTTCCCACCGCGCACACCATCCCCGCCTCCATCCACGCCGCCATGCGCCACTCCGTCTTTGCCGGCGGCAAGCGCCTCCGCCCGGTCCTCGCGCAGCAGGCCGGCGTCTCCATCGCGGGTGTCCTGCCTCCGGGCATTGAGCGCCTCGGCGCCGCCCTCGAAATGCTCCACACCTACTCGCTCATCCACGACGATCTGCCCGCCCTCGACAACGACGATCTCCGCCGCGGCCAACCCACCTGCCACGTGGCCTTCGGCGAAGCCATCGCCATCCTCGCTGGCGACGCCCTTCAGACCCGCGCCTTCGAAGTCCTCGCCGGCCTCGATTGCCCGCCCCCCGCGACCGTCCACATCGTCGCCCTCGTCGCCAACGCCGTAGGCACCGTCGAGGGCATGATCGGCGGCCAGGTCCTCGACCTCGAAAGCGAACATCTCAAGCCCACCCCACAGCTCGTCGAAGCCATCCATCGCGCCAAAACCGGCGCCCTCATCCGCGTCAGCGTGGTCTCCGGCGGCGTCTACGCCGGAGCCACTCCCGACGACATCGCCCGCCTCGACCGCTTCGGCCGCAAAGCCGGCCTCGCCTTCCAAATCGTTGACGACATCCTCGACATGACCATGGATTCGGCGCAACTCGGCAAAACCGCCGGCAAGGACCTCGCCACCGAAAAAGCCACCTGGCCCGCCATCTACGGCGTCGAGCAGAGCCGCCGCGACGCCGCCCGCCTCATCGACGAAGCCTTCGCCGCCCTCGAACCCTACGGCCCCCGCGCCGATGGCCTCAAATCCGTAGCCCGCTACCTCGTCGACCGCCAAAACTAAGCAGAACCCCCTTCCCGCGCTTGCAGGATCATTCCGATAAGGTGAATTCCATGACCGAACCAACCAGCTTTCAAAGAGACATTCGCCCGTTCTTTACCGAGCGGGACATTCGCGCCATGAGTAAAGCCTTCAACCTCGCGAGCTATGAGGATGTGAAGGCGCACGCAGCCGCCATCTACGACCGCATTCGCGGCGTCGGGGGCGCCGTCATTCCGCCGCCACCGCCACGGGGAGAAGGTCCCTGGCCGCAAGCGCGCATTGACCTGTTCGCCCGCTGGATGGCCGAGGGCTATCAGCCTTAGTTTTTTCGAAATCGGCAAAGCCCGGGCGTGCGCCCCACCCTAACTTGTTAGGGTGGGAACCGATGATCCGGACGCGTCACCCATCCTCGATTTCGGAACCTGGAATATCGTGATCGGATATCGACAAAGACTTTTGCGCGCAATGATCGTTTTGAACCAGCCTGAGCGGAGATCCCCATGCACTACCCGTGGACTGCCATACCGCACACCGACATCCCGCGCGCCGATGACCCAACCTTCCAGCATCTGCTCGACACCTACGCGAGCGAGACCAACAAGGTCGCCTCGGTGTGGAAGGAATTTCGCGACGCCGACCTCGACTTCAAACCGCATCCGCGCTCGAGCAGCGTGGGCGACATTCTGCGTCATCAACTCCTCTCCGAGCGGCGCTTCTTCGCCGAATTTCTGGGCGCGCCGGAACCAGCTCCGGACAAGGTCCTGCCTCCGCGACTCACCGTCGAAAGCGCACTCCGTCGCTTCGTCGAGCTCGCGCGGGCGCGGCTCCCCTATTTAGCCCAGCGCCCGGCGCCGTGGTGGATCGAAGCAGCGCCGTTCTTTGACGTCGAGCGCCAGCGTATCTGGATTTTCTGGCGCCGCGTGCTCCACACCGCGCACCATCGCACCCAGCTCACGGTCGTGTTGCGCCTGCTCGACCGGAACGTGCCTTCGACCTATGGGCCCACGGCCGATGTAACCTGGACCGGCGCCGATCCCACCCACTCCGCAGCCGCAGCGGGAAGACGCTGAAGCAAGCGCGAAGAAAAGCATCCCGGAGGGATGCCGCGAAGATAGCCCAGCATGAAGTCCGCCAACAGCGGACGATATCCTGGGAAACGGCGCAAAAACAACACCCCAAGCCCCGGAGGGGGCGACGGAAAACACGCCACGCCTTTTTTGCCATTGGAAGGCGCAGTGGAATTCTCACGCAGCCTCTTCAGCCCCTGACAGCAAGCCCCGCCCAAACCCATCGCCAAAGCCTCGCCTCTCCGCACCGCCATCATTCCGAGCCGAGATGGGCGCGCTCCGCGCGCCCATCGGGATAGGGCTTGCGGCAGTCTGCGCACGTCGGTCAACCCTTCGCCAACGCTGAACAGAGTCGCGAAAGCGACCCTCCCTCTCTCTTCCGGCGTGACAGAGACCAGGAAAGCGCTGAAACGGGACTATATCCCCATTTGGAGCAAACTTTGCTTCGAATCGCGCATAGACCGTTGACACCGGCTCGCCCCCATGAGAATCTTGTAGGCGAATAACGAGCGAAAGCGACAAGTGAAAAATTGCCGGGCAAATTTGGAAATGATAGGGCAACATTTTTTTGAGTTTTGGCCCAGTTGTACACAGTCTGCCAATCCCATCAAGCAGGCGAAGGTGCGACGATGGGGTGAGATGGCCGCGCATCCCAACATCCCTCCTGGTGACGACCTGCTGAACGCACTCGCTCGCCGCCACTTCGGAACCATTCTCTGCGATCCTCCATGGCAATTCCAGAATCGGACTGGCAAAGTCGCGCCCGAGCACAAACGCCTCTCGCGTTATGGAACGCTCAAGCTTGAAGAGATCATGAAACTTCCCGTCTCAAAGATCGCGGCTGAAGCGTGCCACCTCTATCTCTGGTGCCCGAACGCGCTTTTGCCCGAAGGCTTAGCAGTGATGCAGGCGTGGGGATTCCAGTACAAAAGCAATCTTGTGTGGCATAAGATCCGGAAAGACGGAGGCTCCGACGGCCGGGGCGTAGGGTTTTATTTCCGTAACGTGACGGAGCTCATCCTTTTCGGCGTGCGCGGAAAGAACGCGCGCACCCTGCAGCCCGGACGAACTCAAGTGAACTATCTTGCGAGCCGGAAGCGCGAGCATTCGCGGAAACCTGATGAGCAATACAAGCTGATCGAGGCGTGTAGTCGCGGCCCATTCTTGGAACTCTTCGCGCGCGGCGAGCGCAAAGGCTGGACGTCGTGGGGCAACGAGGCCGACGATTCTTACACACCGACATGGAAGACCTACGCCAACCACTCGCAGAGCGACATCGCAGCCGATTAGGAATTCGGGGCGTATTTGCGCATCGTGATACCGAACGCGAGGAGCGGACATCCCCCGGACGCGCGGTTGCGCATTTTAGGAATCAGCTTCGCCATATGTGTGGTCGACTGTCCCGCCGCCGCGCCCCGTCCAAGATCGTCAAAAACCTGCTGGAGTTCGTCCGCTCGCGTGATAATAATCCCGACGCTCAGAACATTTAGCTCGAATAGAAGCCGGAAGGTCGTGAGGTCGCGGTCAAAGAATGGGTCCTTGTTATTCCACTCCGTCTCGATCGCGACGCGCCCCTTCCAATAATCGACGTGGTGGGTCGGCGCAAGCGTCTGGTTGCCGTCGGCGGTGACGGCGATATTAAAACTGTGCTCGGTCCAATGCCGTGCGAAAAAGAGCGCGTCGATTGCACGCGCGATCGGCGACTTGTTGCCGCCCCTCGTCTCGACGTGCGATCTCCGGAGAACGAAATCATTGAGAACTGTGATGAGATCGTTCCACTGCTCGGGGAAATCGGAACGTAGGATCGCGCACGCGTGGTGACGCTCTTCGATCTGATATGTATCGCGGATGTTCTGCGGAAGCAGCTCGACGCCCAAATAAGATCTCCCCATCGGATCTTAGCTACCAGGGTCGAACTTTTCCGGCCCATCGCGCCCGTACGAACCTAAATAAGAAACCAAGGACTTCCTACGACCTTTCCAGCGGCGCACGCTGGGTGCCCGGGCCTCGCCTCTGAGACCTGGGAAACCACAAACTTGGCAGGACGGGTTTCTTCTCAAAATCCTTAAACGGCGCCGCGCGCGCCCGAACACCCCGGAACCGGCGGCAAAATGCATCCTTTCATCCGCCCTTCAGCCCCAATCGGAGCCGTTTCACGCCCCATCCGTTCCCAATCAGCCGCCGCTTCGCGACCACACCGCCTGCTTGGCGATCGATCACGCTGCCGTTAGCTGACGGAAGATCTCCGCCAGTTCGACAAAGAGCGGCGTGCCTTTGACTTCGAGCCGGCTCGCCTCGATCCACTCTGCGCCGCGGCACATACGGCCGGTGCGCGTCCTGGGATCGACGATCCATACCGTCTCCACGCCCATGGCGCGATAGTCCTGGGCGCGCTCTTGCGTGTCGGAGTAGGTGTCGTCGGGCGAGAGAACTTCCACCACCAGCAGCGGCGGTTCGGTGACCACCTCGGCCTGCGGACCGGCGGCAAGCACCACCAGGTCGGGCACGCGCACGCGGCTTACCGAAACGCGAACCCGTTGTTCCGTACTGGCCACCGTGCCCCATTCCCTCTCGTGATGGACAAACCACGCCGCCAACAGCGCCTGCACCCTGGCGTGCTCCCACCTGCCCACGTTGCGTTCCCTGATCTCGCCATCCACGTACTCGCGATCCGGGCGAAAGCTCAGGTCCAGATACTCTTCGAGTCGAAAATGCGAAACCGTCGCCATGCCATCAACGTAGCACAGATCGGATAGATCCGGGACCGGCGGCCTATCCCACAGTCTGCGACCCTGACGGGGAGGTCGCGTGGACGCTCTGCTTGTGCGGCGCCCGGAGCCGCCACGCCCACGGACCGTGCGAGCCCACCCCAAAATCACGTGCATGTGCGCATAAAACAGCCCATTCCGCCGCACAAGCGCTCGCGTTGCGCACAGAATCACACCCGTTCCGTCACCCCATCACCCGCATTCCACCATCCATCAACCACCTCTGCCAGCTCCCCCAGCCCTGCTAACCCCGCCAACTCCGCCAACCGCTATAGCGGTTCTCCAATTGGTGTAGAGCAGAACCTCGAACGTTGAGTGGCGTCTTTCCCAAGAAAACGCCACCTGGCACGCCCCTCAAAACTCCACGGGAATTGGAGAACCGCCGTAGCTCCGCCAACTCCGCTGTCAAGCCCCGGCTTCCAGCCCTCCCCAGCATCTCTCGCAGAATCAAAGGCTTTCAACGAATCGCCAATGTTCGGGCAATTTCGGGCATTTTGGCAGAATAAGAATATCCAAGCCCGAAAAGCGGATCAGACGGGCCGGAAATCGGCCAGCCTTTCCTGATCCTCGAAACCCGAACCCCTGTCTCGGAATCAGGAACATTCCGTGGAAGATTGCAGCCGAAGAAAACCAGCAAAATCGGTAGAAATGCCAAAAGATCAGGGCCTAAGCCCTTTGGATGGAGGAACCTGTGATCTAAGTTCCCTGCTTTCAAGATCGATAAAAGTCAATCCGCTGAAAACAAGGAACTTGCCAAAAAAGGGGGGGGTGGGGGGTAGGGGGTGGGATTGGCTATTTTAGCTAATCTTCCACCGTTCGCTTTAACTGTCCGCAGGCGGCGTAGATGTCTCGCCCGCGCGGTTTGCGCACATACGCCGGAACGCCGGCGTCGAGCAATACACACCGAAACGCCTCCACGGCTTCCGGCGCCGGCGTCTGGCAATCGATCCCAGGCCCCGGATTCCACGCAATCAGGTTCACTTTGGCCGGCAGGCCCGAGCGGCGCACCAGCCGGGCCACCTCCCGCGCGTGCTCCGGCCCGTCGGTGATGCCGCCGAGCAAGACATATTCGAAGGTGATCCGTTCGCGCGGCCGGAGCGGAACCCGCCGCACCGCTTCGATCACCGCGTCGATGGGCCACTTGCGGTTCACCGGCATCACCTCGCCGCGAATCGCGTCGTTCGGCGCGTTCAGGCTGATCGCCAGCTTCGGCCGCACCTCCTTGGGCTCCAGCGCAAACCGCTCGATGCCGGGCACAATCCCCGAGGTCGAAACCGTCATCCGCCGCGGGCTGAGGCCCACTTCCTCCACCAGCAGCCGTACGGCCTTCATGAAAGGCCCAAAATTCAAAAACGGCTCGCCCATGCCCATAAACACCAGGTTCACGCGGTCCCGCCCCACGTCCACGCCCTGGCGCGCAAAAACCGTAACCACCTGTCCCGCAATTTCCCCCGCCGTCAAATTGCGCTGCAGCCCGAGTCTCGCCGTAAGGCAGAATTGGCAGTTGACCGCGCACCCGATCTGGCTCGAGACGCACACCGTCGCCCGCTCCCAGCGCCTCCCCGTTCCAGCCCCGGTCTCCGCCGTCCCATCCGCATCCGCCTCATCTCCCGCCTCTCCCTCGTCGCCTTCCGGCATCCACACCGTCTCCACCGTCTCCGCTGTCCCCGCGCCGCCATCCTCGCGAAGGCACTCAACCAGATAGCGCTCCGTCCCGTCTCCCGAGCGGAAAACCTGCGCGATCCGCGGACGTCCCACCCGCCAACCCTGCGCCCTGAGCCGCTCCCGGAGCGTCTTGGGCAGCGTCGAGATCTCCCAGAGCTCGGTAACCCACTGAGAGTAGAGCCCGTCGGCGACCTGCCGGCCGCGCCAGGCAGGCTCGCCAACTGCCTCTACCCGGCGGCCCAGTTCCGCGGCATTCAGGCCAAATAGAGAGCCGAGGCTTCCTTCAGTGGGGTTGGCGGCGTCTAAGCGAACTAGATGGTCGGAATTCCTGGCCACGGCTACGGCTCAGCATAGTGGATTTCCCCGCCGGACGCACGCCGAATCCACGAATTCCCACCCGCCGTTGTCTCGTTCTCCTATCCGCCGTATCCTTGTCTTTCTGGGCTTTTGGGCACGGGGTGGCGTGCCCTTTTGCTACTATTGCCCTACAATCGAACCCAATTGGATTGACATTGAATACTGAGCGCAATCTTCGCCGCACTGTTTTGCCCAACGGCCTCATCGTATTGACCGAGCGCATGGAGCATCTGCGTTCCGTAGCCATGGGCGTGTGGATTAAATCCGGCTCCCGTTGTGAGCCCGCCGAGACCAACGGCATTTCCCATTTCGTCGAACACATGGTCTTCAAAGGAACCCGCTCCCGTTCGGCGCAGGCCATCGCTCGCGAAATGGATTCGATCGGCGGAAACCTCGACGCTTTTACAGGTAAGGAAACGATCTGTTTCAATGTCAAATCCTTGGCGGACCATGTGCCGATTGCAATGGACGTGCTGACGGACCTGGTGTTGAATCCCGTCTTTGCTCCGACAGATATCGAGCGGGAACGAGGCGTGATTCTTGAAGAAATCAAGATCGACGAGGACAATCCCGATGTTTTGGTTCACGAGCTGTTCACCCAAAGTTTCTGGAAGGGTCACCCGCTCGGGAAGCCGATCCTGGGCACGACGGAGACCGTGGGCCGGCTGGGGCAGGAGCAACTTCTCGCCTACCACGGTGACCGCTTTCACGGCCGCAACATTGTATTTTCCGCGGCCGGCAACCTCGATCATGATCGGTTTACCCAGGCAGTAGCGGAGAAATTTTCGACGCTTGCGAGCGGCGAGACTTTGCATGAGCTCTCCGCGCCGGCCCCCAGCGCTCGCATTCTTCTGCGAAGCAAGAAATCTCTCGAACAGGTGCAGATCTGCCTGGGAGTGCCCGCGCCCCCGATCACCGATGAGAACCGCTACGCGACGCTCATCCTGAATACGGTGCTTGGCGGCGGCATGAGCTCGCGGTTGTTTCAAACCATCCGCGAGGAGCGGGGATTGGCATATTCGGTGTATTCCGATTTGAGCCCCTATCGCGACACGGGCACACTCTGCGTATACGCTGGTACATCGGCGGGCAATGCAATCGAGGTGGTGGACCTGATTGTAGCCGAGTTCCGCAAGCTCAAAGAAGCGCCGCTCGAGGAGGAAGAGCTGACCCGCGCCAAGGACCAGGTGAAAGGAAATCTGCTGCTCGGGTTGGAGAGCTCGAATTCGCGGATGGCCAATTTGGCCCGCCAGGAGATGTACTTTCACCAGTTCTTCACCGTGGACGAAATTATCGCCCGCATCGACGAAGTGAGTGCGGCTCAGGTGCAGACGATGGCGCAACGCCTTTTCGACCCCAACACCATAGCCGTAACCTTGCTCGGCCGGCTCGACGGGATAAAGCTAACCCGAGCGAAATTGGCCTGCTGATTCTGGCTATCCAAGCTTCAGCTTTTGTTTTGGTCGCGGTTTCATCTATCTGCCAAAAAACTCAGTCCTCCTCCCTTCGTAAAGTCCGATTCAATTCGCGCTCCCGATCCAATCGATGAGACGCTCACTGGAGCGGGCGAGCGAAGAGCGACATTTGAGCGCCAAAGGCACCCTCTGAGCGTCCGATTTCCTTTTCGCGTCCTTACGATGTAGGATTCTTGTCGAATGGGCCGGCCCTCCGGTCCGCTCCACGAGGCACTGGTTACCCATGAATCGCAAGGAACTGCTCTACCGCCGGAGCCCTGGCGCGCGTCCCCTGAGCGTTTCCAACGGCTTTACGCTGATGGAACTGCTGATCGTTATCGCCATCATCCTGATTCTCATGCTCATGGCCATCCCGACAATCGGCAGCCTGAAGAAGAAGGCCAACGAGACCTCGGCTATCAACTCCGTGCAGGTGATCAACAAGGCTGAGATTCAGTACGAATCGACTTACCCGGCCAACGGGTATGCCTGCTCCCTGCAGGCTTTGGGAGGCGATCCGAGCGCCGGAGCTCCCTCGGCCACCTCGGCACAGATTCTGCAGCCGGACTTGGCCACCGGGTACAAGTCGGGCTACATCTTCACCATTGGCAACTGCACCAAGGTCACGATCAACGGCACAGACCGGTTCACGGGGTATCAGGTGACGGCGGTTCCCGAAACAGTGGGCAAGACCGGGGATCGCGGCTTCTGCAGCGACCAGTTCGGGACTCTCAAGCAGGATCCAGCCGGTGCAGCCAATTGCAGCCAGCCGCTGCAATGAGCGTCAGCCAGCTCTGGCTGCGCAGCGGCTTCATCGCCGCCGCATTCATGACAACCAACCTGTGCGGATTGGCGCGCCCGCCGGCCGCGTCCATTACTCCTGCGCAAATGGCCGCGAAGACCCCTTCCGTTGAGGAAGTGGCTCATCGCGTGAACGAGCATTACAACACGCTGCAATCGCTCAAGGTGGATTTCACCGAGACGTACGAAGGGCTCGGCATCAAGCGCATCGAGAGCGGCACGCTCCTCTTGCGCAAGCCTAACCGGATGAAATGGGATTACAACTCGCCGCCGGGCAAGACGTTCTTGCTCGACGGCAAATACGCCTGGTCTTACACGCGCGGGGACGCGCAAGTGCAGCGTCTTCCGGCAAAGGAGCTGAGCGACCTGCGCTCGCCGCTCCGGTTTCTGCTCGGGCACACCGAACTGGAAAAAGAATTCAACGGCCTGACGCTTGGGGGTGGGCCGGGGGGGGAGTTAACCCTGACCGGAACGCTGAAGGGGGAGGAAGACCGCGTGCGCCGCATTACGCTCACGGTGACACTGGAAGGAGCGATTACGGCCATGGTCATTGAAGAAATGGACGGCGCGCTGACGCGCTTTACCTTCACGGACGAAGAGCCGAATGTGGCGATCCCGTCTGCAACTTTTCATTTCACGCCGCCGCCGGGGGTTCCGGTGGTCGATATGCCGCCGCCGGTGTAAAGGCAGGGAGCAAGGGAACGAGGGACCAAGGGGCCAACGGAACTGCGCAGCGGAACAACGGGCCTTGGTCTGTTTTATCCCAGTTTACTTATCGGGCTTAAGTTGTTCCTGCTTACTTGCCCGGTTTGGCGGGAGCGCTGATAGGGGTGGGCTTGGCGCCTTCCAGCACGGAGTGCGATCCGGTGGCGCGCTGATAAAGAACGACCAGGCAAACCGAAGTGCACATGAAAATCACCGCCGACCAGGTGGTGAGGCGGGTAAGCACGTTGGCCGCGGCGCGGGGGCCGAAGGCAGTCTGGGAACCTTGACCGCCAAAGGCGCCGGCCAAGTCGGCCGAGCGGCCCTGCTGCACCAGAACCACCCCGATCAGGAAGAACGACACGATCACGTGGATCACGATCACGACATAAAACAAAATCTGCATCTTGGAAACTGCTTTCACGTCCGGCCCTTGAGACCGGAGGAGAGAATCTTTGGTGCGGAAGGCGGGACTTGAACCCGCATGCCTGTTAGGCGCCACCCCCTCAAGATGGTGTGTCTGCCAATTTCACCACTTCCGCGCTTAAAAGCCCGTTTGTTTTCAATTGTTTGACTGGAACCGTTGTTGAGGGCCGGTCCCAATGTATCCATTTTTGTAACCACTTTTTGCCGCCACCCCTTGCATGAAGCCTTGCGGTGTTCCAGGCCGCCGAGACGGGCAAACAACCTCTGCAACGCGTTGGCCTGCGAATGCACGTAGCGCATGGTCGTTTTAATGTTATCGTGACCGGCGACGTACTGCAACGTAAACGGGTCCGTGTCCGTGTGCTCGCCCGCTTCGGTCGAAAACGTGTGGCGCAGCCCGTGCAGTCCGGCGTCGGGATGGGTGTGAATCTTGGCCCGCAGAACCCCGATCTCGGTTTCGAGCACCCAGGGTCCGAGGGGCCGAGCCGGATCGCCGGGATGAGTGAACACATACGCGCATCGGGAAGCAGCGATCAGCCTTTCCAGCACTTCCTTCATCGCGGGACCAATCGCGAGCTCGCGGCGTCTCGCCCGCCGTTTCAGGCCCCGCTTGATGAGGAGCGAACCCACGATGCTCTCTTCGACCGGCTCGCGGTGGAAATGTACGCAGTCCTTCATCAGGTGGAGCATTTCGCCCCGGCAGATTCCGCAGTGGCGGGCCAGAATCGAAGCGGAGCGCAACGGCTCAGCAGCATTGTCGATCCAGGTCTGGTAGGCTTCCGCGCTGAACATATAGTCTGTCTCGCGCTCAGCTCCTTCTTCCTTCGTGTAGTGCTCGATTACCGGCACCTTGTCAATGAGCTTGAGCTTGCGGTGGGCGTAGCGAAGCGCTTTGCGGAGGGTCGCGAGATAACGGTTGACGGTCGTTTTGGTTACCGGAGTGCCGCTGCCATTGCGGCGGCGCCCGCCATGTTTCAGGGCCCAGGTCTTGAACGCTTCGATTTTCGGTTCGTCGATCTGGTCGAGGGGTAGATCGGCCCATGGACCATATTCCAGGAGTTTGCGGTAGTTCTCCCGGTAGAACTCGACAGTTCCCTTCTGCTCCTCTTTGGCTGTCTCCACCCAGGGATCAAAGATTTTCTGGAACTCGCGCAGCGTCGGAATTATTTGAGCTGGCTCAGGCGGCTCCACTGGTTCTGCTTCCTCGATGCCGGCCTCCTGGCGGAGCATGCTCATTCGCGCGGCGACTGCAATGTCCATGGCCTCGCGCCGGTTCGACGTGCCGGTTGAGCAGACATAAGTCGTTCCCTTGTACACGAACCGGAAGCTGTAATAGCGGCTACCGGGACGCTTCCAGATGTTCATGCGGGCATTCCGCGGGGCGAGTGTTGCGAGCCACCAGGGTGCGAATGGTTTCCGGGCGAATCCTTACGTGTGCTCCGACCTTCACGAAGTCGATCCGACGGTACAGCATCCAGTCTCGCAGGGTTTTCACGGAGATGCCAAGCAGGTGGGCGGCCCGCTTTACTTCGAGTAGCGGTTCGATAGGGTCCGCTGAGTTGTCGGATAGAGCAACCGTGTCTCTCCTTACTGGCCGGGAGATGGCGCTGAGCTGCTTGGGGGCTTTGGGGCGCTGAATTTTGCGGCTATTCGAGCCTACTGGGAACGGAAGTGGCCTCGCGACTTCGGGAATCAGACGCGAGGCTCTGGCGATCTTCGGCATGGCGAACCTCCTTGTGTAAAACCTGACCCATCTGTGGATATCGTGTCCAATAACTTTTCGTCTTTTCGCTATAACTTTTTGTCCTCTGCGACTCAATATGTTACGAGCCTCCCGCGCACCCAAGTTTGAAATAGGTCTCAGGCAACGTTTTCCCATCTTCTCGCATGGTTATTGACAAGCTGTACAACGCAATCATGTACAAATGCACGCACTCTTATAAAATCCAACTTCCGATTCCCCCAGCTCGCGACGGATGGAAGAGCTGAGGAAGCAGAAGCCCCGCCTGCCTTGGTCAGGCAGAGGGAATCTGCACGCCCTGGCAGGTGCCCCATGTCCACCTCTAAGCGTCGGCGAAGAGCGGTCCAATCGGCGGACACCTTGCGAATCCGCGATTTCGAACTCCTCATCGCTCTTCATGACGCGGGCAATCTGTCTCAGGCCGCGGAACGAGTCGGGATCACCGAACCCGCGGCAAGCAAACAAATCAAGGCGATCCACCACCGCATGAAGGTGCCCCTTTACGATTCGGAAGCTAAAGGAGATAAGCTCACGGCTGCAGCCCATACCTTGCTTTCAGCGGCGGTAGATGTCGTGCTGGCATACCACCGGGGAATGCACGATGTCCATGAGGCCCTCCACGGCGGACAGCACACTCTCCGCATCGGAGCGTTCTCATTACTCCCGGAACGCTGGCATCGGTTGCTCGATTCGGTCGAGATGCGTCTTCATCGCAACGTGCGAGTGCACCTTGACTTCGCGTATACCGAGCAATTGATTCTGGGGCTGCAAAGTCGCGATCTTGACCTAGCTCTCGTGACCTCGCCGCCGCAGAACGGAAAGCTGACGACCCGTCGATTGGAGACCCGGCCGTTCATGGTCGCGTTTCGCGAAGGACATGCGCTCGCCAAGCGCCAATCATTGACCCTTAGCGAGGCCCGTCTTTATCCTTGGTTCTTCTTTCACCGGAGCGTCCATCCCTGGATGCACGACATGATCTTGCGCCGCGCAGACCTGGCCGGCGGGGGAGTGCGAATCGTTCATCGGGTCAATAATGCCGCCCATGTCCAGCGCCTGCTCACCGACGACTCGCTGTTGGCATGGGTGTCGCCGATTGGCGCGGAAAATATCGCCCGTCCAGGCTGTGTGGCGAAGCCGCTCGACGATTCAGAAATCCGTCTGGAAACACATGTCGCCGTACTTGCCAGCAATACATCGCCACTGATCGCGGAGTACTACAAGAGCTTTCTGAAACGAGTTGAGGAGGAACAAGGGCCAGTTCAATTGACGCTCCCAATGCCGTTGCCCGACCAGGATGGGGCAGGTCACAGGGAAATCTTGGCGGCGACTGCCTGACGCATGGCGTCGGAGCCGTTTGCCATTTCCGTAAGGAGGGAATCCTTGAAAGGAATGGCCAGAGATTTTCCACAGAAAGATCAGCCGACATTGTCGTGAAACGAGCATCGGGCCGCCGCTCGTTCTACGCGTTGCCCTTTAGAGTGAATCGTCAATTGTGATTCCGGCAATCCGCTCATGCTTCGGAGTTCACTTGGCGGGATGGCCCGCACATCATTTTTCAATCATCTCGAACGGAGTTCCGGGAACGATATTCATAGGTGGTCGGAGCGACGGGGACCGCCGCGAGCGAGCGTCGTTGGCCGCCGGCGGCGGGAGCGACGAAGACCGCCCGGATCCGGAACGGCGGCGCCCCTTTTTCAATGAGATAGGCCCGGCTGTTTCTGCGGTGGGGTCGGCGCGCTTTCGCGGCTCGCGTTGGGCGGGATTTCGTGACTCGCGTCGGGTGTGGACATGTGGGAACTGGGGCAAGTTGGCGGTCAAGGTGAAGACCGGACGATTCGATGCGCAGTCACTCCGCGGGCTGCTGGAATTTTCTCGTCGTCATCCGGCATACAGGCCGCTGGTCATCACCGCACCAGGCGACGAACAATCGGCGAGACGACACGGAATCGAGAGCATCCATTGGGAAGACTTTCTTGTCGCAGGTCCGCCTGGAGATTGAGCGGATTCCTCGCTCTCACCCAATGTATTTGAATTCTGCCACTGGTGTTTTGAGGCGCAGAGGCAGCGTCATCTTCGCCGAAGGCAGGTCCAGATGTTAACTACTATCTAATCTCACCATTGTTTGAATGTAAGTCGATGAGGAGCGCGAGGTGTTACAAAGAGCGTGAGCGTTATGTGAACCACAGGCCTTGTCAAGATTGCGGAGTTTGATTTTGCAGGGCGGCCAGGCGTATTTTCTGTGCAGCGTTCCAGCGGTCGGGTAGCCAGTCCGGCAGGTCCCTGGTGCGTGTCGCTGGCAAGTTAATCAACAATTGGGTGAGATAGAGTTGCGGGTCCACTTCGTGGCGACGGCATGTGGAGGTCAGGCTGGCCAAAATGGCCGCGGTGCGTCCGCCGCGCGCATTGCCCACGAAGAGGCTGTTTTTCCGAGTGAGCACCACGCGTTTCATTTCTCTTTCGGATACATTATTGTCGATCGGGACGGCGCCGTCAGCGAGGAACACCTTGAGCTCCTCCCAGTGGCCCAAGGCATACTTGATCGCCTCGGCCATGGGATGTTTGGGCAGCAACTGTTCCTTCCAGTCGAAAAGCTTCTCGTGCAAGTCGGCCAACACCGGCGCCGATTGCTCCTGGCGCAGACGCAGACGCTCTTCGATCGAGGCGTTCAAACCCTGCTTTTCGA
>JASHOC010000150.1 GCA_030041305.1 Acidobacteriaceae bacterium
CCACTTCGACCGTGCCCGCGAGTTTCTCGCGCGCCGGACGCACCATGGCCGAGCGCAGTTTGCGCAGCATGGTCCAGGCGGTCCGATAGCTGCTCAGACCCAACAATCGCTGTAGGCCCAGCGCACTGATGCCATGCTTCTGGTTGGTCATGAACCAGATGGCGGTAAACCACTCCGCCAAGGGAACACGGCTGCGATCGAAGATCGTTCCCGCGGTTACGGAGACCCTGCGGGCGCAAATGGAACATGCCCAGCAGCCATCCTCAAGCCGCCAGCCCTTCTCGCCAGCGCATCCTGGACAGCGAAAACCCGTCGGCCAACGCAGCCGCTCCAGATAGGCAACGCACGATTGCTCGTCGGGAAACCACGCGCGAAACTGCTGCCAAGTGCCTGGATAATCAAGCTGTTTTGAAACTTCAGACGCGCGAACCACAATATCTTGAGTCTACTGTATTAAGGGAGCTACCCCGCTATAGCTAAAATAGCCGGTTTGCCGCCCCATCCCCCCGCCCCGGGTGATTCCGGTAAGTTCCAGAATCAAAAAGCGTTGCCGGCGCGGATCCGAGGCAAGTGCCGCGTTTTGAGGAACTTGAATCCCAAGTTCCGGAAAATACGGAACTTAAATCGATCGAACCACGCTTTTCCGGCGGCGGCGAGGCTCGGATCTCGCCTTCCGAACGCGATTCCTATCCCCGTAAGCGCCCGTGAGCTTGAGCTCCCGCCCTTGCGGCAAAAGCAGAAACGCCGTGCCCAGAGGGCTCCCAGATGGGGCGCCACATGGGTACAAAAAGAAGCGATCGGGAACCTAGTTGGCGCATCTGGAAACAGAATACAGATTGCGCGGAAATAACCCGCAATTTTCGCGTGCAGGGAAGCCGCAGAAAAGAAAGGAGAAGAAAAATATCTCTGTGGCGAGGGGCTTGACGTGTCGCTCGAAGCTCAGGGGTTGGGGAACGAGGGAACTAAAGTCTCTCGCACCGAAGCTGGCAAAAGATCGGCGCAATTGGACGCGGTTAAAGTCGAACCATCCCGGCGGGAACAACGTAGGTTGACTGGGAAGCCTGGCGGCCTCCTGCTGCTCTCTGGCCCTTATGAGCCCGTTTGTCGTCCGCGCCCGAAGGCGTGAGGATTACGGCTTCTGTTCCTCGGCGGTCTGCGTGGGTTGCGGACTGGCGTAATAGCCGCGTTTTGTCCGCACGATAAGCTTGCCATGCTTGGGCGCTACAGCTTCGACGCGGACGAGCCGGTAACCCCCGAGGCTCATCGGCTTGCTGGAATTGTACGCGACGGTATATTGCTCGCGAATGTCGCTTGCCACGTTCGATGCAATGGCCTGCACATCCTGGAGGGAGTTCGGAAAATAGGCAATCCCGCCGGTCTCTTCCGATAGCGTCTCCAGAGCATTTCTCGCCTGCTGGGCTTCCTGTTTGTCATCGTCATAGAGCAGTCCGATGGAATAAACCACTGGCCCCGCCAGATTCTGTACGCGGCGAATGGCCTCCGCCAAGGTCAGACGCGACGCGTTGTCGGCTCCATCGGTGATGATCAGCAGCACCTGCTTGCGTTGGGGGCCGTGTTTCGACAGCTCATCGGCCGATGCCGCAACCGCGTCGTACAGAGCCGTCGTGCCCGTGGTATCGAAACGCGAAAGGCCCCGGTTGAGCGCGACCAGATCGGACGTGAATCCCTGGTCGAGATACGCGCGATCGGAGAAGTTCACAATAAACGCCGAGTCCTGCCGATTCGATTCCCGCAACAGATCGAGAGCGGCCATGTTCACTGCCCCGCGTTTGTCGCGCATCGAGCCCGAATTGTCGACCAGAATGCCCATCGAAACCGGCTCGTCCTGGAGCAGGAAGGCGGTAACGGTCTGCGGAACATTATCTTCCCAAACCCGAAAATCGCTCTTCTGGAGATCCGTCACGGTTTGGCCGTGGGAGTCGATTACCGTGCAATTCAGCAGGACCTCGTCCACGTTCGTGTGCAGCACATAAGCGCCGTTGCGTCCTTTTTCAATCGCGCCGTTGTGGCCGGGCGCAGAGGTTGACGAGGCGGTATTCGCGGTATTCGGCGGGGGAGCGACTTCGATGTCCAGCGTGGGCACCGGATCACGATCCACATTGAGCGAGGGCTGAACTTCAGGGCGCGTCGGATCTTGGAGCGCGGCTGGATTCCCGGCCTGCGCAGGCGCGGTCTCCGATGACGAACTTTGGCAGAAACCGGCAAAACCGCCGCCAAAAAACAGCGCCGCCATTGCCGCCGGAATCAGCCAAACGAGGCGCGAATGCAAGAGGATAGGTTTCATAGACGGTCAGACACACCTGGACTTCACTCATGTTGGATGCAATCGCCGGTGGAAACAGCAGCCGCGAGAATTGGGCATTGCTGGGAAGACGCTGGCGCTTCGATCTCCAGGGTGTCAGGTGGTCCGCTGCCGCGTCTATACCCAAGAGGCCGTTCCCGGTATCCTAAAGGCAGGGTTCTCCTGCCTTCCCGGTGGCGGAAACTCGCGTACCCGCGGCATCTCAAAAACCTGCTTGGAGGATCAGATCGTGCACGCTCCGCTTGCATATTTTGTCGCTTCCGTCGCAGGTCTGGCGGGCGTCCTGGTATGGCGGGTGCGCGAGGGACGAACCGCCGTCACTGCACGCAAGATTCTTATTCCGCCGCTGGGCATGGCCACGGGATTTTCGATGTTTGTGGTTCCCGCTTTCCGCGTGCCCTGGAGCTGGGCCGTGATCGCGTTTCTCATCGGAGCCATTGCCCTTGCTTATCCCTTATTGCTCACTTCTTCGCTGGAACGCACCGGCGAAGTGGTCATGATGAAGCGCTCCGGCGCGTTTTTTACGGTGGTCATCGTGCTGGCCGCCATTCGTTATCTAGCCCGTGGCTACTTTGACAGCCTGCTCACAATGGAGCAAACCGGAGCCTTGTTTTTTGTCCTGGCGTTCGGCATGATCCTGCGCTGGCGCATGGATATGTTTTTCAAATATCGAGCGCTTACGGCTTGTGATAAGAGCGCGGGCACGATCATGGCCGGGTAACAGGAATTTTTGAGGACCCCGCGGTTGGCCGCCGTAGAATTTGCCTATGACGACTGCATCGTGGACGATCCGCGCGCTCCGCAACGCCCTTGCCACCGGAACTGCGCGACCCTCGGAGTTGGCCGAAGAGGCTCTGGCGCGGGCGAACCGGAATCCCGGGCGCAACACGTATCTCTGGCGGGACCCTGCCTGGACGCTGGCTGAGGCTGCGCGGGCCGAAGCCATGCCGCGCGGCCACGGCGGACCGTTCGGCGACGGTCGCGCCGCGCTATGGGGTCTGCCCATCGCGGTCAAGGATTGTTTCGACCTGGCCGGAGCGCCCACCACCTGCGGCGTCCAGTTCTACCGCGACCTCAACGGAACGGCTCAGCAGGACTCCTGGCTGGTGGAGCAGTTGCGCGCCATGGGAGCCGTGATCGTGGGCAAAACGCACCTGCATCCGCTGGCCTATGGCATCACTGGCGAAAACCCCGAGTTCGGCGACTGTTTTCAATTCGGCAAGCCGGGCGCGTTCACCGGTGGGTCGTCGAGCGGCGCAGCCGCCAGCGTGATGGAAGGCTCCGCTGTCGCCTCCATCGGCACGGACACGGGCGGATCTGTGCGGGCGCCTGCTGCATTTTGCGGGATCGCTGGTTACCGTTCCACGTTGGGCAGAGGCGATTGGCGCGGCGGTTTTCATCTTGCGAAGACCTTTGACACCATGGGCTGGCTTTTTCGCGATCTGGAAGACGCGCCGTTCCTGGCCGCACCGTTCGCGCCGTCAGATGCCCAGTCGGGGCCGGGCTTTACCCGCTTCGCCTTCGTGCCTGACAGCTTTGTTCATGATTGCGAGCCGGAGATCGTCGCGAACTTCCACGCCGTCATTCGCGAGCTCGAAGAATTAGGATTGAAAGGCCAGCCAATCGATCCCTCCTGGTGGGCAGACGTCCTCGATATCTTCGCGCCCATTCAGGCGTCGGAGGCGGCCCGCCTGCACAGGGGAAATTTCGACCACTTCGAGCCCTTGATTCGCGAGCGGCTGGAATGGGGCGCGCAATTCATTCCTCAGCAGATCGACGCGCTGCGCCGCCGGCACGCCGACTTCCGCGCCCGCATGGACGAACTCTTTGCCGCGCATGAATTGCTGCTGCTTCCGTCGACGCCGATTGAAGTTCTTCACGTAGACCAGGGACCTTTTGGGCGCGAGACGCGCAATCGAATGCTGCGCTACAGCGTTCCCATCAGCTTGGCCGGCGTGCCGGTGGTGGCGATCCCGTGTCATCCGGGCGGCATGACGCTGGCCGCGGCGCGGAACCGCGACGAAGACTTGCTCGCGCTGGCTGGCCGACTGGGAGCGCACAGAAGCGCGGCGGTCTCTGCGCAATTTGCTTGAAAGAGCCGCAGCGGCGGCAATCCACGTTTCGTTGCCCTAAGGGGCTCTCGGAGAGGACTGCGGTTCCAGCTTTTCTGCCTACCAATTCGGAGTCATCCTTCGGGTTTCAGGCAGTCATTTTCAGTCAGGTCGCGCAACAGGTCATTTTGGAGCGATAGAGGCGCTTGCCACCGATTTGTCTGATGAACGGCCGTTGATGGCACGATTTCTAAAATGGTATTATGGCCATCAATGGATCGATCTGCCCGGGCGGCACGAAAGGACCGCACCCGACCTGAATTGGCTCGGGATTTCGACCTTGCGCAGTCGGCGCCAAGCTCCATCAAAGGAGCACGTTCCATGGATGATCTGGCCATCGCGCCGGAAATGAAACCCGCTGGGAAGCCCTGGCTGCGCGCCCTGGGCGGCATGATGAACGACGCCGGCAGCATTCGCGGAAAGATTTTCGGAATTTACGGTATGCTCCTGGTGTTGAACGCGGGGGCATGGCTCTGGGCGATCTTCGTATTTCGCCATTACCCGTTATTGCTTGGGACGGCGCTTCTCGCCTATAGCTTCGGCCTGCGCCACGCAGTGGATGCAGACCACATTGCCGCGATTGACAATGTGACGCGCAAGCTGATGCAGGAAGGCAAGCGCCCGATTGCCGTTGGTTTCATGTTTTCGCTGGGGCATTCCACCGTGGTGGTGTTGGGCGCCGCGGCCATAGCCGGCACAGCTCTGGCCCTCCAACACCACATGGATGCGGCGCGCAGTATTGGCGGTGTGATCGGAACGCTGGTGTCGAGTCTCTTCCTGCTCGGCATCGCGGTGGTGAATGTGATCGTGTTGCGATCCATTTATCGTGTCTTCGTCAGGGTCCGCGCCGGGGCGCCGTACGTCGAGGAGGATTTCGATTTGCTGCTGGCGGACCGGGGTTTTCTTGCCCGGCTTTTTCGGCCCATGTTTCAGATGATCCGCAGCAGTTGGCACATGTATCCGCTGGGGTTTCTCTTCGGCTTGGGATTCGACACGGCGACCGAGATCGGGCTGTTGGGCATCTCCGCGGCCGAAGCGTCGAAGGGTCTGCCGATGGGGGCGATTCTTATATTTCCCTTTCTTTTTGCGGCCGGCATGGGGTTGATTGATACGACGGACAACATTCTTATGCTCGGGGCGTACGGATGGGCGTTCGTGAAGCCGGTGCGCAAGCTTTACTACAACCTGACCATCACGTTTGTGTCGGTGGTGGTGGCGGTGCTGGTGGGAGGAATCGAGGCTCTGGGGCTGCTTGGGGGGCGATTCGGATTCAAAGGCGCTTTCTGGGCGCTGGTGCGCGAACTGAACGATCACTTCGGCACGCTTGGCTTCTTGATCGTGGGGCTTTTCGCGCTAAGCTGGGTGGTTTCGATCGCAATCTATAAGTGGCGGCGCTTCGACGAGCTGGAATTGGAGTCAGCGAACGGCGGCTCGCAGTAGCTGCCGCGGCGGCTCTCGAATTTTTCGATTCTCGAGCAAGTGAATTGCTTCGAACTTCAGCGCCTTTGGCTCTGAAGTTCAGTGCGTGTGCGCCTCGGCGCGGAGGGCGGCCCCGGAGTTGGTGAGCACGAGTTTGCCGAGCTCGACGCCGCGCATGGCGAGCATCCGGTCGGCCATCTGCTGAATTTCGCGGCTGCGGCCCCTCATAATGACGACTTCGAGACAGTAGTGATGGTCGAGGTGGACGTGGGTGGCGGCCAGCACCATGGCTCCGGCGTGATGTTGCGCCTCGGTCAGCTTCTGCGAAAGATTGGGCACGTGATGGTCATAGACCAGCGTCAACGTGCCGACGACCGGCTTGTTGGAATCGACGGCTTCAGAAAGCAGAGCTTCGCGGATCAGATCGCGCAACGCTTCAGAGCGGTTTTTGTAACCGCGGCGCGCGATGAGGTGATCGAAGCCGGCAAGCAGGTCCTGCTCGAGAGAAATTCCGGTTCTGCTGAGTTCAGTCATCGTCCTCATCTACTGCATGGCAACCGATCACGATCCGACCGCGGCCTGGGACCCGGTCGTCAAAGCACGGTCAGGCGAAGGCCGGTGGCGCGGGGAACGATGGCGGCGAACTGGCCGTTTTGGAACCGGCGCGCCTTTTCGGATCGCATGATGTGCGCCTCGCGGCTATCGAGCGAGGGCGCGTGCAAACCCTCGGTTTCAACGGCGCCGGTTTTCCCGGCTCCGAAATCGAGGGTCACCGCCAGATCCCTGGCCGCATCCTTATTCAGAATTACCACCGATGTCCGGCCGTCGGGCAGCATGAGCGCGTAGGCTCTGGCGTCGACACCCGCAGTTTGCAGCGGCGACGTAAAGTCCCCTTCAATAAAGGTTGAGCCGCTGAGCGCGCCGGCGAACTTGAGGCCGTAGCCCACGGGTTCCAGCAGGTAATCCGAACCGAAGGTGGCGATGGGCGTGTAGAAGGGATGGGGATGCGCAGCAATTTGTTGCGGCGTCTCGCCCTGATCGCGCAGGAGGGCATCGCCGGGCAGGGAACCGCCCACGGAATTAGCGACGGAACTGCCCGTGCCGCCGTGGAGATTAACGCCGGAGTAGTTGTTGCTGGCCAGCAGGAGCGCGTAATCGGCCGCCCAGAGCGACGCCGCGAAGACGTCGGAGAGGCCGGGTTTGCCGCCGCGATAGCAGGAATTGCCTTCCGTCATGCGCAGCCGTACGCCCATCTTGCGGGCGTTGGCGTTGGCGGTGTCGGCCGTAGCCTGCACCTTCTGCATGGTTGCAGGCTTGAGCAGGTTGGGAATGTTCACGTCAGGATTGGTGGCTGGCCCGCCGAAGTAATAGTGATGGGTGAGGGCGATGATGCGGGGTGGGTTCTGGATGGATGGCCAGCGGTTGGCGATGTCGGTCAGCCAGGAGATATTCGAGGCCACGTCGGGCGTACCGAATTGGGCCGTAGGGACCCGGGCCTCGATGGCGCGGGCCATGGCGAGCCACTCATCGAGGTAGGTCTGCGCATTCCAGGTTTGCGGGTCGCGCAGATGGCGGCCGAAAAGATCGACCTCGTTGCCGATCTGGAAGTATTCAAGGGTGGGGCCGAGGGTTTGGGCGGCGAAGACCGCCTCCGCCGCGGCGCGGTCGGGGGTGTTGGTGCCCATGCCGATGCCGTAGATGCAGGTCCAGCCGGCGGCGCGGAGAAAAGCGGCGAGGTTGCGCACCGCTTCAGGAGTCACGTTGTAGAACTGGGCCTTGGGCTCGCCCTGCACCTCGCGAATATTTGGGCGCTCCGGCTCCGGCGCATCGGGGCTCGGCTTCCAGGTGGCGAACTCGCTGGTGTTGCCGCCGAGGCGCAGGACTCCATGAGCCGCGAGGGCCTGGAACTGGCGGATGAGGCCGGTGTTTTCCGGAGAGAAAAAGCTGGAATCAGCGAGCTGCTCGACTTCGTAGGAGAGGCCGACGAAGTTGGCCGGGATTTGGGGGCCGGAGGCCTGCGACGGGATGGCGAGCGTGGCCCGCGCCAGTTCCTGACCGTGGGCGGGAAAGCGCGTGGCGGCGAGGGAGAGGGCGCCGGCCGCGAGAAACCTACGCCGGCTGATGGTGTTCATGGCGAAAACCTCACGGGCGGATCGACCATTGACAGGGTACTCCATTCGCCGAGAGCCAACGGACGCCCCTTCAGCACTTCCTAAACCGGCTATTGCTAACATAGCTACCACGGCCCCACCCCCCACCCCATCCATCGCCCGGTGAGCAAGTGTCTGCTTTTCAGTAATTTGCGGGATCTGTCGCCGTGTAACTCATTGAAAAAACATATCTTACCCACAAGCGTTAGCAAATAAAGGAGTTACGGTTTTCCGTTTCGGTTTTTTAGCCGAATTTGTCGGTATTCTTCTTTGCAATCTGTTATGGATTGCCTCTGGATTCGCCCCGGGTGGCCCGAATTGGTGCGTCGCGTCATGATGTTTTGGCGTGCAGCAGCCTTTCTTGCGCCCCTTGCAGGGGTCCCTGAATGGCGTTACCTCACGCAGGGCAGCGTGCAGCCTTACCAGCAGAGCATTTCCAATTTGACAGACGCCAGAAAGAGGCGCAGCATTTCCATAGCTAGCTATGGGAGCGGCTTCCCGGAATGACCAAACAGAAGAACGACACTTTGCAAGGCACTCTGGCGCTGCTCGTCTTAAAGACGCTGGCCCAGGGACCGATGCATGGCTGGGGGATCACTTTGCATATTCAGCAAATCTCTGACCAGGTGCTGCGCGTGGAAGAAGGATCGCTCTACCCAGCGCTGCACCGCATGGAACAGGAGGGCTGGATTACGGCTGAATGGGGCTTGAGCGGGAACAAGCGGAGGGCGCGGTATTACCGATTAACGACTGCCGGCCGCAAACAGTTGGCCGCGGAGGAACAGAATTGGAAAGAGCTGACGAAGGCTGTTGCGCGGGTGCTGAATTTCGCGGGTGGAAGGGCCTGAGGGGCGAGCGATGAGATTGATTCGAAGACTGCGAGCTCTCTTCGGACGCGAAAAGCTGTCAGCCGACCTGGAAGAGGAGCTGCGATTCCACCTTGCGATGCGGGAGCAGTTGAACGCCGAGGAGGGGATGCCGCGCGCGGATGCCCGGGAAGATGCGGTGCGGCGATTTGGGAATATCACCCGCACGAAAGAGGCGATGCGCGAAATCGATCTTTTCACTTTCCCGGAAAGGATCGGGCAGGATATTCGCTTGGCTTTGCGCGGCTTTCGCCGCAATCCCGCTTTCACAGTCACTGCGATCGCGACACTGGCCCTGGGCATTGGCGCCACTACTGCGGTCTTCAGCGCAGTAGATCGCATTCTTTTCCGTGCGCTTCCCTATGCGCAAGCCGATCGCATCGTTTCCGTGGGCCTGGTGCAGTCGCTGGAACGCGAGGAGTTCATGACGGGCGGGTTCTACTTCGACTGGCTCGATCATCAACGGCCTTTCGCAGCTATGGCTTCGCAGGGAACGATGGTTCACCCATGCGACCTGGTGGAAAACAATCCTGTGCGGCTTGGTTGCATTCCCATACAAGCAGGATTTCTGCCGATGCTGGATATCTCGCCGGTGTTGGGACACAATTTTTTACCCTTTGAGGACCAGCCCGGCGGGCCGCGCGTTGCGCTGATTTCTTATTCGTTGTGGAGTGTTAACGCTCATCGGAAGACGTATTTTTTTGGACTTCTGCCGACGGCGTGGTGATCGCTTGGCGGAGCTTGAGGCGGAGGTAGTCGATATAGCCTTCCGGCGCTGGGTGCTCGCCGAGTTCGTCTATGACGGGTCGGAAGTAGGCCAGAGAACGGATGGGTGAGAGGCGCGGGGCATCGGCAGGACGGATGAGGC
>JASHOC010000151.1 GCA_030041305.1 Acidobacteriaceae bacterium
TGGGGCACGCGTTGTGATCCCCATTATCCATGGATACGCCGTGCTTAATGCACATGCACACAGTCGCTTCGTTCTGAAAAAGGCGCACGGCAGCGCCGGAACACTCCCAATAGTGCCCTAAGTAGTCACACCAGTGGCGGTGGCTCATGATCTCTCCTGACGGCGATTACTCGGCTGTCTCTTTCTGCTGCATTCGGAGAACGACAGGCTCCCAGCAAATCCCCCCGTCATCGCCAAGCAATGCTGCATTAACGAATACCTTGCTTTCGGTGATCTCGATCCCGTGTGCAGCGTGGATGTGACCCCATACGTGAAGCTTTAGTGAAATCCGTTGCGTCGCCTTCAGAAGCTCCGGATCACCGGCGTGGGATTCGTGACCTGGGGCGCAATCCAGAATCCCAAGCGGCGGCCCGTGAGTGACAAGCACATCAGTCTCTCTTGGAATGCGCGAGAACTCCCGCCTGCGATCTTCTACGACCGATAGTCCGAACGCTCCGCCAGATGGGATCGTTATGGGGGATCCCCAGATTCGCAGACCCTCAAATTCGGTGCCACTGTTGATCAGGAGTTCTGCATTCGTGAGCGCTCGCCGTGCAGATGGATTGTTTTGGAGAACACCGTCATGGTTCCCGGGGACGCACACCTTGAGAGAATGCGGTTGCTCCCCAAGCCACCTATTGAAGTCCGCCAGTACCGTAATGCTTCCGCCCATGTGGCAGAAGTCACCAGCGTGAATGAGCAGATCACCAGAGGGCACAAGAACCTCTCGGTGCAACTGATGCGTATCTGCAATGCAGACGATGAGGAGCGAATCATGGCTCCGGATTTCTCTGCGGCTGCTCAGATACCCTCCTTGAACCGGGTAGCGCTCGTCCATCTCGCCCCGGTCAATTCCGCTAGCACTTGAACGAAAGCGCGTTGAATCGGGATGAAAAAGTCCTCGATATCCGCGATCACATCCTCGACTACCCTTTCGCCGTGGCGATAAACCCCGGGCTGTTCGGGAGCCACGACGCTGGAGTCGAGCAGAACAACGAGCTTGTCTGGTCCGCCAATTGGGGGTTCCGTGTTCAGAATCGGAAGGCGATAGAGAACGGTGTTGAGGCGGTCCGTGCAACCGGGATCGCCGTAACCAATAGTCAGGTAACCCCTCTCCAGCGCGTATTCGGGTTCACACGCGATCCACCACTTTCTTCCCATTTTGCATATTTTGTGTAGGACCTCTCGCAGAATTTCAACGTTCACGACAATCGCAAGATCAACATCATCCAAGTTGATGTCCATTGAGCCCTCCTCATGCTCGACCCCATGAATAAAGTGACAATCAGGCTGCCGGTCGATCCGACTGAAGACCGGCCTTCGCTTCCCTTACCAGGCACACGACGCTTGCCCGAGAGAGGCCATGCTTCCTCGCGGTGGCCGTGAGCGACATACCGCCGACCCGATCTCGCACCACGGCTGCGCGATCGACATTTAAGGGTGCGCGACCGATGCGACGGCCTTCGAGCTTGGCTCGCCGCATTCCCGCTCGAACGCGCTCGACTATGAGCGAACGCTCAAGTTCGGCGATCGCTGAGATTATGACGACGATCGCTCGGCCTAACGGCCCGGCGCTGTCTATCGCCTCTCTCTGAGAGAGGAATTGGATGCCGAGTTCATTGAGTTCATCCAGGACTTGAAGGAAGTGCTTCGTGGACCGCGCCAGCCGATCACACGACCAGACTAACACCGCTTCAAAACGGCGACGGTGGGCGTCCGTCATCAGTTTGTCGAGGGCGGGTCGCCTGACTTTGGTTCCGCTGACGCCGTGATCGACGTACTCCTCGATGATGTCGTACCCTCGCTGAGCCGCGAATTGACGTAATTCATGGGCTTGCGTCTCCGGGTGTTGATCCAAGGTTGAGGTTCGAAAATAAAGGGCGGCACGCTTCATGACAACCCCCCAGTAGAATGGTCTTGGGATTCCGATATCGCTCCCTTTTCACGCAGGGCACCACGAACGGAGCAACAAAGCCAAGCCTTGCCGCCGTCCGTTAGATCTTCCAGGGACATGTCGTAATGTGCGTACCCTCTATGGCAGCACTCGCAACACGCCACGCCGAAATTGTTGAAGTCCTTGCAGGTCTTTAGCTCGCCTTGAGGGAGTCTCTCCGCTAGAGTAGCGATGACGAGGTCGACGTAGTCCTGAGTTTCAACGTCAAGGTTATCCCCGCAGTTGTTGCGCAAGAGCCCATCTTCACGGCTCATTTCTGTCAGAGTATTCTTGATGATGTCATCTTTGTTCATCCGATCTCCACGAGGGTGACGATGGCCAACCCGCTCGCAACCGTCCCATACTAGATTCTCGGCAGTCGGATAAAAAAACAGGAGGATCTGCTTTTTGGGCGATTCCGCGCCTTGGCGGACTAGGAAACTGCTCCAGGCACCGCACAGTGAGCGAATGCCTTCTTGCTTACGGATTTGGGTGTGTGTGTGACTCGAAGAGAATCATTCCGATCGCAGCGTAGTGGCGGGATCCACTTTTGCGCCGCGCCACGCGGGTACCCAGCACGCCAGGATGGCCACGGCAGTCAGCACGGCCAACACGCCCAACCATGAGAGCGGGTCAAGTGAAGAGGTTCCGAAGAGCAAAGAGGAAATTCCTCGGCTCGCGGCAAGCCCTCCGACGAGCCCGATTCCGACGCCGTACGCAGTCATACGCATTCCATCCCGGAGCGCCATAGCCAGAATGTCGCTCCGCGTTGCCCCCAAGGCCATGCGAACCCCGATCTCATGAACCCGCTCGGCAACACTGCCGGAGAGAACTCCGTACAACCCGACGGCTGCAAGCACCAGGGCGACGATTCCGAAGCTTTCAAAAAGTATCAGGATGAACCGCCGTTGCGCCTCAGTGATCGCCATCAGACGATCCATGCTGATGACGCGCACGATGGGCTGATTCCTATCCACGGACCAGATGGCGGATTTCACCGCAGGAACAAGGGCTCCGGCGTTTCCGCGCGCACGAATTACGAAGGAAAGCGTGTCATCGGCGAACCAGGTCTGCCGGGTGGAAAGATAAACTGCATCTTCCTGGTCGATGGAAAGAGCAGTCTGTTTTACATCGCCCACGACGCCGACAACCGTGTACCAGGGGCGATCCATCGGGCCAACATGAAGACGGCTGCCAATGGGATTTCGGTTTCCAAAATGATGCCGGGCCAGAGATTTGCTGATCAGCGCTACCTGCGGCGCGCTGGCCGTGTTCCGTTCATCGAGCATGCGGCCGCTGAGGAGCGGAATACCCATTGTCTGGCAGTACCCCGGGCTGACCGCGTAGCGAAAAACGTCGTATCCGCTGTCAGAATCCTGATCTTCAAATTGTGCTCCGTATGTGCCATCAACGGGCGAATCGTCGCTGAGGGGCAGCAGGCTTGTGAAGGCAGCGCTTTCGACGCCGGGCAAATGCCGAACAGCGTCAAGCGCCTGCTCGAAGAAGCGCCTGCGACGATCAGGACCGCCAGGGTTCGCCGGACTGTCGTCGAACTGATGGCCCGATGTGACCACCTGCATGGTGAGCAGTCGCGACGGACTGAATCCCGGGTCTACAGCCACCAGCCTTTGCATGCTGCGCAGCAGTAGTCCTGCGCTAACCAGCAGAACAAAAGCTGAGGCAATCTCCCCAGCAACAAGAAAACGCCGTGTCCAGAGACGCGTACCGATAATGCGGCGCGAAGCGTTCCCGAGACCGGCTTGCAGGTCATCGCGGGAAACATGGAGAGCGGGCACAGCGCCCGCAAGCAGGCCGATCATGGCGATAAGCACAAACGCAAAGAGAAACGCGGCGGGATCGAATCGTATGGCGTCGAGGCGCGGCAATTCCGGCGGACTCAGCGCCACGATCACGCGCACCCCGGCGACAGCGGCAGCAACTCCGAGCGCGCCGCCGAGAAACGTGAGAAGCATGCTCTCCGTAACAAGCTGGCGCAGGATGCGCCGCCTCGATGCGCCCAGCGCCCCGCGAACCGCGAATTCGCCTGCGCGTCGAGCGCTGCGCGCCAAGAGCAGATTGATGACATTGACGCAGGCGATAACCAACACAATCATCACCGCACCAAACACCGCCAACAACGCTGGTTTGACGGCGTGCGCGATGTCATCCTGCAATGAATCGACGATCAGCCCCCGCTCCAGCGAAGCCCAGCGTGGACGGGGAAACTGCGACCATCGGTTCCGCGCGATGACGGCCAACTCCCGAGCAGCCTCCGCGCGAGAAATCCCGGGTCTGAGGCGGCCCAGCATCCGAAGGTGGTTACCCCATTCCCCGGTATTGAATTCGCGGGTGATCTGGCTGGAATTATATTCATCCGGCGTCCAGAGTTCAGCCGAAGGAGAAAGCACATCTTCAAAGTCGCGCGGCATGACGCCAATGACCGTGTAATTATTCCCGTCGAGCTTCACCGCCTGGCCAATGACGGCACGATCTGCCCGAAAAAGCCGCCGCCAAAGCGCGTTGCTGAGAATGACGACTTTCGACGCGTGCGGTCCCTCATCGGAGCCGCTGAAATCCCGGCCTAGCAAGGGAGCCCTGCCCAGCGCCCGGAAGAATCCGGCGCTCACGCTTTGACCTTCCAGACGTTGTGGTTCATCCCCTCCCGTCATCGTCGGTTGCCACGGCTCAAAGATCGCCACGGCTTCGAAGGAATGGCTGCGTTGTGAAAGCTCCCGGTAGGTGCCAAAAGCGATCTCGGAGCGAGCGCCCTGCCAGGTGCTCCAGATCATCATGATCCGGCCAGGGTGCGGATAAGGAAGCGGCTTGAAGAGTACCGGATTGATGGCGCTGAAGATTGCCGTACTGGCCCCGATGCCGAGCCCAAGCGTGACAATACAGATCGTCGTGAAGCCCAGATTCCGGCGCAACTGGCGTCCCGCGAAGCGCACATCGGCGACAATCGTTCTGACCGTGTTTTCCCATCCATACGTGCGCACCTGCTCTTTGACTGCGTGCAGGTTCCCGCACTCCCGGCGCGCTGCGCAGCGGGCATCCTCATCGGACAAACCCTGCTCCCGATAAGCAATGGTTGCCTCTTCGAAGTATTGCTGGACTTCTTCATCGATTTCCCGGTCCTGATCGCGTCGATGGAGAAGTCCGCGAAGACCGCGAGTCGTTTCGCGCCAAATCGACATAGCTAAGCCTCTTGCTGGAGAAGGCGCGCAACTGCTGAGGCGCGCCGGGTCCAGTCTGCGGTTTCGATTTGCAACTGTTTCCTGCCCGCACGCGTAAGGACGTAGAACTTCGCTCGGCGCGAGTTTGCCGTGTTCCGCCACTCGGAACTGATCCAACCTGCGCGATCCAGACGTTGGAGAGCGGTAAGGAGAGATCCCGGGTTGACCTTGAATACGCCCCGCGAGACCTGCTCGACGCGTCGGGCAATACCGAAACCGTGCATAGGTTCGAGACTTAACGTCTTCAGAATCAGGAGGTCGAGCGTGCCCTGGATTACATCGGTGTTCTGCTCAGTCATGAGCGCAGGCTAATACCTCTCATATTGATTGTCAAGATGTGAACGCCATAATCTATCCATCGGCGTGAAAGCCAGCCCTTCGTTCTACCCCCGGCAGAGTGACGGTAGAAAAATCAAAAGCAGATGGGTTGACATCCGACCCATGCGGTGGCATTCTTATGTCGGATGACAACCCAAAGAACAGCCGCTGACCGCATTTCCCTCCTTCAGGGCACTCTTGACGTGCTTATTTTGAAAACTCTCGTTTTCGGACCCCGACATGGTCAGGGAATTGCCCGCTCCATCCAGCGACAGTCGGAAGAGGTTTTCTTTGTCGATCATGGCTCGCTGTATCTCGCACTACAACGCCTCGAAGACAAAAGATTCATCAGCGCGAAGTGGGGCGTGAGCGAGAACAACCGGAAAGCGCGCTACTATTCGCTCACGGCAAAAGGACGCGAGCATCTCGCGGAAAAGACGACTGAGTGGCAGAGGCTCACGCGAGCGATGGAACTGATCCTCGGAGGTAAACGCGCTCCAGACGTCGAGGAGGCATAGCATGTTCAGGCGCAGGAGAGGTGCGGAAGATTTTGCCGATGAAATCCAGGCGCATCTGGCCCTTGAGGCCGATGAACTGGAGGCAGAGGGCCTGAGCCCAGAGGAGGCTCATCGCAGAGCGAGAGTCGCCTTCGGCAATGTCGTTGCTGCTCAAGAGAGCTTTCAACTTAAGTCCCGCGTGTTCTGGTTCGACAATCTGCTCCGCGATCTGAGGTTCGCGCTGCGCCAACTGCAAAAGTCTCCAGGGTTTGCGGCGACGGTGATTGCCACACTGGCGCTCGGGATCGGGGCGAACACGACGGTGTTCAGCATTGTGGATGCAGTACTGCTGAGGCCGCTGCCCTACCATCAGCCTCAGCGGCTGGCCGAGATTCAGTCGAGCGATGTGGGCCAGGTGTACGAGAGCAACGACGTTTCATATCCCGACTTCTTCGATTGGCGGGCGCAGAACCACAGCTTCGAGCAGTTGGTGTCGTATCACGATACCTCGTACACGCTGACCGGCGTGGAACGAGCCGTGCATCTAGATGGCGAAGTGGTGAGCGCAGGTCTTTTGCCGCTGCTGGGCGTGCAGCCGCAAGTGGGACGCGGGTTTTCGGCAGCGGACGAAAAGCAGGGTGCCCGGGTGGTATTGATCAGCCACGCGCTGTGGGTTTCGCAGTTCGGGTCGGAACCGTCGATTGTGGGCCGGACGGTCCACTTAAGCGGCGACGCGTTCACGGTGATTGGGGTGATGCCGAATTCGTTTCGCTTTCCGGTGACCGCGCCGAAGAACAGCTTCTGGACCACGCTGGCGATCGACAATGAACCGCACAATCCGGGGACTGCGAACCGGGGCATGCACTTTCTCACCGTGATCGGGAGACTCAGGCCTGGCGTCAGCGTAGCGCAGGCGGACTCTGACATGAAGGCGATCGCGAAGCGGCTGGCGCGGGAACATCCGAATTCGAATGCGAAACACCCCTCGGCGCGCGTGCAGGGGGAACTGGCCGTGCTACTGGGAGATACGCGCACGCTGCTGCTGGTGGTTCTGGGGGCGGTTGGCATGGTGCTGTTGGTGGCATGCGGGAACATCGCGAATCTGCAACTGGCGCGCATGCGCGGCCGGGAGCGGGAGATTGCGATGCGGGCGGCGCTGGGTGCGGCGCGAGCGCGAATTGTGCGCCAACTGATGACCGAGAGTCTGGTGCTGGGGATCACCGGCGGCTTGGCTGGATGCCTGCTGGCGCTCGTGAGCACGCCGCTGGTGCTGCGCATCCTGCCTCCCGGGGTGCCGCGCGCCGGAGATGCGAGCGTGAATCTGGCGGTGCTGGGCTTCGCGCTCGGGATCTCTCTACTGTGCGGATTGGTATTCGGAACCGTACCGGCCCTGATTGCCTCCCGGACCAATCTGGTAGAGGCGCTGCAAGCGGGCGGCCGCGCGCAGATTGGGGGACGCGATTGGCTGCGCTCGGCGGTGATTGTGGGCCAGGTGGCGCTGGGCATTATGCTGACGTCCGGCGCGGGCCTGCTGCTTACGAGCTTCCTGAAGCTGACGCACGCAAATGAGGGCTTCAACCCCGACCATTTGGTGACCTACAGATTCGAAACGCCGGATTCGCGGTACGAGCACACGCGGCCGGAATTTTACCGGCAATATTTCCAGAAACTGCGGGGGCTGCCAGGCGTGGAGGCGGCCAGCGGCTCGGTGTTTCCGCCGATGGGCGGCGACGAAGCGGACCTGAGCTTCGAAAACCCGGAACAACCTGTACCCGAGGGACAGCGCCCGAGCGCAATCGTGGACATCGTTGCGCCGGAGTTCTTCCGCACGATGCAGATTCCTTTCCTCGCCGGGCGCGATTTCAGCGATGCCGATACGGAGCAGTCTCCGCAAGTGATGATCGTCAGCGAGGCTTTTGCGCGGAAATTTTTCCCGGGAGAAAATCCTCTAGGCAAAAAACTGAGGCCCGGCGCGAGCAGCGATGCTCGCGGTCCGCAGTGGCGCACGATCGTCGGCGTGGTGGGCGATGTGCGGCGCTACGCGACCGACCGCGACATGACGCCGATTCAGTACTTGCCAGCAAGCCAGCTTTCTCGCTGGTGCTGCCTGACCACCGTGGCGCGCACGGCCATGGACACGTTGAGCCTTGAGCCCGAGGCGGCCAAGCTGGTGGCCTCGATGGATAGCGATATTCCTGTCACCGATGTTCACACCATGGATGATCTGATCGGCCTGCAACTAACGCAGCCGCGTTTTGCTATGGTGCTGCTGGCGACGTTTGCGGGGCTGGCGCTGGCGCTGACGCTGGTGGGCCTGTACGGTGTGATGGTGTACTCCGTCTCGCGTCGGACACAGGAGATCGGCGTCCGGCTCGCGTTGGGAGCGTCGCGCGGCGCAGTGATGCAGATGGTGCTGTGCCAAGCGGTTGTCCTGGTGGGTGTGGGCATTGCGATCGGCATCGCCGCTACGATGGCTTCGGCTTCGGTGCTGCGTTCCATGCTCTACGGAACCGGCGCACGGAATCCGATCGTGCTGGCGCTGGTGTGTGTGGTCGTGGCGCTGACGGGACTGCTGGCGGCGTATTTGCCGTCACTGCGCGCTTCGAGCATTCAGCCGATGCAGGCGCTGCGCAATGAATAGAAAACATAAGGAAATCTGTGCGGATGCAGAATGGACCAGAGAAAACCATGATGCTCCCTCTTCATCGAAATTGCTCCCGGACAGATTTCGAGTAACCACCACGCGCTCACGGGAGCGGGAACCGCAAGATCGCTGGAGCATTGAGCCTTCCCAAGAAGCTTGGGCTCGAAAGTCTCGACACCGCAAGGCTCAAACCTGATGGTCCATAACCCCTTTGCCGACGCTCTCCGCAAGTAATTGATTTCAGATGTGGCACCTGCGGAGTTTTCACCTGGTTCGACGGTAAAGTTTGTGGACCATCGCTGGCGAAATTGATTGTGGAAGAAGTGAGCGGGATCGTCAGGGGTTTTCCTAGCGCAGCAAGGCGGCGATCTTGTACGCCGGGATCGGGGTGTGCGGCCACGCATGGATTCCCACGTTGAGAATCCGATCCCTCATCGGCCTCGGTTCAGCCTGCCACCTGCGCCAGAATGGAATGGAGTTCCCGAACCCCGTCGGTGAGGGCGGCTGGCCCGGGCTGAAGGATGTGAGAAGACTGGATCTCGTACACATGCCCGTTGGCTATTGCCGCAATTCGACCCCATCCAGGACGCCCGCAGATTTCTTCCTTGTCGACCTTCATCCCACACCAGGAGGCGATGATGACATCCGGGTTACGCTCGATGACTTGTTCTGGAGATACCACCCGATCCTTTGCCCTGCGAGATTGCCGTAATTCCGGGAATACTGGCTCTCCGCCAGCGATGTCAATGAGTTCCTCCACCCATTCGATCCCACTGATGAGGGGGTCGTTCCATTCTTCGAAGAAGACACGCGGCCTTCGAGAGAACGCGCGGCTGACGTCCACGATTGCTCGCAACTCAGTCTCGTACGCAACCATCAAGTCGTTTCCCCTTTTCTGCTGGTTGACGAGACGGGCGATCAGGGAGATGAATTCAAAGATCTCCGACACGCTCCGCTGATTGAAATTCAGCACTGGCATACCGCGATGAATCGCTTCCTCAGTGATCTTTGCCTGCACATCGGAGTAGGTAATGATGAGATCCGGATCAAGCTTCTCGATGGCCTCGAAGTTCGCGTCACGAAAGGTAGAGACCATGGGCTTGGTTCTCACTTCTGTTGGCCGCGTTGAGAACCCCGAAACTCCAACGATGCGATCCTGTTCACCCAGCAGGTAAAGAAGTTCGCTCGCTTCATCCGACAGGCAAACAATGCGAGCCGGGAACTTTTGCGCTTGCGTCGCAAATGCGAGATCCACCATTCCTCCTCAGAGTTCAAACACGTTCGTTCAACAGCGAAGACAATCGCGAACCGGTCGCTCATTATCCTCTCATCCGCAATCCGCATGTAGCTATCGTCAGATCCTGGAGCGCAGCACGGTTGCGCACCACGATGACGGCGCTGGGAGGTCGAACGGATATTGTGATTGTTCCTCGACAAACGTCCAAATGGCCGGAAGTTGGGTTCGAAATTGCGAATCTCCGGTTACCCGATGAACCCAGGGCCGATCGAACAGGAATCGCTGCGAGTTCTCGAAATTAGGACGTGACCGATTCTTCTATGGGGGCACACCCGGTGTACTCGGAGCAGCGAGAGCAGTCGGCGTCGTCGACATTACCGGTAGGAGCGCACTCTTGGAAGGAACCACTGTGACTCGGATTGACGCTGAGAGCCGAAGGGAAGTCTATCAGGCAGATTGCTGCACGGTAGGCGCAACCCCGACTACCGTTCTGAAACTGGTGAACCGGGCAGCGTAGCCTTCCACAGGCAAAAGCGATGAGCTGCCGCCCGGCAGCAATTAACCTGTCCAATCGAGTTATCTTTTTCTCTCCCCAGAGTCGAGCCGACTGCGCTTCGGAGCATCAGCACGCGCCACCGCAGCGATCCGTGCGAGGTGTACCACTACGTAATCGCCAGAACTCGCGCGACAGTCCTTGCCCCGCTTGGCTCCGCAATATGGGCAAACGATGGACATGGGGCTTGTGGGGACTTCTGGAACCGGGTCTGTGGTCATGCCAACCAGTCTCCCATGAGAGGATGGGCTATTTTATCCTAGGGATACTCCTAGGTTGTGTCTGCGCCGAATTTGCAATAATCTTGCCGCACAAACAGCAATCTGGCTTGGGGGATTCAATGGAGCATCTTTTGGAGTCGAACTTTATCCATCTCGGTAATAGCGATGGCGCGACCATTTCAATATGCAAGGCTTGCTTGCATACCATCGGCACCGTTCAATGGGAGGCCGATTTGGACCGCCCCGAGAACGAGCATCAATGGGATTCGGAGACGCTGGAGTATCTCAGAAAGAGACCGTCAGCAACCCACGAATGAGCCTAAAGAAAGATGGGCCACAGCTATGCGCGGCGCTTACTCTCCGGATATTCCCGCTGCTTTGTCCTTATCGGTTGCGGGCTTTCCGCCGCAGCCTTGCGGTACGCCAAATTTTGGGAAGCCGAAAAATCGACGCGTGATCCCGGTGCAGGCAAATGCGGCATCGCACCGGGTATTGGAACGCGAATAGCAGGCCAATATCCTTAGTGCGAAAACGCGAGGTACGGAAGTCGTCACTCCCGCATAGGCTGCAACGGAACCCCATGTAACCACTGGACGCGGCGAGAGAAACCCGACAGTTGCGATCTATTGTACCCGCAGTTAGACGCCGCGAATGTTAATTCCGAGTTCCAGTGGGGCTGAAGGGAGATTCCCTATGGACGATGGACAAAAGTAACATCGCGTCACAATGGCGACGGAGCCGCAAGGGATACCCGATGCCGTCCGGGATGCTCTGCAATCGCACAGAATTGCCCGGAGAGCCGCGCCGATAGACCTGAATATGCATCGGCGACGATTTCCCTTGACGGGCTCATATCACAGGACTACGCTTAGCAGAATCTTAAACACAACCCTTCGCATTGAACCCGTTCGACCGACTGCGGACGGCCTTTTCTTTGGAACTTGTCAAACACAGGTGAATTGACGGGTGTTTGCGACGGGACCGGGAGCCGTTCGGATACAGTGTTGCTGCCTCCACTGAAGCCATTGCTCAACCTCACCATGATGGGAGCACGTACCCCGGTGGTGTTGACTGAAGCTACGGTGCCGTCCTGGCACTGAGCGGTCGCGCCGTCAGGCGCGGAGGGTGCATATTACGGCGAATGGACTCGTTGCCCACCGCTGTTCGTATAGTAGAAGTCGTTTGATGGGCCGTTTGAATCGGAGTGGCGCGGGAGGGTTGGTTTCTGATGGTTGGGGAAGGCTTGTGCTTTTATCCGCTGCGGCAGTACCTCTGGAGGCGCTGGAACGTAGGAGGGCTGTCCGACCGCTGATGGGACGGATGGACAGACACGATGGTTGCTCTCGTGGCACTGGTAGATCAGGAAGCAGCCGAGTGCAAGAGCAACCCACGGGCCAAGTTGCTTTTTCATGCTAGCCTTCATAAGCAGATTCAGGGAAGAATTAGATTACTCTCTCATCGTTCCTTCGTGTCAAGCATCCAAAAGGTCAATCCGCCGCAACTTCCTTTCTGACACCGGGATCGATAGGGGCAAGGTTGAAGGCACCATCGTCTAGGCCGGACGAAAATAGGCTTGACTCGGATGTCGACCAAGTGTATGTTGGCTCCAACCCTGGACTCTGCCATTTCTTGCGAAAGGCCATCTTCCAGGGGTGGCCTTTCGAACCTGATAGAGCTTATTCCCCGGTTTTGCGCGGTCCGGCATTGGGCCATGCCGCAGACTGCGAATCCGGCCCCTTGGTACTCGGCTCATGCTCCCAAAGGAATCGGTTAGTTTCAGAATCTATATTCCTATCTGTCAAAGAGACACGGAAAACCCCAACCTTTACCTCTATTACAGCGGAGAGGCATCAGGCGGGAATGGCCCTCTTGCTTCATACGCGAAAGACCACGAGACCAACGGTGATCTCCACGGGCGCTTGACGGTTTTTCTCCATTCGCACGATGGTCCCGGACCTCCGAAATACGTCTGGAAGTTGGATGAGAACATGATGGACGCTCCTTGGATGCATGAAGCCCTTTCCGAATTGGCGATAACGAGGCGTGGCGAGTTGAAAAGTTTTTTGGCGCGATGCCTCCGGGATGTGAACCTTAATCCTGCAACTCCCTTTCGCGCAGTGTTTACCTCCTGCGCCCAAGCCCATGGGTGGGATTGAGCGGACGTTTTTGCTCACTATGGCTCGTTTCGATGACGCGCCCATCGTCATTGATGGGCGCAACCTGCCACGCATCGCCCGAGAAGTAATCATTCGGTGACCACCAGCCCGAGGACGTAAATCCCATGGATTATCGGATTGCAACCGGGATCGCCGACACTGAGGCAGCCCACCGCGCCGCCTTTGTTGTGGACTTGATGGCCAACCCCATCAGCGAAGACATGAGGCAGTACCTCTCAAACGCGCTAAGAATGCGCGCCACTTCATCGCGTGAGAAACCGTCAAGAGTGGATTTACTTTTGCGTCTATCGCGCCGCATCCAACAAGCCCGGAAACTGGCCTAAGCCATCCACCAGCGGCAGAAAACGGGCAAGCACGGAAAATGGTCAACTCGGCCTCAAGTGTATTTGGCTGCGCAAGCTGCTGCTCCGAGGCCGAAGCGATCCTTCATTGAATTTTGTCGAGCAATGAGCCGAAGTCTCGATGAGCGTCTTGCGCTTGCACGAAGCGGAGCGCATCTTGATACTCGGTGCACAGATCGGGATGCTTCTTCAGCACAATCTCGACGGCCTTCGCGCGGTTAAACGCATAGGCGCTGACACTGTGAAGCCGCAGCAGAACGTCCTTTAGAGGTTGAAGTGTCTCTAACGTCATTTGGCCCTCCCCTCTCTGTAGTGAGAATCATAAGCCGATCAACTGCTCCCTGCATTCCGCTGATGAGCAGCGAGCCCCGTTGCCAGCGCCGGAGCGAGCCTCAACGTCCGTTGTCTCTGACAGAATCTCTGATATGCGAATCACAGAGAATAAGAAGCTTGCAGATTTTTTCGCTTCTTACTGGATGCTTTGGTAGGCCAGGTCATGCACAGCATCATTGGGGCTTAAACTCTGGCCATTGATTTGGCTAACGCGACTCTTCTTTATATAAGGGCTTCCGCTCGCGAGAAAAAGGCAGAATCCACCCCTTCCGGTGGGCTTTAGACACTGTCCGCATTTCCGCCGACGCGTCGTAAATTTTCACCGGTTGAGCGAAGCGAGCCCGGCAAGCCAGGAACATCTCCGCGCCTTCGATGTGCGCCTCCAGTCCGCTCGTGAATAGTGGCGTCGTTCACCGAGTGGCCGGATTATCCATGATATCGCAATTGCGAGGTAAATCAGGGGAGCCAAATGGCCGCAGTTTTGGAAGGCAGGGCTGCCTCAGCCAGCAACTCAGCCCCAGGAAAGTTACTTGCTCCGGCATGCCCTAAGCTTCGGATGCGGATGATGTTCCTGAAAGTGAACTCGTTCAAGAAATTAACGCTAAATCGACGCCTCTCTCCCCCCGCAACCGACGGGGTGTTGTTCCGTGAGGGAGATCCGCCAACAAGACTCTACTTGCTTAAGGGCGGTGAGGTTACTCTGACGATGCACTAGGCAGATCAGGAGGTGATGCGAGTGCGCGCCGGAGCCGGTTCCCTTATTGGGCTTCACGCCGTCGTCATCAACCAGCCGTACTCCTTGACTGCTACGGCCAGCGTGGATGCCGAAATCCGCCAACTTACCTCCGAGAATTTTCACAGCCTCGTCAATAGCCGTCCCGAGTTGTACTTCGATGTGCTTAGAATAATCGCGACGGAAATTCGATTCGTCTGCAAAGCGCTGGATGAGTTTCTGTCTCCACAACCGCTTCCTCCATCCAGCAAGTGAGCAGAGCGTACCTGAACTTGCTACGCCCGCCGCTTCACGCATACTCGGGCGGAGTTCAGACCGAAGGACCCTCAAATCCGCTGCTCTAGGAGTTTACTGGCCGATGCGCTCGCAGCTTGTGTGGGAGCGGTGACGAACGGATCGACACTTCCGTTCTTCGGTCGTCGGCTCGCCCTTCCGTGAACTGAATGATCTGGCAGTCCATTGCTCATTCATCCTGTTTCACTGTGAGGTCGAGTGCATCATCGGTCCCCCGAATCGTCCTCAGTTTTACAACGAGATCGGGGGCGCGCGACTTTACCAGCCTGCTCAACTGGCCGCCAACGCGCGCATCATCGCCAACGGCTAGAGCAGCTTTCAAAGTTCCTGTACCTCCTTCGATACGTCGCAATGCCCGTTCTTCTTTTCACTTGCCCGACCCTACAGGGAAATGGTGAATTTCGAGCCGCCGTAGCGCGCAAAGCCGAACTTTTGTTCGACGAGAACCATAGTAACTTATCAAGGTTACCAACGTGCCGAGGGTTCACGAAAAGAGTCTAGCCTGCACCCCGAAAACGTCGTAGGGTGATCTCATCGTGCAGCTCCAAAATACTGAGTCTGCGGGCTGCCATCCCCAGACGGTCCGCTCCTTTTACCGGTTGTTGAAAACCAGATTGAGTTGACGGCGCTGCGAGACTCCACGCGTTTGAAGCTGAAGTGGGCGCTTGCTTTTATAGCAGCCTTCTAACCCGATGGAGCCTATTCCCCGGTTTTGCGCGATCCCGGCAACGGGCCATGCCGCAGACTGCGAATCCGACCCCTGGTAATCGGCTCATGGGCTCAATGGGATCCGTTTCTTTCACCATCTTTATTCCCATCCGCCAACAGGATCAAAGAACCTCACAGCTATTTCTCTAAGTGGGGTAGCTCCCTTAGTACAGTAACCACTACTGGTTGTGCTTTCCGGTGGGCGAGTTTGCTCGCGATGGCCGGTAGCGGGATGGTTTTGTGACCAGGGCGTTCTCCAGCAGCCGGTAGAACAGCATTCCCCGGCGGCGCGACTTTCTACGATTGAAGCGGAACGCGAACTCATCGAGATACGAGTCCAGATGGG
>JASHOC010000152.1 GCA_030041305.1 Acidobacteriaceae bacterium
TGAACCGCCGTACACGAGGGAATCCGCTGACGTGGGAAAAGTTCTACGAAATCCTGCGTCAAAACCCGCTGATGACGCCAAGGATCACGTACGCCTAGGCAAATAAGGACGAACCGTGTCTTGAAGAACTCGCTGCGGGAAATCTGCACGGCGAGGTCCGTGAGGGGGGAGAACGCGCCGTGTCATGGCGGACTTAAACGCGCACGAAGCTGGAAACAGCGGACAGAGCCAAAGAAGGCCTAAAGGACGAGCGGTCTCCTCTACTCGGCAGGAGCGCTGGCGAGCAGTAGAAGTGAGCAGAAGCGGCTCCAGATCATTGCACCCCAATTATAGGCGTCGACGAGAGGCAATTAGGGCTGTGTCAGCGCTCGTCGTAAATGTGGCAAACGCCTGTACGACCGCCAAACGTCGCCCTTGGGTAATCCGCCTCAACGACACGGCGGATCGCCGACGATCCGCTCGGGACAATGCATCGCTTCAGTTCATCGGCATGCCAAGCATGGCAGAGCGTCCATATTGTTGTGATCGTGATCATCGTCGACGGACCAAATCTGCTTGGGGTCGGTCTCATACGGGTAGACGTGGACCATCCAGCCAAAGATGTGAGGGTAGAATTCACCTCCGGCCGCGTCGCATGCGGGTTTCGTAGTGATGGAGCCGAGCAGACCGAACTTCGCATTGGGGCCGAAATAGGCCGCGGCCCTTCTTTGCCCGGCTGGCGCTTGACAGAAATTGATGTGCTGGTGCCAACGAGCTATGTTCAAAGGGATACGGTGGTTCACCTCTTCTTCGCTGGCGCCCACGCGATCGGTATACATGACGCCAACGAGCTTATAGCCATCACCGGATTTCTGTAGAGGAGCGAGGTGGGTTGAGGGGATCAAATGTCCAGCGAACCTGGCGTGCGTAGTTAGACTTGGTGAAATGGTAAATCGGCTGGGGCACATTGGACAGAGAGATTCTATAACCATCAGCAAGCGCATTGTGGAAGTCCTGGTACGGCGCCATGGCCTGTCTCGCGGCGGCAACCACCTCATCAGCTTTCTGCTGGTCCCCCGGCTGCATCGGCCGTAGCGAGGTGAGGTACATGTGACCGGTCATGTGGCCCATGCCAGGCATGGAGCCGGGTTGCGCAATTTGGGCCGCGGCCTGTAGAAGGGCGGCTAAAAGACAGATCAGGATCGCGAATCGGCTGGCGGACATTCGTGGACCTCCGGGGACCCACGTCACTGAGTTTGACGGATTTTGACGCTGGGAGGAGACGATTTGTTCCCGCCGGGTATTTGGGCGGATCAGCAGGTACAAACCTGGAGGTAATCTCACCATTTCCCGACCAACCTCACACCTTCGCATGGAACCCTGTGGGGCGAGGTCCAATTTTCGGGCTCTTCGAACCCGGCTCGCGATAGTTGGACCCATCCTGTGTTCGCACGCAAGCGGCTTTCACCGCACGTTCTCAGACTTACCTCCGCCATGATCGTCTTGTCGGCAACACAAGACATCAGGAAGCTTTCGCTGTGGTTGGGCCATAGCAGTCTCACCACCACCGACGTGTACGTGCGGGCCGATCCAAGTGAGAAGTTGGAAGCGATTGAGGCTGTCGTTTCCCCGCATCTTTGCAAGGGGAAATTCAGACCGCCCGATAAACTCATCGCTCTTCTGAAAGCCAGGTCTTAATGGTGCGTCGAACGGGCGTGTCGCTCGCCAGCTACGCGCCTGTTCGCTATTGAACTCCCCATAAGTAAGCACTCCCCATAATGCAGGAGTTAAAGGAGATGGCGCTTCGTATTGGCAGCCGACACACTTGTCCTTATGTCCGCCGAGGGCGGCGGTGCGGCAGCGCTCGACAGCCCGAAATGCCTTCAGCTGGTGATAGCTGACACCTGACTGGTAGCATTCCAGAAACTGGCTGCCCTTGGCACGGACGATGTCGGCCACTTCGATGGCTGGCCGGGTCATCGCCTTGGACGATGGTAGGAGCGGCGGCTCTCGTCGACGCTGGCGAGCTTCAGCTCTTCGATCGCGTTGGCGACCTGGTCCAGGTGCTGCTCCGACAGATGCAGATACCTGGCTGTGACCTCCAGATCCTCATGCCCGAGCAGAAGCTGGATGGTGCGCAGGTCGCCACCCATAATCAGCAGTTAGAACTCGTGCGCCGCCAGCTTCTGAGCTACCTCCGTTACACTGGCCGGCCAGAAACGGAAGCAGCCCGCCGACAGGCGTCGATGGCAAAGCCAAAATGCACTCCCGTCGTAAGCCAAAATTTTAATGGCCGTGTGTCGCCGGTTGCGGAGGACGTACAACGTCCCAGAGAAAGGGTCGCTTTTGAGTTGCTACTTACAAACGCGAGCCAGGCTATCGATCCCGCAGCGGAAATCGACCGCCTCCACCGCCACAAGAATGCGCGCCTGCGGCGTGGCCTGGATCATGCCGGCTCCCACAACGTGCGGCCCAGGCCTGCCAGAGCTGGGGCGGTGCTTCCTTTCCACTGGATGCGTAGCTTGCCCCGCGGCCCTTCCAACTCAATCAGACACTCCAATCCACCCATCGCCGGGGGTGCGACTAACTCCACAAAAGAGGTGCCGGGCGCCTGTGCTGCGCTAGCCCGTCGGCCACTGGCCGACTCCGTCAGCCGTCGCAGCTTGCCGTACTCCAAATGTAAAACCTCTGACCTCAGACCGCGACACGCTCGAGTTTGGTCACGCGACCAATGCGATTCCAGTCGGAGACGTAAATATTCGCGCTGGCGTCGATGTGGCACCCGTGCGCGGCGCTGAACCATGCGCTCCCAATCAGGTTGGGATCGAGCTGATAATTGGCCCATTGCGCTTTTCGCGGATTGTCGCCGAGAAACGCCACCGAGACGCCCTCCTTGTCCAGGATGGTTACGCGGCCCTCGAGCTCTGAAACAACGACATATTCACCGTGAAAGCTGACCTGGCACGGCCGCCGCAGATGCGCGGAGACCGTGCGCACGAAATTTCCGTCGAAATCGAAGTGGCACAGCCGCCGGTTCTCGCGATCGCACACCAGCACCAGCGGCTGCTCGTAGCGTGTGTCCACGGCCAGCCCATGGCTGCAATTGAACAGACCGTCCGCGCTTCCTTTGCCCGCATAACTCGCCCTGAATTCCCCGTACTTATCGAACTTGAAGAGTCGCGAATCGCCATAGCCGTTGGCGATCACAATGGAGCCATCGGGCCCGGGAACGGCCGCTGTCAGGCGCCACTCATTCGCCGCTTTGAACCCGGCCTCCGGCGGAGCCGTGATCTTCTGCACCACCGCGCCATCCGTCTTCATCTTCACAAACAGCCAGTTCTCTTCCGGGGTCCCGTGTTGCACGGTTGTGTAAAGAAACTCCTCATCGCCCTCCTCGACACAAACAATGGAGTGAACTTCAGGGTATTGATTGGCGATTGTTTTTAGCAGCCTGCCGTCGGCGCCATAGACCAGGATACCCGTCCTGCTCTGCGTGCTGATGTAAATGCGACCGGCTTTGTCCGTCGCAATCCCTCCGTGCGTGCCTCCGAAGTCCATCCCCGCGGGCAGTTGTCCCCACCCTGGAACGACGCGATAACTCCATTCGCCATTCCCGGTCCGCAACTCCACTCCGGTTGTGGGGCAATCGGCGCTGCTCGCCTGGCTTGCCTCGGCCATAACCGGCTCGCCCGCCAGCGCGGCCAACCCTGCAACTCCTGCAGCAAAACAAAAGCTTCGCCGGTCGAAAGCTCCAGCCTGATTCGGCATCTTATTCATCGGGCATTGCTCCCCTCCGGCTGCCCCGCATCCGCAATCGATGCGGGTTGAGCCGGTGTGTTGTAAAGATACAGATGGCGCAGCTTCTTCATGGACCGCAGCGGCGCCAGTTGCGCCTGCGTCACTTTTGTGTTGCTCAGGTTCAGATATCGTAGCTGCGATAAGCCGGCGAGCGTTCGAAGTCCGGCGCCGGTAACGCGCGTGCCTTCCAGATGCAGCGCGCGAAGATGCGTGAACGTGGCCAGGGTGTTGAAACATGCGTCCGTCACCGCCGTGCGCCCCAGCTCCGCTTCCACAATGTACGGCGCGTATTTCTCGAACCGAGCAAGCTGCGCATCGCCAAAGCTCGCCGCCACGTCCACGGTGTTCAAGATCAGTCCGTCCGACAACTTATTCGAAACCGGCAGCAGCTTCGCCCCCTGCCCGTTTTCGAGCGCCAGAATCCCGGGGATCAACTTGCTGTAGTCGCCCACCGGCTGCAGCGGCTCGTCGTCCTCGCCTCCAATGTGGATGCCCGCCAACCGAATGGCTGTTGGCGAGGCGCCCTGTTCGATCCATGCCTTGATCCACGCAATCTCCTCCGCGGTGAGCGGCGGCTTGCCTTCGGCTGGCATGAATCGCTTGTGTTTGGGCGGCAGCGTAACCCGCTTGAGCAGCAGGCTCGCCGCCGAATGGCCGGAAACAATCACCGGCCCATCCTTTCCGCCCTCCATCAGCAACGCGTAGGAATCCAGGCGCAAATCTCCCTTGGTCTTGCTTTCACCATGACATTCAACGCACTTTCGGAGGAAAATGGGATCGATATGCCGCGCGTAAAACGAATTCGACGCCGGCGCCTTGGCCTGCACCACGCCAATGGTGAGCGCGCGTTTCAGCAGCGCCGGCATGTAATCGGTCAGATAGTTCCTTCCATGGGTCAGGCTGCCACCCTGGTGCGCCGTCCACGCCAGCAGCAGCAGCGTGCAGGTGAGCATCGCGGGATAAAGCCGCTGTACGCTTCCCGATGTCCAGGCGGGGCGCACCAGCATGCACGCGAGAACGCTGATGGTCAGCCCAATGCCGCCCCACATGTGCCGCGTAACATCCGTTCCGCTGTCGCCGCCGGCGTAGGACAGCAGATACCCCAGCGTTAATGCGGCCAGGCAGCCCACAAACGCCAGTCCCAACACAAATCCCGCAGCCTCGCGCAGCGAGGGCCGCGCATCTCCGGCAAACTCTAGCAACGGAACCAGCACGATCAGCCCGATGGGAACATGCACCACAAGCGGATGAAATCTGCCCAAGAATTGCAACCAATCGGCGTGCGGCTTGCCATCCAGCCGCAGCGTGAACGGCAGGAGCAACAATGCCGCGGCTACCATCAATGCGGCAAACCAGCTTGCCGGCGCCGATTTCCTCTGCGGCAGCAGCCGTTCGAACGACCCAACCGCGCTTTCCAGAAGCTTCACGCCAATAATCCTTGCACCACGCTCGCCGGCGAGGGCCCGGTTAGCTTCTGGTCCAGTCCCTGAAACTTATAGGTTAACTTATTATGATCGATGCCCAAACAATGCAGAATGGTGGCGTTGAAATCGCGAACCGGCACGGGATCGCTTACCACGTTATAGCTGTAGTCGTCAGTAACTCCATAAGTGATCCCCGGCCTAGAGCCGCCGCCGGCCATCCAGGTCGTAAAACAGCGCGGATGATGATCGCGTCCATAGTTATCCGCCGTCAGGCCGCCCTGGCTGTAGACGGTTCGTCCGAATTCGCCCGCCCAGATCACCAGCGTGTCCTCGAGCAGCCCGCGCTGCTTCAAGTCGGTAATCAGCGCATAGCATGCACGATCGGTTTCCTGGCAGAGTTGCGGCAAGACCCCCGTCACGTCGCCATGCACATCCCAGCCCCGCTTATAGACCTGCGTAAAGCGAACCCCGCGCTCCGCCATGCGCCGCGCCATAAGACAGTTATAGGCAAACGTGCCGGACCGCTTCGCCTCTTCTCCGTAAAGCTCCCAGGTTGATTTGGGTTCCCTACTTAGATCGGCAAGCTCAGGCACAGACGTCTGCATCCGGTAAGCCATTTCGTACTGCGCGATGCGCGCATGGGTTTCGGGATCGCCCAGTTCCTCGTAAGTCTGCTGATTCAGCTCGCGAACCGCATCCAGCATCTTGCGCCGCACCTCGCCATCCACTCCGTCGGGATTGCTGAGATACAGGACCAGATCGCCCGACGAGCGCAACCCCACCCCCGCATACTCGGACGACAAAAATCCGCTGCTCCACAACCGCGACGACACCGGCTGGTTGTTCTCCTTCGGATTCAACTGCGTTTGCAGCACCATGAAGGTGGGAAGATTGTCATTCATGCTGCCCAGACCGTAGGCCAGCCACGAGCCCAAGCAGGGCTTTCCCGCATTCATATTGCCGGTGTTCATCAACATGATGGCCGGCTCGTGATTGATCGCGTCCGTGTTCGTCGATTTGATGATCGTGAGGTCGTCCACAATCCGCCCCGTATAGGGCATAAGATCGCTGACCCACGTGCCGCTCTTGCCGTAGCGGTTGAACGACCAATGCGATGGCGCAATCGGGAAGCGCGCCTGCCCGGCGGTCATCCCTGTCAACTGCTGCGTTCCTCTCACCGATTCGGGAACATCCTGGTTGAACAGCGCGGCAAGATTGGGCTTGTAATCCCACATGTCGATCTGCGGCGGCCCGCCCGACATGAAGAGATAGATGGCGCGCTTGGCCTTGGGCGCGAAATAGGGCAGCTTGAGATCGGCGCGCGAGGGAATAGCAGACGCGCCTGCGTCGCTTGCCGCGTGTGCCTCAACACTGAGCGACTTATCGCCAATCAGGCTGGCAAGCGCCGCCCATCCCAGCACCTTGCCCGTTCGCCCTAGGAACCGCCTGCGCGTTTCCAGCTCCGCCCACTCCCGCTTCAACTCCGCGGGCACGGGCAAAGCCAGCACATCGAGCGCCTGTTCGCAATCCGTACAAAGAGGATGTTGCTTCATAGAACCTCACTCTTGCTACTTTGTCAGCGTCTCATCCAGATTCAGCATCTCGCTCGCCACCATCGTCCATGCCGCCAACTCGAGCGCCGGAATCGAATCGTCGCGCTTGCTCTCGCCGGCATGGGCCAATAATTCCTGCGCAGCCTTGGGATTCGCCTCATAGTATTTCTCGATCTGCGCGAGCGATCCCTCCAGCACGCCGGCCATTTGCGGCGGCGGATCGTGCGACAGCAAAATCTCGCTCATCAGCCGAATCCGCTGCCCCGTCTCGTCGCCGCCTTGCAGAATCACCCTCTCCGCCAGCGCCCGCGCCGCCTCCACCCACTGCACATCGTTCATGGTCACCAGCGCCTGCAGCGGGGTATCCGTCCGCTGCCGCCGCGTGCACACCACATCGCGCATAGGCGCGTCGAACGCATCCATATCCGGCATGATCGCCATACGCTTCCAATAGCTGTAGAGGCTCCGCCGGTAGAGTCCCTCGCCGTGTTCCTGAACATAATTCAGCGTATCGCTGGCGGGGTAACTCACCTGCTCCCACACATTGGCCGGCTGATACGGCTTCACGCTCGGGCCGCCAATCTTGTTCACCAGCAACCCGCCCGACTGGAGAGCGATATCGCGCAGCATCTCCGCATCCATGCGGAACCGCGGCCCATGCGAGAGCAGCAGATTCCGCGGATCTTTCGCAAGCTGTTCGGGAGTCGACTTGGCGGCCTGGCGGTACGCGGCCGACATCACCATCAACTTATACATGTGCTTCATATTCCAGCCGCTCTCCCGGAATTCGACCGCCAGCCAGTCGAGCAGCTCGGGGTTCGTGGGCCTCTCCCCCATGATGCCGAAGTCTTCCGTCGTCTCCACAATGCCCGCGCCAAACACTTCGTTCCACATCCGGTTCACAGTGACGCGAGCGGTGAGCGGATTGTCGGGGCTCACCGTCCACTTCGCCAGCGCCAGCCGGTCGTGCGGCTCGGCCGGCGGCAAAGGCGGAAGGAAATGCGGCGTATTGGCTTCCACTCTCTGGGTGCGCGCCGTGTACACTCCGCGCGTCAGCACATGCGCGTACGCAATCGAAGGCTTTTCCCAGGAGACGAGCGACAGCGCTCCGCCTTCCGAGAGTTTCTCGAGCTGCGCATCAAGCTCGTCAATCTGGTTTTGAATCGCTCTGTACGACGTGTTCACCTGGTTCAGGTAGAACTCGCTCACCACGTGCCATTGGTCCTCCGTCCACTGGGACGCAGGTTTGGCGGTCACTTCCGCAACATAGTCTTCAAAGGGCAGCCGCTTCACTTCATCGGTTGCGAGCGCGCGTGCGTACAGGCGGATGTCCTGGTAACGCGTCTCCTGCACCGGCGTGGCGTCGGGATATCTCCAGCCGAGCTGCATCGGTGCGTTGGTGCGGATCGTTTTGTCGTCCAGCTTGTCGATTACAACCCGCGTCGCCACCTGCACGCCGTTGATATAAATCTTCACGCCCGATGCTTTTCCCGATCCGTCGTAGGTAAAGAACACGTGATACCAGCGCCCGTCGACGGGAAGAAGATCGACAGTGGAAACCTTGATGGCCACTTGTGGCGTCGTATCCTCAGGCGCGGCCGCTGGCGGTTTCTTCCGCTTTTCAGCCTTGGCCTCGCTCTTTTTAGGCGGCTTCTTCTTATCGGGGGGCTTATTAGGCGACAGTTCCTTCGCCGTCAGATCGTCCGGCGTGGGATAAGAAAATTCCTCGGCCGATTTCCTGCCTTTTTTCACCGGCGCATCCGGAACGTCCTTCTCTTTGGGGGATTCATTCACCAGGTCGACGCTGAGAATGCCCTTCTTGATCGACAGGTCCCAGCCTCGGTTGTGCTGTTTCGTATCCATCTTCGACATCAGCGCGCCCGAGGTGTTCTCGACAATATAGTTTGGCGCGGACCGCAGCATGAACCATCCGCCCGAGGAGAACGCCTGGTTCCGTTCGTAGTCTCCCGTCTGCCCCAGCATCACCCGGGTGCTGGTCTCCATCCGGAAATCGGGCCACAACCACGTCGTCTCGCCCCACTGCGGCTTGGCCTTGCCGATGGGAAAACTCGCCGGCTGCGCATGGGGCGCGCTGTTCTTCAGCACGGCCCCGCCGCCTTCGTCCAGGCGCAGACGCAGCATCAGCCCGTCCGTCGAAACCCCTTCGGCCAAATTCTGTCGCGATGCGATCCATCCTTGCACCAGCACCCGCTCCTCCACGCGCATCGCCCGCAGTTGCTCAGCCAGTCCCGACCGCTTCGCCAGCACCTCGTCGTACGCTTCAGTGATTCGCGCTCTCGGAATTCGGGCCACCGGCTTCCACACCGGCCGGTCGCCGTTGAACGGGTCTTCGTCGATATTGTTGAAGAACGCGCTCAGCGCATAGAAGTCCTTCTGCGTAGTGGGATCGAACTTGTGATCGTGGCACACCGCGCAGCCCACCGTCAGGCCCAGGAACGTAGCCCCGTAAGCCTCTGTGCGTTCCCGCGCAATGTTCACCCGCATCTCTTCGGGGATGGCGCCGCCTTCGTTGCTGCTTACTCCCAGCCGCACATACCCGCTGGCGATCAGCGGATCAATGCTTTTGGCGGGAAGCATGTCGCCGGCGATCTGCTCCATCGCGAATTGATCGAACGGCTTGTTCGCGTTGAATGCCCGGATCACATAGTTCCGGTAAGGCCAGATGTCACGGCTGTCATCCAGATGCAAGCCGTAGGTGTCGGCATAGCGTGCGTAATCCAGCCAATAGCGCGCCCGCTGCTCGCCAAAGCTGGGCCGGGCCAGCAGTCGGTCCACCAGCCGTTCGTACGCGTCCGGCGACCTGTCCCTGACAAATGCATTCACTTCGTTCGGCGTCGGCAGCAGTCCCGTCAAATCCAGCGTGACGCGGCGAATCAGCGTCCGCTTATCCGCCTCCGGCGAAGGATGGAGCCCCTCCTCGCGCATCCGCGCCAGAATGAACGCATCGATAGGCGTCTTCACCCACGGGTCCTTTGCCGCGACGGCCGGCAACGGCGGCCTCACTGGCTTCTCAAACGCCCAGTGCGGCCGGTAGACCGCGCCCTCGCGTATCCACTCCGTCAGAATAGCGATCTCCGCCGGCTTCAAGGCCTTCGCTTCGCCCTGGGCATTCTGCGGCATCAGGTAATGCGGATCTTTGGATTCGATCCGCTTAATCAGCTCGCTTTTTTCCGGGCACCCCGGAACAATGGCGTTCGGATGCCCCGATCGCTTGGCCAGCGCCGATTCGCCCACGTCGAGCCGCAGCCCGGCCTTCCTCATCTCCGGATCCGGCCCATGGCAACTGAAGCAGTTGCTGGCCAGAATCGGCTGTACATCCTGGTTGAAATCCAGGTGTTGCGCACCAGCACGATGCCTATGGCGACGGTGGCAGCCGATAACTGTCGGAAGCAAGAGAATCAGCAGAAAAAGCGGCATGCACCGCAAAAGCTTGCCCCTGAATCGGCCGCAACGATGGGGAACGAGCGCATTCCGATGCATTGCTTCCACGGGAAACGACTCCTGACCTCAGCGGCTCGCGGATACGTACGCTCGCCGCCCCTCAATATCTCCACTGGATCGTGCCGGCGCGACTTGACCTCGAGGAAGAAGCACCCTCTAAATACTGAACGTTTGATTTGCTGTGCCGGCGCATACTCGCGCGCCAGGTGAGCCATTATATCAGCCGGCTCGAACAAACGTCAGCCATCCAAAAGGTAAGAGCCCGACGCTGGTTGAGACACCGTTATCGGCAGACCCACGTAATCCTCGACCGAGGACGTAGAGATGTCCCGAATGAATTGTGGCACGCGCTTACCGTTTGTCTTGATTTTCATGACTGATGATCACCAATCGTGCCGCACCTCGAAAGCGATGGGCAACACAAGCGCGCGGCTTCAAAACCTCGTCAGCCTCTCAATAACGCTTCGGCCGGAAATAACTTGAGATCTCGCGAGCTCAGGTGAAACCCAATGAGTTTATCGCGACTAACCGAGTTATTCGCCGCCTCGTTCAAGAAGGCCGTATCCAGACCGAGACGCGCAAGATGAGCACCGGGGCCGAGGTTACCGCTTTTATAAAAGGGCCGCAGATGAAGTCTTAAAGTTGATTGACGCGTACACAGCCGCAGCAACAAACGGCGCTCTCGGAATGCAGAGCGAGCATTTGGTTTTGGCGGCCTTTGCCCCACAGAAATTTCTGCTTGTAGCCGAGGAAACGAAAAGTTACGGGGAGCGCACTTGAACAGCTAGCAGCCACGATCTTGATTTCATATTCGAGAGAAACGGCGTCGGCCACGGTATTGAAGTTAAGAACATTCTCGGTTACTTGGACATTGAGAAGACCGGCACATTGGAGTAAAGTCTATCTTCGCCGTCCGAGCTTTGCCGAAAACTTGGGCGTATTCGCTCGTACAGGTTGGCGGCTATGCGACGATTATGGGTTATCAGTTTTACCCATGGACCCATAAAGAAATTGCGGACATGATCAGGACCAATCTCGGTCTTCCTGTGGACACTCCGAAACGCGTCGAGCAAGGCACAACGCAGCGCTTTGAGAAATGGTTAGCCGACACTTCCCGGCCCGTTCTCGAAGATGCTAAGGTACGCCAAGTCTTGGCAAAACTCGCCAAGCGCAAACGGGGATGTGGCCAATCGCTGGCGCAGCAGGCGGGCCCGAGGTTCTGATTTCGGGCAAGGTCCATGTATGACAGTATCGGCTTCTGTCAAGTGATTTTGCACAAAAGCTTGCCGGGGCGGTCAAAACGGGGTCAAGGGCGCCGTTCTTTGGCGTTCATCTTGACCCTTGACGCCGTCCCGACCACGGCAACAATTGAGTTGGGAACGAATCTCAGATGTTCTTTCTGAAATTCGTTCCATATTAGAAAATCGTCTTGCATGGCTAAACGACCCAAACTCGCATGTTGACGAATCACTTTCGATGGCAACCGTTCAGGTTCCACCAACCATGTATTCGGCCCGGTAAAGCACCATGATTACTTGTTCAAACTTTCTCGCTCGGCGAGAGAGGTGGGGCGTCCAATCAGGTTGTCGGCCTGAAACCGTAGCCACCGGACCTTACGAGCTGCCCCGCATGTGAACCGCGCTCCACGATCTGCGTGTAGTTCTGCCCGGAGCGCAACATCCAATACAAACGAACCGCCAGTTTGTGGGCGATAGCCATCTTGGCCACGCCGCGATGCTTGTTCATCGACAGACGCACATACTGTTGATGCCAACTCGGATCGTTGCTTTGTGCCATGTTGGCAGCTTCCACCAGCAGCTAGCGCAGCAGCGTATTGCCCTGCTTGGTGACGTGTCCCATCCGCTGCTGATGTTTGCCGCTGGACGCCTCGGCGGGACTCAGCCCCAGATAGCTGCCCACTTGCTTGCCGCGGGGGAATCGCCTCCAATCCCCCCTGATCAGCACGTAGGCCAGCGAGACTACCGGACTTACGCCGGAATGGGTCATCAACAGTTGCGCTTCGGCGTTTTGCTCAGCTGCCGCCAGCACCGCCTCATCCAACGGCTTGATCCGTGTCTCCAACACGTCCATAAGTCCCAGAAGACCCGCTCGCCGCTGAGCATACCAGCCCTTCAGCGGTAACTCCTCGATCTGCTGGCGGCGCTTGGCTGACCATTTCCGAGACCTGGTTAGACCCTCATTCTTGGCGATCGAATCCAACCGGTTCTTGATCCGCGCTCGCATCCTTACCAGCCGGCAGCGATGTAACAGCAACTGCCGCTGTTCCTGGTTGGCCTCCGAGGGCTGCCAATGGCTGGAAACCGGTTCTCCATACGCAAGCGCAAAATGTGCCTGGCATCCCGCTTGTCCATCCGGTGCTCGCGCGGAGCTGAAGCATGAATCACGCTGGCGTCCCCCACCAGAAGTTCATAGCCAAGTTCGCTCATCAGTTTGCGGAACCAACGATCATTCCCCGTTGCTTCCACCCCAATGCGCACCGCCTTGCCTGCCAAAGACCGGTAAAACGCTACCGCTTCTCCGCGATGGCTGAAACGGCGCTCCCCGTACTCCCCAGTTTCCTGATCCACGTACGCAATCTGCTGGACACTTGGATTAAAGTCACAGCCTATAATCATCATGCTCGGCTCCTTCTCCCGAGCTGGTCGTTTAGCCGCAACCAGTCTACTCGGGCTGAGGGAGCCGACGCTGTCATGAAATCAGGTTGACCGGCCACCCTGACTCTAGAGAACAGTAAACAGGAATCCCTCGTACCCAGGACCCGTCATTCCGGAGATGCTCCGGTCCTTGGCCCGGGGGAGCGGGGGTTCCGATTGCGTTGGCGGAAAAACTAGGGGTCGTGGCGCCGCCTAATTGATCCACTCACTTGCATCGTTTTCGTCGTCTGCCTCGTCTGGCATAGGTTCAGACATCGCGATAGCTTCGTCGGCGGCCTCAGCGATCTCTTCGTCGTCAGAGGCGGCCAGGTCCACCAGGATTTCTCCTGCTTCCTGCGGACGAATACTGGCGGCGGCACCGATGGCGGCAAGAAGCAAGGGTTTTGGGGTGCTTACGTCATTGAGAAGCGCAACGATGCGAGGCCAGGCCGCGTCCAGTTCCCAGTGCCCAGCCGCATGGACTGCCTGGTAGTGTATCTCAGGGTCGGTGCTTTTCAATGCCTCCAGTATTTGATTATCAAGACCTCGAACCCAGCGCATCGAAAACACAGACGTCAGCATCCAGTCTTTGTCTCCGCTGGAATAGGCAGCCCGGATCGCGTCTTGGTGCCAGTCCTCGGGGGCGCGCACCGATGCCTCCAGAATGCGCCGCCGTACTTCCTTGGGATTGCTGTCATCGAGGCAAAGTCTATGGAGCGTGTCCTGGATGCTGCGAAACGTGCGCTCGGAAATGGGTACATCATCCGAATCTTCGAATCCGTCGGTGTCCGCCTGTTCGAGCACTGCCCCAAGGGAAACTGCAGCTCCGGCGCGCAGTTTCTCTGCCTCGCCAGCATCGCGTACGATCGCCATCAAGGCAACCGCCAAATCGTCGTTGATAACGGTAAGATCGCCCGCGAGTTCGGCGGCGACTAGCCGGTCCGACTCTTGAGCCCGGCGATCAGTCACAATCTTCTGAAACAACTCCCCGGCATCCCTTGGCCAGTCCCATGGAGGTGTGTCCATCAAACTCTTAACGTCCACTTTTGGGCTCCTCCTGGATTCGGGTTCATCAGGTGATTCGCAAATACGATCGAGAGCTGAAATGCACCCGCGCGATCTCCCGCAGTCTTCCTCTCACATTGTATGTCCGCCCGAGAGAGGGAGACTCGACGATGAAGGCGAATGTGATGGGCTATTGGCCGACCGTCGCAGCACCGGCACTCAAGGATCTTTCCGATGCTCGGCCTCCAATAGAAGGGCTCGGGCTGGCGATCGCAGACTGGTTTTGAATCAGGATCGCCATCCCGGATCGCCTCTGCCCGTTCGCATCCTTCATGTTCCAGATCACGCTACATCCGAGTAGCCAGCCGGCATAGCGCGGCTGGCACGCATGGGGCGCGACCAATTGAACACAATTCCGGGCGTCGAAGATTCTGCGTTCACCTGCTGTTTGCCGATCGAAGCGGAGTTTGGGCTGCCCTTCACAATCGTGGGGCGGCCTCAACCGGATGATAAAAATACACCGGGCGCGGGATGGAATATGAGATCTCGCCGGGATATTTGAACGCGTTCCGGATTCCGCTGTTAAGGGGGCGGAACTTTACAAGCGACGACGAAGCAGGCGCGCCGCCGGTGGCGATGATCAATGAGGCGGCAGCACGAAAGTTCTGGCCCAATCGGGATCCGCTCGGCCAGCAGATCGTGATTGGAAAAGAGGACGGCCTTCCCGATCCGGCGCGGTCCATTGTCGGGGTAGTCGGCAATACACACGCAAGCGGGCTGAGTCGCGCCCCCGGCCCGATGATCTTTGTGCCGGTTGGGCAAGTGGGTGACGCCATGGCCGCGGTGACAATGAAATCGGTCCCAGGACGTTGGGTGGTGCGCACTCACGGCGACCCTCACTCCTACGTTTCCGCGGTGACAGAACAGCTGCGTGTGGCGAGTGGTGGATTCTCGGTGGGCAACGTGCGCACGATGGAACAAGAGACTGGCCGCTCCACGGCGCGGCAGAGTTTCAATATGCTGCTGCGCTCGATCTTCGGCGCGATGGCGCTAATTCTGGCCGCCATCGGCATTTACGGCCCGATGGCATATTCCGCGGCGCAGCGCTTACAGGAGATGGGAATTCGCATGGTGCTGGGCGCAGATGCCTCTTCAATCCGGAATTTGGTGGTGTGGCAAGGCACGCGGTTGACTCTGGTGGGATTGGGCGGTGGGTCTGATAGCAGCCTTCGGATTGTCGAGATTCATCGCAAGCTTCCTGTTCGGTGTCGGAGCCTGGGATCCAGTCGCGTTTGTCGCTGTGCCGATTGTGCTCGCTGGCGTGGCGCTGTTAGCAGTGTGGCTGCCCACCACACGCGCGTCACGGGTGGACCCCGCAGACGCGCTTCGCCAACAGTAGCGGCAAGTGGCCGGCGATTTCAGGTGTCGTTTAAGAAGGGTCGAGAAAAGCCGATGCTAACCCACGTAGAACCAACGGTCGGAACACCCTAATCCAGCCGTTCCAAAAGCTATAGCCAAAGAAACAGCCCCGGCTCAGCAGCCCGCACTGAGGATTTCTGTGAAGGCGATCAGGGGTCGAACGGACTCCGAACAGGGTCGGAACAAACACGTGAGCAGCGGGCGAGCTAACTCACCTGCATGCGCGCGCACCCTTGCACTTTCGCGGCGCGTGAACTCTCAGCAGGGCTTTCCGTTCGTGATGAGGCGAGCGATCCGTTTAGGGTCGCCCCAAACAACGCGGTAGCGAACGTCTGCCATCTTCGTGATCTGGTCCCACTTGTGGATACTTAAGATGCGGGAGCGCCCGCGAAGCGCCTGAAAGATCTCTTTCTTCGACCAGACCACCCAGTCAAAAGTGGACCGGAAGCGCTGCCCAGCCTGTTGCGCGGCATGACGACGCCGGTCACACCACTCGTTGAACGCCTCATCCTCAGTGACCTTTGGAGACAATTTAACGGCGAGATCCACGTCGCCAAGACGCTCAATTTCAGTGAGCAAACTGCCAATCAGCATCGCGCTCTCTACGCGGTACAGGTACTCAGCATTGGCATTTACAGCGTGGAGGCGCTTCATGAATTGCGCCAATGCCGATTCGGCGGTCCGGCGGGTGATCGGTCTAGCAGCGGATGCGTTGGCGAAGGCAAGGCCGCGGCCCGTGATCTCGTACGCTTCTGTTTCGCCCCTCGGCATGTGGTCGGCTGGCTCAATAAGGGCCAGTGACGTCAGCCCTCTCAGAAAAACGGAGCCTTCCCGCTCATCGAATTTCAAATCGTAGGCAGCTGTGGCCGGAACAATGGTGCAGGGCCGGCAGCGCCGAAGGAACGTCCGCACCGCGAGCGCCGGGTAACCGGCGAGAACTTGGCCGTTGGCGATTCGCATGGCGACTTCATGACAGACGTTCCCCCTCCCAGAAGCCGTCAACCGGCCTTCGCGCGGTGAATGAGCATTACCACAAAACCTGGATGCCATTCTCGTGGAGAAAAAATCCTTGAAAGACATGGTCAGAGATTTTCCACAGAAAAATCAGCCGACGTTGTCGTGAAACGACTTTGCTCCCGCCACTATTAGATGAAGCGATTTGAGGGGCCATCAGACGCCGAACCTCGTGATGGAATTCCAATTCCGCAAGGTGCACGATTTCTACGCCATGGCTCCAGCGGCGCGAAATCGATCTTGCTATGGTGACCTCGCCGCCACAGAACGGGAGACTCACGATCAGGCGTGTCGAGACCAGGCCGTTTATGATCGTGTTCCGGAAAGGTCATGCGCTCGCGGAGAGCGAATCGATCACTCTGAGCGCCAAATCCACTGGTGGTTGGAGCGTTGAGGACCGCCGAAAATAAGCACATTGGATGGAGCAAGCGACGAAAACCGCCTGGTTTCCGAGCAGCGGCGCCGTTTTTTGAAAGAGATAGGCCCGGCTGTTTCTGCGCTGGGGTCAGCGCGATTTCGCGGCCCGCGTTGGGCGCGATTTCAGGGCTCGCGTGGGGAGTGATTCCGAGGCTCGCGCTGGGCGCGGACGAGTGGGCGCCAGGGTGATTCAGCCCTGGCCTGAGAATCGCGCTGAGAAGCAGGCTATCCGTGCGCCTCACTGTGTGGCGACCATTCTCCGCATGTTCGCACTGATCGGGACCAAGGCGGCTCGCGCCGCGGGAACTTTCCGCTAGCTCGCTCAGAGCAGGAGCGGCATCCGCGCTCGCTCGCCGGCGGGCAGGAATCTCCCCGCCGACGATTCTGCGCTGCGTAGCTGACGTCCGCCTATGCCTTTTGGGCGCCGGGTTCGTTGTGTGCGAATTCGTAGCCGATGACGATGGCGATGAGGCTGGCGACTTTGGCGACGGTTCCGGTAGGAGGTTGGTGAATCCGGTGTCGAACGGAGTGCCGCCAGACTGGGCCTGCGCGACCACGGGGAACACGATGAGGATGAAGATCAGATTGAGCGGTTGACGGGCGCGGCGCAGGCGGCGTCAGATGGCGACGCTGCGCCGTTCAGAAGGATGTGGGAGAAAGTTCATCGGCGCCTCCGGCGGCAGGTTGTCTGCTGTCCTGTGCCGAAAAGTGGCGCCGCTCTTCTCGCGGGTCCAAGACTTCTTACCGATGGCGCTATAGGTAAAACCGATGGCCGAATCCGACTGCCGGTGGCTCAAGTAGTCGAGTCCGCGGCAGGCACTTCGGTGTTGGCCTGAGAGGCACTGCTTTGCAAATCAACCGTGTTTTAGTACCTATCCATTTGAATCCTGCACATTTTGCGCAGAATATTTCTGGCGATGTACGTTTCGGTCAGTATTCATGCGGGATTTCGGCATTTTTTCAAAGGCTCCAACTTTCGGGAAAATGCCAGGTTTTGGTTCCGGCTACGCCGGGTTAGGGTTGTCGCAGCGATCTTCTCCTTGACGCACTAAGGGAGCGGCGGTACTATCTTTCCTAGATTGTCGAGGAGAGAGTGCGCGTGGCGAAGAACGCGCGGGACAAACACATCAATTTGCTGCAAGGGACACTGGATCTGCTGATCCTCAAGGCGGTGTCGCTTGGACCTTTGCACGGTTACGGAGTTCTGTTGCGCATTCAACAACTTTCGGGCGAGGAGTTGGTGATCCATCAGGGTTCGCTGTATCCGGCTCTCTATCGCCTGGAGCACCAGGGCGTCATCACCAGCGAATGGGGTGAGAGCGAGAACAACCGCAAGGCGAAGTATTACCGGCTGACGCGCGCGGGACGGGCAAGGCTGGAGGCAGAGACGAGGCGGTGGCGCCGAATGGCCGGGATTGTCGGGGGAATTCTGAACGCTACGGCGGAGGAAGCATGAGCCTGGCGAGCCGGGTGCGGACGTGGTGGCGGGCATTGGCGCGCGGAGCGGAAGTTGACCGCGAGATGCAGGCGGAGCTGGAGCACCACATTGCCAGCTACGCCGAGGACCTGGTGCGCGGAGGGATGGAGCGCAATGAGGCCGAACGGCGTGCACGGGCGGAGCTGGGAAGCCTGGCGGCGCGCAAGGAGGAATGCCGCGTAGCGTGGGGCGCGCGAACGTGGGACGAGCTGCGCGCAGATGTGCGGTATGCGGCGCGGATGCTGAAGAAGTCGCCGGCGTTCACTGCGATTGCGGTGGGATCGCTGGCACTGGGGATTGGGGCGAACACGGTGATTTTTACGCTGGCGAAGCATGTGCTGCTGGACCGGCTAGACGTGGCGCATCCGGAGCAGCTGAGGCTGCTGTGGTGGTCGATGAAGGCGAACACGTTTCCGATCGATAGTTACAGCTATTGGGGTTACTACACGGATGCCCCGGATGGCGCAGAGATCTACACGTCGTTTTCGTTTCCGATGTATCAACAACTGCACCGCGAGAACCGTGCATTTGAAGATGTATTTGCGTTTAAGCCGTTCGCAGACCTGCCGGTGGTTGTGGATGGGCAGGCAGGGATGGTGACAACGGAGATGGTCTCAGGCAACTACTACCAGGGACTGGGCGTGCGGCCGCAACTGGGAAGGCCGATTGAGGACGCGGACGACACACCGGGTAGCGCGCCGGTGGTGACGATCAGCGACAGCTATTGGACGAAGGCGTTCGGGCGATCACCCACAGTGATTGGGAAGACGATCCGGCTGAACCAGGCGCTGGTCACGATTGCAGGGGTGAATCCGCGAGGATTCACGGGCGCTTACTCGACGCAGGTAGCACCGGATGTTTTTCTGCCATTCAATCTGCAGCCGGTGGTGTATCCGATCGTCAATCAATCGCCGCTGACCGATCCGAAGATCTGGTGGGTGCTGGTGATGGGACGGGCGAAGCCGGGCGTGACGGACCAGACGACTCAGGCAGCGTTGCAGGTGGACCTGGACGCGGCGGTGCGCGCGACGACAAAATTGCGCAACGGAGCGAAGGCGCCGCGACTGATGGTGCGGGATGGAAGCCGCGGCCAGAATGCGCTGGCCGAATGGCTGACGAAGCCGATCTACGTGCTGACGGCGTTGGCAGGGCTGGTGCTGCTGCTGGCGTGCGTGAACCTGGCCAACCTGCTGCTGGCGCGGGCCAGCGGACGGCAGCGGGAGATGAGCGTGCGGATGGCACTGGGCGCGGGACGCGGGCGCGTGCTGCGGCAGATGCTAACGGAGAGTTTGTTGCTGGCGCTGATGGGCGGCGCGGGCGGCATGCTGCTGGGCTACGTGGGCCGCAATGTGATTCCGCGGATGATGGCGGCAAGCTGGGAAGGCCCGCAGATGAAGAGCAGTTTCGATTGGCAGGTCCTCGGGTTTGCTGCTGGCGTATCGATTGTGACGGAATTGCTGTTCGGCTTGATTCCGGCGTTGCGGGCGACGCGGACCAAGGCGAGCGGGGGACTGAAGGACAGCGCGCAGACGGCGACGCACCGGCGTCGCAGCTGGACTGGCAAGACGCTGGTGACGGTACAGGTGACGCTGAGCATGCTACTGCTGGTGGGGGCGGGGTTGTTTCTGCGCACGCTGGGCAATTTGAGTCGCGTGCAGCTCGGATTTCACCCGGATCATGTGCTGCTGTTCGACATTCAGCAGCCGGTGGCACAGTATCAGCCGCCGAAGGATATTGCGCTGCATCGCGCGCTAGAGGAGCGGCTGGCGGCAGTGCCCGGCGTGGAGTCGGTAGGTGCTTCGGAAGTGGCGCTGCTTTCAGGGAGTGCGGGCCAGTGGGAGCTTACTCCGGCAGACAACAAAGGCAGCCGAGGCACTCGACCAAAAACGCCGGGGAACATCGTAAGCGATGGGTTCTTCCGGACGATGCAGATTCCGCTGGTCGCTGGGCGCGAATTTGACGAGCGTGACACGGAGACTTCAGCGAGGGTGGCTGTTGTCAACGAGATGCTCGCGAAAGGATTTTTCCCGGGTGAGAATCCGGTGGGCAAGTTTTTGGTGATCGATGCGAACAACAAGAAAGTGCAAATGCAGATTGTTGGCATCTGCGGGAACTCGAAGTACGACTCGCTGCGAAAGGATGTACCGCCGACATTCTTTATGCCGTACCGGCAGATGAGCAACGTGCAGTACGGGTTGACGTATGAGATCAGGACGCAGATGAATCCGGAGAGCCTGATTCCGGCGCTGCGTGCCGCGGTAAAGCAGGTGGACGAGAACCTGCCGTTGTTGGATATTCGCACGCAGAACCAGCAGATCGCAGCGAATGCTCGTGTGCAGCGACTGTTTGCAGGGCTGACGAGCGGGTTTGGCGGGTTGGCGCTGGTGCTGGCGTGCATCGGGATCTACGGGATCATGGCGTACCAGGTGGCGCAGCGGACGCAGGAGATCGGGATCCGGCTGGCGCTGGGGGCGATTCCGGGCGACGTGCTGCGGATGGTGCTGCGCGAGGCGGCGCGGCTGTCAGTGGTAGGGATTGTGGCGGGTGCGGCGGCGGCGCTGCTGCTGAGCCGGCTGGTGAAGTCGATGCTATACGGGGTCGCACCGAATGATCCGTGGACGGTGACGGCGGCTGCAGTGGTTCTACTGGTGGTGGCGCTAGCGGCGGGATGGGAGCCGGCACGACGAGCGGCGGGCGTGCAGCCGATGGAGACGCTGCGGCACGAGTGATGAGCTTGCCCTGAAGTTGACAATCGAAGGGATACCGGATTCCCGGCCCATTTGTTGCACTCTCATGCCAGAAACTCCAACTCAATCGGCTTCGGCGATTTCTTACGCGGCTCCAGTTTGCGAGGCCTTTGGTTGCCGCCTTTCCCTAGATGACGGGCAAGGAGCGGTAGTGCCAGATGTTTTGCTGCGGAATGATGGACGAACGCTGTGTCGGCGGTCCATGTGACACCAGCGACGGCTCGCGTGGTCAAGGATTGTTCTAGCTTCATTTCCCCGTCGATGAGCGCCAGGCCAAAGCCTCTCTGCACCATCCATTGCACGTCCGCTGGTGTCGCTGCAGCACAGGAAACCTGGGGGCGAACGCCGCATTCCCCAAGCATCTCAAGGAACCGCTTGTGCGCCGACGGGTGGCCCTCCGGATCGCGAAACACTGTGAGGCGATCGGTCAATTCCGCCGGCCGAATCTCGGTGAGCTGCGCAAGCGGATCGTCAACTCTCAAACAAACGACCAAGGGCGTGCTGCCAACCTGCAGCACTGCGAATTCGTCTCCCGTAACCGGCATGGGAAGCAGCGCGCAGTCGAGCACCTTGCGCCTGAGCCGATCGTTCAGATCTGAGACACGAAAGCCCCAGTACTTGCCGATGCGCCGTCCCGGAATCTCACCAAGGTGAGCTTTTTCTTGAGTGTCTTGGGATGCATGCGGAGAAGAGTTGCGGCCTCGACCGCATCCCGGAGCGGCTCGAATTCAATAACCGGGAAGCGCGTCTGAGCGGCGATTTGAGTAGAGCGTGATGTAAGGGGAAACGTCATCATGACCTCCGATGACGCGATAATGACCGCGTTTTCCGTATATGTCCAAGGATTTCTTCGCACATGTTGATGCGTAAAACGCAATAGCACGGCGTGCTTCGGCACTCTGAGGAACCTTTGGGTACATGCAGTCCTTCGAGGCGACCTCAAAAGTGGCGTCATCCCACGCGCGCGAAATATGGATCAAGATTTTGCCACCTCAGCATTGCCGGCTACGCCTTTGTCGCGTAAATGTCGACCAAATTAGGCTGCAAGCCGGAGCTGATCTCAGACTGCAGCCCTGCTAACCTCGGCTGCCGCGGATCCCCTATTCTGAAGGCCGCCTAAAGTCTCCAGCCATCCGCGACGATATGAGATATGAGTGGAACACCTACCTGCGGAACGGAGGCGGCGATGCCACAAAATTGTTGGGAAGTAAAGCAGTGCGGGCGTGAACCGGACGGCGCCAAGACCCTTGAACGCGGCGTGTGTCCGGCCGCAGCCGAGGCGCGCACAAACGGAATCAATCGCGGAAAGAATGGAGGTCGCTGCTGCTGGGCCGTCGCCGGCACGCTGTGCGGCGGCAAGAGGCAGGGCATTTTCGCCCAAAAGCTCAGCAACTGCATGAAGCGCGACTTTTACCTGCCGGTGATGAACGAGGAGGGCTCCGGCGCAGCCAAAAAAACCGCCGAAATTCTACGGATGCTGCAAAAGGAGCAGGCTCTACGATCGCTCCACAAGGTGGATGGGGCCCGGGCTTTTGCGCAGTCATGACGCCGGGTGCCCTAAGCTGTTATTGCTAACTGGGTTCACTGCCGCTCGACAGACCAGAAATACAACGGTTGGGAGAAAAGGAGATGCAAAGCGTCTTTCCGAAACTCTATGCGAAATTCCGGAACCTGAAGAACGGCGAAGAGGGCCAGGCTTGGTCTCGCACGAAACGCTAAAGAGAAAATTTCAGGAGTGTGACATGGTTTTGTATCCTGCGAAGCAGTTTCATCCAAAGCGCCGCTTATTCGTCTCTCGCTTCATTGTCTGCATTCTCAACCCGATCGGCTTGGCGGCGTTTGTGCTCTGCCTCTTCCTATCCGGCTGCATCCAGTGGAACGCTGGCGGCGATGCTGTCATCACGGCCGGTGCTGCAGACCCCATTCCCTACAGCGGCAATTCCTATTCCACTTCCGATGGTGGCCGATACACATGGAGCAGTAGCGGCGTGGGCAACGACTATCACTACGTTAAATGCGACTCCGACGGTACCGTGAAGGAATCCGGCCTGCTTCGCGTCCTCATCATCACCGGTAATATCTACGCCGTGCAGACCAAGAACATGAACGACGACCAGTCGGCCTACATCATCGGCCTTTTCTCTATCACGCCGAGTTCCGTCAGCCCGGTAAAGATCGATGACGGCGACGCTGCCGCGACAGACCAGATTGCCAGCCGCTTCAACGTTCACGGCGGCTCACTGTTTGCCGACGGCAACGTTCCTATAGCGGTCGCAGACTACCTGAAGGGCGATTCTGGCGATATCCTCGGCTTCCTGCGGGCCCTGCGCAGCGTCAATTTCGTCGAAGATAATAGCTGACCTCATTTCCAGCCGTAACGAGTGCCCGGGCTCGTTAGTCCGGGCATTTATTTTGAGCCTAAAAAGTGAATTGCGTCACGTCTCAGGTAGCCGCATCCCTCAAAGGAAGTGGCTCGTTTTGAAGAAGGCGCCCCGAGTGAACTCCAGAATTGCGTTGCCCTCGGCGGGACGCTAACCGCTGAGGATTTCCGTCGTATCGAGCGAAAACGACGCACACTCAACGCAATTCCGGAGCACGGGCGGGGTTCTGGGCGTGTGACCGCCTATCCGGACCTTTGACGAGCTTTCGACCCGCACCCGTGTGTGGGCTCATGCTGGAGGAGACGTGTCCGGTCCCCCATGCGTGGAAATGGGGCTGGTCTCCGTTGACGGGTTGTTACATCGGATTAAACACAGAGCCCGTCCACACCGACACTAGAGCCCGTCCACACCGAAACGGAGCACGTTCTTCCCGGCAAGTGCATGGGCGCAATGCCTGCGAGAAGCCGCAGGCGCATCGAGTCAGCCGGTGGCGGTGGTTGGGGAAGGTTATAAGTGATATGCGGGAGCCGGCGGCGGGCTCAAGCCTGGATTGCCGTCGACTTCGTCGGCTGACGCGAGACCATCAGGCAGAGGGAGATCGTCACCAGGAAATTGAGGGCCAGAGCGACAGAGCCCGCATTCAGCCCCAGAAGAGGGTCGTGCCTGGTGAGAATCAGAATGGCAACCGTGGCAATGCCGGTGACAAGACCAGAAAAGACGCCGACCAGGCTGGCCCGCCGCCAGAATAGACCCAGCATCACGCCGGGGAAAAACTGCGCCACGCCGTCGTAGCCGAGCAGCAGCAGCCCCACGATTGTCTTCGAGTTGGTTAGAGCAAGAATCAGAGCCGCGGCCATAAATGCGATGGACGCTCTCCGGGCGAGGCTGGCCACCTGGCCATCGCTCATTGCGGGCGAGAAGAGCGGGCGACAGAGATTTTTGGCGAAGAGCGTCGCGGCCGTGAGCGTAAGGATAGCGGTTGGCGCCATTGCAGTGAGCGCGCCGGCTCCGCCGACGATTCCCAGAAACCAGGCTGGAAATGTTTTGCGCACCAGCGTCAGTAAGGACAGGTCGCCATCGGCAAGGCCGGGAATCACGAGCACGGCGGCAAAGCCGACAAATATGGCGAAGGGTAGCAACAGGTTATATAGCGGCATAAGGATGGCGTTACGGCGAAGCGTGGCGGCACTTTTGGCGGTGAAGCTGGCACCGAAGTTGTGCGGCCACATGAAGGCTCCGAGTGCAGAAAGCAGGACAGTGGAGATATACCAGGTGTGACCCAAGGTTTTGGAAGGGTCAGGCATAACGAGGTGCGACGGGTGGACCTGGATCAGCGCTTTGAACATAGGACCGATGCCGCCGAACCAGTGACGGGGCGTCACGATACCGATGGTGACGACCACGCCGAGCAGCAGAACGTCTTTCAGCACGCTGACCCATGCCACAGCCCGCACGCCGCTCGAAAACACGAAGCCCGCCACCAGCACTGCTCCGATCAACATGGCTTCCGGACGATGGATGCCGCCGAAGCTCGCGACTTCGACGATAATCCCCATTCCCACCAACTGCAAGAGCACGTAGGGAAGTAAGCTAACGAGTCCGACCAGCGCCACAAGCGCCGCAAGCGTCTGGCTTCCGTAGCACGTTTTGAAGAAATCCGGCTGCGACTGCAGGCCATGGGATCGCGCTAATTCCCATAGCGGCGGCAAAATGTAAAACGATACGATGTAGCCGAGCGTCATGTAGGCAAGGATGTAGAGAGTAGGGCCGCCCCGCGAATACGCCCATCCGCTCGCTCCCAGCAGGGAGAAGGTGGTGTAGACCTCGCCGGCCATCAGCAGCCAGACCAGGACCAGGCCGAAGCCCCGCCCGGCGACCGTCCATTGCTCGAGGTTCATCTGCCGGCGCCTGCCAGCCAGGAAGCCGATGAACGAGCCGGCGCCAACAGTGGCAAGAATGATCAGGAGTGCGGTCGCCGAGGCGCTCATTGCTGATCCCGTCGCCGCGCGCGCTCTCTTTCAGCGGTGTCGCGCTGTTCGCACTGGTAGGCTCCCCACATGCAGAGCGGCGTAAGCAGCGTCCACAGAATTAGCCAGAAGATATTGAACGGCAGGCCAGCCACCACGGGATCGATGTGGTCCCACAAACCGACCGTGAAGCACATGGCGACGTAGGGAATCAGGTCGAGAAGCAGCGCGAGCCACGAAGGATTTCTTGCCCCTCCCGCGGATGTTTCGAGAAACCGCTCATCCCTTTCTTGATCCATTGCCCTGACCTTTCTAACCCGGATCTCGGAGCCGGACGCCCTCGGTTTGAACCGAATTCTATCCATGGCTCGCTTTCAAAGTAAATCAAATTGTTCTGCCAACCTCCCTCGATTTCTTGCAAGGGACCGCATTTTGAAGTGGTAAAAAAGCCGAACTGGGACAACTAATTCGTGTGGGCGATACGAAAGAAGGGCGGTCCAGCGGCGTATTACAATTGCGTGGAGGCGGCCCACGCCTCGCGCTTCCCATCAACGACGACATGGTTCCCGTTTTGAAAGCGAGCCGGCCATGGATGCAAAGTCTGTAGCGCAAGAGCGTTTCGACAGTGCGCGCGACCAGTTGATCGAGCTCAGCCATCGCATCCATGCTCACCCCGAAGTGGGTTTCGAGGAAGTGAAGGCCTCGGCCTGGCTCTGCGAAACACTCGACCAGGCCGGCTTTGCCGTGGAACAGGGCATCTGCGATTTGCCCACGGCGTTCCGTGCCCGCGCCGGCTCCGGCCCTCTGCATATCGGGATCTGCGCTGAATACGATTGCCTTCCCGGCATTGGCCACGCCTGCGGTCACAACATCATCGCCGCATCCGCCGTTGGCGCAGCGCTTGCAGCAGCCAGAGTAGCGGATGAGTTGGGCCTGACCATCAGCGTCATTGGCACTCCGGCTGAGGAGGTGGGCAACGCCGGCGGAAAAATTCTGCTGCTGGAGCGTGGCGCGTTTTACGGCATTCACGCATCGATGATGGTGCACCCGGCGCCTTTCGATATGCTCCGGGCCAAGATCATCGCCGCGTCTATGTTCGAAGTGAACTACACAGGGAAAGAATCGCATGCATCAGCATTTCCCGAGCTGGGCGTGAATGCTGCTGACGCGCTGACGATCGCGCAAACTGGAATCGGGCTCCTTCGCCAGCATATACGTTCGACCGATCGAATCCACGGCATTATCACTGACGGCGGCGCTGCTCCGAACGTCGTTCCAGCGCGCACCTCGGCCAAATACATCATTCGTTCTGAAACGCTGGATCAACTTGATGAATTGCGGCCGAAAGTTTTCCGCTGCTTTGAGGCAGGGGCTCTTGCCACCGGCGCGAAGGTAACGATCGAAGGCAGCGACAAGCCTTACGCCGAGATGCACCACGACGACGAAATGTCCGCGCTTTACCGCAGGAACTCTGAGGCTCTAGGGCGGCCGTTCCCTGACCTGGGCGAGTGGGAGACGCGGCCCACCGGTTCCACTGATATGGGCAATATCTCTCGCGCCATGCCGTCCATCCATCCTATGATCGGAATCAATTCGTTGCCCGCCGTGAATCACCAGCCCGAATTCACGGCGCACTGCATCACGCCCGACGCAGATAAGGCGCTCGTGGATGGCGCGCTCTCGATGGCCTGGACCTGCATCGACATGGCAACGATTACCCAGGTGCGTGATCGTCTGATGGCCCGGTCCTGAACCACGTCTTCGGCGTCTCCCGAGGCTGACACAAGTGTCGCGCGAACCTTGAGGGCGAACACTTCCGGAAAAGTAATGGCTGCCCGTATCATGTGATCGTCTGCGGCAAGCACATCCAGAGGTTTCACTGCCGATTTGACGGGATAGTGGTCCACCGTGCGATCAAACCGCATCCATCAACATCACGGCGGAGCATCATCGGCTGGAGTTCAACATTGAAAGCATAAAGCAACATGATCGCAAATCGGGGTGCAAGCGTGTTCCAAAAGGCCTGAGGAGGCTAATCGCCATAGCGACGCCCCGGTTCCTCCAACACCAGCCGGCGCGCTTTTGCGCGAGCCAGCAACGATTAAACGCCGGTAGTGTCCCAATTTGAAATCCACAGGCTTACGCTCCGATCTCGTCGACGATCTTGCTACGCAGCCATTCGGAGATGGTCTGATCGCTAGCCTTGGCCTAACCCGGCGTAGCCGGAACCCAAAAGGGCATAACATCAAAAGTTTGAACCCTGCCGACAATGCCATCAAAGGCCCATGAACATTGACGATCATGCATAGGTCGAAACATTTTCTGCGCAAAGTGTGCAGAATTCAAATGGATAGGTTCTAAAGCCTGTTATTAATTTTGAAGGGTGCCGCAAGCGAGCAAAATGCCGAAAATCCCAGCAAAACGCGGATACTGGGGATGCTCGGTTCCGGCTGCGCCTACGATTTCCATTTGTCTTGTTGTACCTTCAAAAATTCCATGCTGATTCCATTGGATTTACGGGCGCAAAGTTAATAACAGGCTCTAAACCAAGTTAGGATACAACCTCTTTTCCGGACTTTACCCATTTTTTCGTTCCGCCAAGCCGTCCGGCCTTGATTTGCGGCTCAATCCGAGCGCCGCGCTTATCCACAAAAGGCTGACGAAAGCGAAAAGCCTCGAAAAATCGCGGCGTTCACGTAGCGGTCAGCCGATTTCCCGCTAAGCATAGAGGCCGTGTTCACGTTTAAATGCCGGAGCAAAAGTATGGTCTGCCGCTCCTCTGCAAGCGAAAAGTGAAGTGGGCAAGTTGGTCCGCGCAAATGTATTCGGCCTTTGTTGGAGAACTACGCTCTCCGGGCCACGATGGGATGCGCTACGCCCTGTTCCTATCTAAATAGCCAGTCTTCGTAGACCGTTTTGCTCCACGGGTTTCCAGAGCGCCGGAATTAACCGTTGTGCCATCGCACCGTTCGCCAGCAGACCTCGGGTGAATGTCTGAGATCGCCCAGATCGAGCGGCAGGAACCCCCGCCGACGCGTGGACGATGTAGTTCACAGATCCGGCTGGCGGGATGAAACTGGAGCCAGCCGGTGAAGAAGAAGCGAGCTCTGCTGGAGAGCAACTCACCAAGGAATAGCCGGCTGCAACTCATCCGTACCGATGAGGACCGGGAGTGGGATGGACATCCTCCTCCCGGTTTGCTGGTTTCGACATCGGGTGGATAGATTGCCTATGCCTTAGAAAACTCATGGTGGCATCCGATGGGGAAGTGATTAGCAGCCGGTGCATACGGCTGGTAAGACTCGTTCTTGGTCAATACAGCCCACGCTATGCGCGCGAGCTTATTGGCCAGCGCTACCACAGCTACGTTGCCGTGTTTTCGCGATGATAGGCGCTGCAGCCAGCAACTCAGGCCCGGCGACTGATGCATTCGCTTCTGCAGCACGGCGCGTGCGCCCTGGACGAGAAGGGTCCTCAAGTAAGGATTGCCACGTTTGCTGATGCCGAGCAGTTTCTGTTTGCCACCGGTAGAGTGTTGCCGAGGCACAAGGCATATCCACGCGGCGAAATTACGACCCTTGCCAAAAGCGTGTCCGTTGCCGATCCCTGAGACAACGGAGGTTGCGGTCATTGGGCCCACTCCGGGGATCGTCTGCATTCGTTTGCAGCCATCATGTGCACGCGCGGCTTGTTGAATGACGTGATCCATTTCCGCGATCCGCTCAGCAAGTTGGCCGAGTTCTAATTTCAGTTGGGCCAATAGCGCCCGAGTGGCCCTGACAGCGTTAACTCGGCATTCTCCAGAATCCGAGGAAGCTCCTGATCGACGTACTTCCTTCCTTTGCGCAAGATAATGCCACGTTCCAACAACAGGCTTCGAATCTGATTCACGACAGCAGTGCGCCGCGTCATCCAGCGCTCACGGACACGGTGCAAGGATTGCAGGTTAGCTGATTGTCGCTCTTGATGGGCACAAAGCGCATGGTCGGGTGCCCAACCGCTTCGGCAATTGCCTCCGCATCGATAAAGTCATTCTTGTTGGTCTTCACAAAAGGCTTTACATATTGCGCCGGGATTAAGCGAACATCGTGCCCCTGTTCCCGCAGTGAGTGGCCGAGGAAGTGGGCGTCCCCGCAGGATTCCATACCAATGAGATCCACCTTCAGGTTTGCCGTGAAGCGTAACAACTGAGTCCGCGAAAACTTCTTGCGCATGACAAAATCGCCGCGCTTGTTGAGACCTACTGCGTGAAACACTGCTTTGCCGAGATCGATGCCGAGTGTATGGAGTTCCATTGGATTCTCTCCTCCTTTGCCCCTTATATCGCCACCCTACTTTCAGGAGGAACGGCGGACCATCCCACTTGTCTCATTTTCGGGGTCCACTCCACCAACGCGCTTGACAATTACGAAATCATGTCTAAATCCGCAACTGAAATAGGAAATGAGAAGGACGGAATCTCTCCGGAAGCTAAGAATAGGATGCGAGAGTTGTTTGCTTTGCAGATGTCTGGGGCCATGCAGAAACAAAACAATCCTGTCCACGTTGAGGTCGTCGGCGACAATCATGACATCCTCTCGTTCCAATGGCCAGCGATGAGCGAGGAGGTTAGTAGCGAGTTTCTTCAAGCGTCTCGTGATGGTGACCCAAATTTTTGGAATGGGATGCGATTCATGGGTTATAGCCAGATAGTGTTTTCGGGGGACAGCTACAGAAGAGTCATCAATAGGCAAGAGATTATCGCCAATAGCAAAGACTATGACGAATACAAATCAAGATTTCTTAAAGGGCTTAAGAACCTCCAGGCAGGCGCAAAAGGGAAGATAACGAAGCCTTAGCAGGGAAACCCCAAGGCCTGGTCTTCGCGGACCCGAGGGACGATGGGGTAGGATGGATGCCAATTGAGAAGAAGGCTTCACATTCCCGACCCGCTCAAGCAAGAATTCGCCACATTCCAGGCGTTGTGAAATTCCGCGGCAAAGACCCGCTGCGTCGACGCATTGATACTTTCCTGGACGAAGTACGAAAAACAGTTACGACGATTGTTCTGTCTTCTCATATTCCAACATCCCAATATCAGCGAGGATCAGATCGAGGAAATCATCATCATCCTTGCGGAGAATCGAAAACTGTTTCCGTACACATTCGTAACGGGCATCGAGGCGCTGGAAGTAGGATCGGTGCAGGACCTGCTGGCCAGCCGTTACCAGGAACTTTCGAACGAGATTGAAAGAATTCGAAAGTATCGGAATAAGTTGTTACATGGACAGATTACAGGTCAAGGCATTCGATCGCCCCAACTGAACGCGACGTGAATTGGATTGTGGATTGGATATCCGCCCTAGTACTACTGTGTTATAAACTAAGAGCACCGCAAAACGGACAGCGGCAGAGATGACGGAGCAGAGAGCGGGCGAGGAGTATGCGCAGGGTGGCGATGGAGTGCGGGTTATGGCGTTCCGGACGGAAGCGAGCCGCGAGGCCGGAAGTCGGGTGGGAGTTCGGGGGCAGATAGTCCAAGATGAGCGGAGTGCGCG
>JASHOC010000153.1 GCA_030041305.1 Acidobacteriaceae bacterium
TTACGTCGCTGCACCAATCCTGCCGCATCGTCGTTCATGTCTTCAGACCATCACAAAACACAGCCTTCCGAACAGATGGATTGGACTGACGGATACCGTCCAATCGCTAGGAAGCTGGACATCCCAGAAAGCCTCATCACGTTCCAGGTGATGCGGCGGACATTGGGAACGCACCTCCAGCATCATGGGACGCTCAAGGATGCGCAAGGGGCATTACGTCACGCGAGCATCCAGACGACCGGGGACGTCTACGTACAGACCATTGAGACGAGCGTGCTGAACGCGATGAATTCCCGCACGACGGAAATCCTCGCCGATTGGAAGCCGGCGATTGTCTCCGGGAAAAACATAAAAGCGACAGAAGGCGTGGCCCCAAGGAGAAGAACCTCAAGGGTCCGAAAGCAATTGGACCAGCTTGGACCAAGCTCGGTATTAGGAGAAGTTGTAAGTGCTTGATTCGATGGTGGACGCGGTAGGAATCGAACCTACAACCTGTCGGTTAAGAGTTGCGAGGAAGCCGATTTCTGCCGATGACTGCGGTTGACTCTGAATTGCTCGAAACCCTGTATTTATGCGGGTTCCGGCCCCTCGCCACTACTACCGATGACTGCGAAGTTCTGCCCAGGGTCCTTGGTATTTTCCCCGGTATGGTTTCATGGCCCGCACGCCGCTCTCACAGACCATCAGGCTCCCATTGCGGCCCGCTGCTCCGCACCCGGCCCCGGCAGACCTGTTCTCAAGGGGTCCCGGTTCGCAGGACTGGGGGCGGCGGAACAGTTGGACCGGCAGACAGCGGAAATTTTTTTGAGTTGCGGTGAGGCTGAGATGCGGCTTACATCGATTCGTGTAGAACCGGCTACATAAAGAAGGACCACGCGGATTCGTGTAGCGGCGTGGAGTGAAACGGTGTGCAAGTCCGACGGCCAGCTCGCCCCAAAAACGAAGACGCTGAACGGGTGAAGACCTCGCAAGGAAAACTCTAAGATTTCTTACTTCCTTTGCGGTACTTCTTCTTTACTTCGCCCAAGGGAACGCCGACGCGCTCTAGTTTCTTCCACGGGATCACCACTGCAATGTGAAGGCCATCGGAGCGCAGTTGCACGCTCGCTCGGATACTTGCCATGTAGCTTACAGGCTGCGTTTTCTTCTTTACCATTTGCGCTATCCTCTTGAAAGCAAAAGTTGAAACCGAGGGATTATACTTCAAAAAACGAAAAGCCCGGCGCAGGGCCGGGGCAATTCGATGATGCGGTTGGTTACCCCCATCGTAAGCCCATCTTTGCGCCATTGCAACGGTGCGAATGGGGAAATCCAATCGACCACAATTCGATGCTGATACCGAGGCCCACCTTGAAGGTATACGGGTCCAAGCATATAGGGTGCTGTGGGGGCAACTGTCGCAGATAGCAATACCACTGTCCGCCAACTATTTCCCTTCAGAACAGAGAGACCGCCACTCAGCCCCGCCAGCTAAGACCCCCAAGGCTGTCCTTGTGTACTTGCGAAGCTACGCGCGGACGCTCTATTTTGCCGAGGGCACACTGTATCAACAGCAGCCAGGAATCGAGGCAATGTTGCAAGGACTCAAGCGGCGTATCGTTGCGATGATGATGGAAGTAGTTGCGGGAGTTGAAAAATCAGTCCGTGATCGTGGCGTGAGCATAGCAAACCATGGACTAACCGAACACGAGATGCGCAAGGCGGCGTCAGATGAAGTGCAGACGCTAATCCGCGCCCGGCTCAATCCGCCGGAAATGGTAGATAGGCCGCCGTTGCCGCCAGAAGTTCAGAGACAAATGCACACTCATCCGCTGCGGACATTATCACGGGAGGACGACCTTAGGAGGAGCGGAGTCGATTTAGAGAGCACAAGCCCGCTCTTGCAAGAGGTTGTGGCGCTGGCGCTAGGCAGTGCAAAAACTTCACTTCCCACGCCAAAAGAGGGGCAGAATTTCTGTGAAGAATTAGACCGCCTGCTTCGCGAAGCGAGAACCACACCTGAAGGTATCGCGGAGAAGATAGACGTTGATCCGACCACCGTATACCGGCATAAATCTGGCAAATTCTCCCCTAATCGCACCACGGTCGGAAAATATGAGAGGGCTCTCTCTGGAATCCTTGGCTACGAGGTGAAACTTCCAATGCCAGTCAAACGCCATAAGGAAACAAAACGCCAGTAAAGTGCCAGCAAAATGCAAGTTTCAAAGTGTCTCGATACTGCGGCATGATTTTTACTACGCTATTGATATGCAAGAAGATAATCACCTAATCTCACCATCATTAGAGGTGAGTAATGGCGAGAATCAGAGGACCGCCACTGACCCAAAACAGCAACGGGGAGCATTTGAGTGCTCCCCGTGTCCTGCGGGCGTGGTGGAACGCATACACAGCGGTCTTTAAAACCGCCGTCCTGTCAGGGAATTGTGGGTTCGAGTCCCACCGTCCGCACACTCATAGTAACGCACAAGGCCATACAGCAGGATCGGTGAAATGATTGGAGCCCATGACCAACATCGCTCTTGCCGCTTCACCCCCGCCGCACCAAATCCTCCACCTCCACGTCCAGCGCCCGCGCGATCCGCTCCAGCGCCCTCAGCCCTGCCTCGCGCCTTCCCTGCTCCAGCCGCGACACGTGCGCCCGCTCCAGCTCGGCATGGTCGGCCAGCAATTGCTGAGACCATCCCTTCGCCCGGCGCAGCGCCCGAATCCTGCGCCCGACGCGCACGCAAATGTCGCTTGCCATGCCCCCAGCATGGCGTTAGGATGAGGCTGCATTGTGTCGCATGAGACACAAGCGCGCCAATTCTGGGGTTACTGAAAATGTCCAAGTTTTTGGGGTGCGTGGCCGGGGTGCTGCTTGTCGTTGCGAGCTGCGCGGCGGCGCAGGCGGGCCAGGATGCTGCAGCGCTCAAAGCGAAGGAGGAAAAGGGAGACGCCAGGGCGCACTATGATCTGGGCATGACATACGAGTTAGGCATGGGGGTGCCGCAGAACTTCTCTCAAGCCGCATTCTGGTTCAGGAAGGCTGCGGAGGAGAGCGATCCCGATGCCGAAAGCGCATTGGGGGTTCTCTACCTCCATGGCTCCGGGGTTCCGCAAGATTACACCGAGGCTCTTTTCTGGCTGAAGAAAGCCGCAGAGCAGGGAGTGGACGGGGCGCAGATCAATCTCGCTTCGATGTACTCCGAGGGTGACGGTGTTCCGAAGGATTACGCCGAAGCATCATTCTGGTATCGCAAAGCTGCCGATCAGGGAAACGTGGTTGGCGAGTGTAATCTTGCCATCTATTTGAGGGACGGCAAGGGCGTAGCCAGAGACTACGCAGAAGCCGCTCAATGGTTTCGTAAAGCCGCAGAAAAGGGTGATGCCGATGCGCAAGTAAATCTTGGCTCGCTGTACTTCCAAGGCCAAGGTGTGCCACAGAACTACGGGCAGGCGGCGCGTTGGTATCGGGCCGCTGCCGAACAGGGGGATGCTGGCGGTGAAACCTCACTTGCTTTCTTATATACGTCGGGGCAAGGCGTTCCTCAAGACTACGGGCAAGCACTTGGCTTGAACCGAAAAGCCGCCGAGCAAGGTGATGCCATAGGGCAATACAACCTCGGGTTGGCGTACTTCAACGGGCATCGAGTGCCTCGGGATTACGCGGAAGCCTATTTCTGGTTCGACCTCGCGGCGGCTGGCGAAGTCGATGCAACCATCGCGGATTCCGCCGCAAAGGACCGGGATGCAGCCGCATCCCACTTGACGCCCGCCGATCTCTCCCGCGCACAAGAGCGGGCGCGAAAATGGTTTGAGGATCACGCGGCGAAGCCATGACATGACTCACTTATCCGAGGTTGAGACGCGAAAACCGCTGCGATCAGGGCTGGTTTTGCCGTTCTGAGTTTCCATGGATTGAGATGGACTGCAAAACCAAAAACGAGGCGAACTATGAAAATCTTGAAAGTCATTATTCTTGTATCGCTGTTGACGTGCCTGTGCTTCGCGGCTCCGTGTCCGAGCTATTTGATTTGCCCAATCGATGGCCAGCGCATGTTTCCAGGCGGTCAGCGCGCGGGTCCGGGCGGTCAGCATGAAATGGAATACGTGCACACGGTCTATCTGAATGACCCGACGACGGGCCGGGGAGGAATGGTCACGCACACGCAATGGGTTGCCTGCGATTGAAACACCTGGGGCAATAGAAACGTGGCTGTCGGGCGCCGGTCAGGTTCGCAGTGGTGGAGATGGACCTTTATCTGCAAGACGAAGCGGGCGAGGTTCACAAATTGGAGATTGAGACAAAGGCTTTGAGAGGCGGGGCATTTGCGGAAAATAGAGAAGCGCCGGACAGGGCGGCTCCAGTATTCTCGTGACAACACCCGCAATAGACTGCTTTGATGACGGCGGAGGGCAGTGGAAGGGGGGACTCATGTTGCCTTTTGAAAATTATCCTGATGGCGGTCGCAAACCAATCAAACGGGTCAAAGGATCAAATTGTCGTCACGAGTACGGTAACGACTTCATGCGAACAACCGGGCAGACACGGTGCGCCTATTGCGGTGTCGATTTCACATCCAGCTTTGAGACTTGGCTAACGCTTACGCTTGACCACGTGGTCCCAAGCAGCGTCTGTTTAGCTGCTCAAATTCCCGTCGAGCTTTCTGAGGATTTTGCCAATCAAGTGCTGTCATGCAGTGCTTGCAATAGTTTTTGCAACAGGTATGCTCCAGCGGAGAAGGGCGCGCTGCCCAATTCAATCGAAGCGTTCTTTGACCTTCGCGACAGAATCTTTGGAGAACGGAAGGGGATAATTGCTGACCGGCGCAAAGTGGAGTTTCAGTTCTTTGAAACGAAGCCATGGGTGCCTGTGAATCGCGCGCCAGTCTTGGAACACGCTTGAGACATGATGCAAACTCGTCGGCCACTCGATCACCGCCGCGTCGTGAAGATTGCCCGCGCTCTGGGCGTGACGGCATCGCGTTTGTTGACCGGGATTCGGTAAGAGGGGCTTTATTGACTGGGAGCGTAATTGTCGCTCTCGCGACTGGCAATTCGATTGACCTTCCGCGTGAGTGGCTATATAAGCATAGCCATGTCAGTTGAGAATCAGCCTCCCGATTTCAATTGGGTTAAAGTACGGGCTGCCTGCTCGCTCCTGCCAGTCTTCAAGAAACTTGAGATGGATGTTCGTGAGGACGCCAAGGTGTTGAATGAGCTGCTGGGTGGTCCGCTCCCCGCCGTTGATGTGGCGGTGAACGATGCCGGAACCATGTTTCAAGTCTTTCGAGGCAGCGGTCCAGGGAATGTCGTCAAGTTCGCTTTGCGTTCTGACCGCATTGAGATCACGACCGCGAAATCAACGTTTATACTTACCCTCACCCTCGATGACGATTGCAGATGCAAATTGCGAGTCATCGAAGGCAACAAAAGCGAGCGAGTGCTAGAGCAGTGGCAGGTACGCAGGCTGGTACTCGAAGACTTGTTTTTCCAACCCCTGACGGGAAAATAGAAAAGCCGGGGTGCCAGCCCCGGCCAATTGAGACGCGATTCTCTACGCGCATACTAGCGCATCGGAGGATCGTGTGCAATCTCGGTTTGACGCATCAATTCTTCACGCCACACAAGATCGTGCCCCTCGCACGGCACCTTTGGCTTGGTTTTCAGAATCCACTCTGCGATGGAGTGCCAATCTGGCATCCGCCCTGTGTAAAGCGTATGTTGCTTTCCGCAGTTTTCGTGGGCACACTCGCATTCTATTTTCCAGAGCGGGGACACGGGTTGACCTGGGAGCCTCATGTCATATTCGAGATGGACATTATGTGGCCAACACTCGCACGGTCGCCCGTGCCGAAGACATAGAAAAGTTAAGGGCCATTCACCCGTGGGTTGATAGCGTAGACCTTCGTATATTCCTAACCCGGCGTAGCCGGAACCAAAACCTGGCATTTTCCCGAAAGTTGGAGCCTTTGAAAAAATGCCGAAATCCCGCATGAATACTGACCGAAACGTACATCGCCAGAAATATTCTGCGCAAAATGTGCAGGATTCAAATGGATAGGTACTAATGGGCTTTGACGCGGGAGAGGAATATTGCAGGGTGGGTCTTCCGGTCGATGTGGGCAACCTAGAATCACACAGTGCTCAAACGAAGCTGAAGCAACAGGAATCCCCATTTCCAAAATACCTCTCGGGAGGGCAATTATTAACTTGACTGACCAGAAGTCTTCGGGCATACTTTAATCATGAACAGCCCGAAGACACTCCAAGAAGCCATTATCTACTTCGCCGATTATGACAACTGCCGCAATTTCCTGATCGGTTTGCGCTGGGCAGACGGCAAGGTTCGTTGCCCACGTTGCGGCTCTGAGCATGTGACCTACCTCGAATCAGCACGGCTCTACAAGTGCTACGGCAAGCATGAAAAAGCGAAGTTCTCTCTGAAGGTTGGGACGATCTTCGAGGATTCGCCGCTAGGCCTTGAGAAATGGCTCCCGGCCATGTGGCTCGTAGTCAATGCCAAGAACGGCATCAGCAGCATGGAGATTCATCGGTCCCTCGGCATCTCGCAGAAATCGGCTTGGCACATGGCGCACCGGATTCGCTTTGCTTTGCATCAGGGTTCATTCGGAAGATGCTGACTGGCGAAGTTGAAGCCGATGAGACTTTCATCGGCGGCAAGGCTCGCAACATGCACGTCGGCAAACGTGAGCGGCGCATCACCGGGACAGGCGGCAAAGACAAGGTTGCCGTTATGGGATTGCTGGAACGCGGCGGCAAGGTGCGCACGGCAATCGTTCCAAACCGCAAGAGGCAGGCGCTACAAGCCGAAGTGAAAAAGCACGTCGAAGCGGGTTCGGCCCTCTACACTGACGCTCTGATGTCCTATCAGGGACTCGCCACTGAATACGCGCATCAAGTTGCGGATCATGCTGTGGAATACGTGAATGGCCGGATTCATACCAATGGCCTTGAGAATTTCTGGAGCCTTTTGAAAAGAGGGATCAACGGAACCTATGTCAGCGTGGAACCATTCCACCTCTTCCGGTATCTTGATGAGCAAAGCTATCGCTACAACAACCGCGCGACGAAAGACAATCCATTGACGGACGCGGATAGGTTCGTTCTGGCCTGCTCTCAGATTCTCGGTAAGCGTCTAACCTGGGACGTTCTCACCGGCAAGGACGCGGCGAGTCGAGCGCACCTTAACTAAGAAAGAAAGTGAGCGCCAAAAGCGCGGAAAGAAGAAAGCCGGTTAACCCTTGCGGGTGACCGGCTTTTTCGCTTTGCTGTGCGATTTCCCAAACGGGCTGGGTACGGCGCTCTTGGGAACTTTCAGGACGGCTTTCATCGCAGTCTCGAAACGTTCAAAGGCTTCTTTCCCTTCGATCATCTCGGGACGCGGACGCGGGCGAGCGGAGGGCAGTTCCATGGCACTATCATACGCCGTTCTCCTATAATTCTTGACACTATGAAAACACTGGCGGAGATGATTGGGGAAGAATTCGTCCTTCAAACTGTGCATCAGCTACTGAACGAGGAGCACCCAGTTATCGTGACGAAATTGATGGCAGTTGATGAGGGAGGGATTTGGGTCGAGGGGCGCGGATTAGCAAAATTTATGGCAGAGACGTTCAAACAAACCGTCCCCAAAATGCCCGTATTCTTTGTCCCATACGCACAAATAGTCTGGATATTGAATAATGCCGACTACCCGCATCTTTACGAAAAAGGACTTGGGTTACAGTAGTTTGAATTGATTCCGGAAGTTCACTAAACTGGTTCACTGTCATTTCCGCACACTCCTGCTATCATCTGGATTGAGCAGGTGTGGTATACGTTCTGCCGGAACGGTAAAAGTTTAGATTAGTTGCGAAGATCAAACGCGCTGAAGGGTGCCAGCCCAGACAGTTCGGACGCTCCGCTTAGGCGGAGTGTATCACAGCCCGCCGGAAAGGCGGATGTGTCCGTTGAGATCAGCTTAAGTTACCTTGGAAACAAGATCAGCAATCGTAGTTCTGACCTGAGCGATAAGCACGTCCGTCAAGGATGCGTAATCATCACGATCTTGCCCGAGGCGCTTGGCGATGGGGTGCCGGATGGCAATGATCGAGACGAAATTAGTGCACTCATATTCCACATAAGGCTCAGGGACATCGAAGGTTGTCACCACAGCTTCTACACCTTCTTTGAGTTCACCGCGATACATCCGCTCGTGAGTCCCTGGCTTGTGAGGTTGCCGAAGCCCAGATACCTTGACCTGAATAATGGCAGCGGAAGGCATAACCGCGAACAAAAGTTTGTGCTTGTTCCCGTTGTCAATATCTCGGATGATCACAAGAGGATGAAGTGGAAACGTGGTGTGGGGGTGAAGGTAGGGTTGTACCGACACGACAGCATCGAAGATTTTCTTGCCAACCGGATCAAAGTTTTTCCGCTGCTTGGCTGTGGGCGCTCTATCCCAGATCGGGAGGGACAGCCGGTCGGCATCTTTAGGAAGGCCCCCCGGGAATTCGTTTTGGAGCACTGCCCAGAAAGCGTGATCCAAAGCACATCGCAAGTTGTGAATAATATCCGCAACCATCAGCGACCATCTAATGACCTCCGGAGGATGATGCTCCCGGACGATCACGGCTGCGCGGGTTTTTTCTGGGTTGACGTAGGTGTAGAAGCTGTATGGTTTCAAGCTATGCCAAGTAGCGACTTCATTGTCGAGCACGTTGAGCAAATCAACGGCACGGTCAATCTTCCAATTGGCGCTTGAGAGGTCTGGCGGCATACCCCATGATAGCCACCGGCGCGTGGTCAGTCAAATTAGTAGTCGCCCTCGGGAGAGTAGAAATCATACACTGAGCAACTACCCCACGGCCCGCCCATGACCCGCGCCCTCGTCGAATCCGTCTCCATCGTTCTCACTCCGCGCTGCCTGCGCCTGCCCCTGCTCCGCGACGGCTCGCGGCTCGCCTGCTGGCAGACCGGCTCCGTTCGATTCACTGTCACGATTGCGCCGGACGGCGTGCCTGTCAGCCTCCGCCTTCCGAAGCAAATCGTCAGCGCCCATCCTCTGCGCGTGCTCCCGGCCCAGCGCATTCCGCTCGCTTGCGACTTCATCCTCCACCCCGCCGGTTTGCGCCGCCGCTACTGGTTCCGCTGCCCCCGGCGCGCCTGCCGCCGACGTTGCGCGCGGCTCTACCTGCCAGACGGCCAAGACCGATTCGCTTGCCGTCTGTGCTACCGCCTGCTTTATACCTCCACCTCGCGCCAGCGCCGCCAGCTCACCGCCGCCGCAACCGCCGCCCTGCCGCCCACTACCCTCGCCACCATAGCGGCCCTTCCCCTGTGGCTCCGCTGGCAGGCTGAAGGCAAGGGCAGGCATCGGGAATGGAGGGGCGCGCAGAGTGGGTAGGAGTGCCCGGACGCGACCTAACTCCCGTCGCAGGCCTCACTGCCCAGCAAAGTCTTGACCCTATCTTGTCAAGTTAGGCCCTTTCCGCAACATTCCTCTCTTTCAGCCGGAAGCGGCTTCAGGGCGCGCTGCGATGGCGGCGGCGCGGGCCGGGCGCTGCGCGGCGTGGCGGTGTTCGCCTTGCGGTTGAAGTGGGCGGATAGAGGGCGGCTGCCCGGCCAGTCCTCAGCCCGCCCGTTTCCGGTCCGTCCGTGATCCGGGTGACGGGTTGTGACGGGTGCTCTCGTTATCACTGTTACGCGCGCGCGCGTGACGCGGATAATCTACAGACCCGTCACTATCCGTCACTGGGATGCTCGCAAGGCGATTCCATCGAACCCACGGCCTGTATTTTTCCGGTTGGGCCTGTACCCGCGTGCCGCTAGATTCTCCGAGAATCGCTTTTGTGAACCCACATACTCACCATTGGATTCAGCCCATAGCTTCCAATCCTGAAACAGAGACGTGGCAGATTCCCAGACTCCATTCTTCCGCTCTGTGCGGTCCTCCAGCCAGCGAGCGAGACCATCTTCCGCCGCGAGATATTCCTCTGTAGCTTCAGTGACAATCGCGGGCGGCCTTAGACCATGCTCCTGCCATTTAAGGCAGCCTTCGATTGCCCAGGAGAGTATACCGGGCCATTCGGCGCGAAGTTTCTCGCCAAGGTTCTCGTCACGCTCGGATGCCGGAATCGTCACCGTGAACGGCAGAAGGTTGAACCGGCGGCGGATAGCCTCGTCCACGTTTCGCAGTCTGGGCTTGTGGTTGCTTGCGATAACGAGCTTAAATTGCGGAGTGTACTCGAAAAAGTCCTGCCGCATAAATCGCGCCGCAATCCTGTCTCCGCCGGTTAGCGCCTTGAGCTTGCTTTCTGACCAGTAGCGCCCATCTTCCGTTTCAATGGCTGTGACAAGGCGCGCTCCCTGAAGCCCTGCCAGATCGGTTGGATGGTTCTGGTTCCTAGATTCGATAAACGCCTCGATGGGTGCGGTCCTTGCGTAATCGCCCATCAGACCAGAGAACGCACCAAGAAATTTTGACTTGCCATTTCCGCCGGAGCCGTACAGAAAGAACAGCGCATCCTCCCGCGTCAACCCGGTCAGAGCATAACCGCACATTCGCTGCAAGAAGTCCTGTAACTCTTGTCTGGCATCAGTGATCCGCTCAAGAAACCTACGCCAAGTTGGCAAATCTCCACCTGGGGCAACAGCAGTCATTTTGGTCATGCAATCTTCGCGGCATGCCGGGCGCATCTTGCCGGTTCGCAGATCGACAATCCCGCCCGGAGTATTCAACAGCCACGGGTCTGTGTCCCATTGTTCAATGGTTGCTGCATGGCGGCGATCCGAACGCGCCAGCCGTTCCACAGCAGCTATGGTCTGCGCCGATGCGATGCGCAGGGCAAGTCCCTTGGGACACACTTCACTCTCGGCCCGGCAGAGTTTGCGGGACAGATCATAGACCGCGAGCGTTCCATCCATCCGCCACAAAGTACCAGTCCAAACACTCCAGCGGCCCCATGCAGCGGTGTAGCGCAGGTTTGCTCCGTGTTCATCTGTGAATCTGAGAGCGAGAGCATCTTCTGAAAATTCGCTCTGGTGAGAGAGAGCAAAATCCGAAGCATCCGCGCCGGTCTCGATTCGGCCAGCTACCTGCGGAGGCGTAGCGCCATTGTTTGAAACAACGGAAGGGTTTTGTGGTTGTGCTATTGTGGTAGACATTCGGCAACAAACCTCCGAAGCGGCCCGTTCGAGCGGGCCGTTTCTTTTTGTTGGAGCGAATCAGCTCATGGTGCCCGACAGCGACCCGCGCGCGCCAGCCGCTTTACAGTAGCGAGAGTCTGCGCTGGCGTCGATCCGCCGGGACAGCGCCGCGAGTCAAGATTGCGTCAACGGTCTCGGGCCGGAAGCGAATTGCGCGCCCGACTCGGATGAAAGGTACACGGCGCATCCAAACCCACTGCCGCACGGTTCGAGGAGATAGGCCCAGCGCAGCGGCGAATTCTTCCACGGTCAATAGCCTGCTCATTTTTGCCTCCGATTTCCCTTGATTACTGCTGAGTTTGGTTGTAGTCTTTCTATGTACTTGCGTCAACATGCACACACACGTACAACAGGCGTACAGCGAAACATCACTCCTGGCGTTCCCGAATGTCCGCGTTCACATAAGGGTTGAGCCGTGGCCTACGGTGATTAGTGAGGACGGGCACAAAGAGGGCTTTCCAAGAATGTTCCCTCGGGATATTGGGAGTATCGAACGAGCGAAGCTGGACGCCATCTTAATTCGCAATTGGAGAGAGATTCGCACGAATCTACTCAACCTCGATATGGATAGGCCAGACTCGCTGTGCTCGTGGCTAGGTTCGGCGGGTTACGTTCCAGAGGCCATGCTGGAATGCCCGAACGCTCTCTACTACACTCCCGGCGACGTGGAACGGATGGCTGCTAGCAATCTTGGATGGCGGCCTAAGTTTGTAACGGATGGCATTCGGCGATGGCTGAAAATGCACCGGGATGTTTTCGCGTGGCTGAGGCGGCTGAACGAAAACCAATTCCGCGAAGCTATCAAAGCAGCGCATGAATACCGGACGGCACAGTACGAAACCGATCAGACTAGAGTGAATGCGATTCTTTCTGAAAAGCCCCGGACGCTGCTGTTGAAAGACCCTGCGAAGACATTCCTGGAGACTTTAGGTGCGCCGAATCTTGATGCCAGCGTGCTAGGGTTGGCGTTGCGCGGAACCAGCGAATCCGAGCGGCTCGCGGCATACCTGTATTGGGACAAAGAAGGCTTCCCGACGGTGACGGCGCGTTGCGATTCCCCAATTGAGGCGCTCTGCCTCTCTATCCACATTGACCAAAATTTCTCGCAGCGGCGGGCCGTGAATTGTGCGCGGTGCGGAAAGTGGCTCGATCAGATTCGAGGGCGAGACCGCTTTTGCTCAAAGGAATGTCGGAACTTCTACACGACAGCCGAGCGCCGGAAAAAGATCGGTTTGGTTAAGCGAGCGGCTCAAGATTGGACAACTCTCCCGGCGCAAAAGAAAGCCAACCGGGATCGTGCGGAATGGATCGTCTCACAGGTGAACAAACAAACGGCAGACGAGTACGCGCTTGAGGTTTCATGGGTGCGGAAAATGCTCGGCTCTTCCGAATTGAAGAGCCAGAGAACACGCGCGCAAAACAAACCAGTGCCGGGAGCCAAGACGGTAACAAGGAGAGGGCGCGCAGCAAAGCGCGCGGAAAGGGAATAGCTATGTCAGTGTTTCGCTACAAAGGCAGCAAGGTTTGGACGATGGATTTTCTCTTCCACGGCCAGCGCATCAGGGAGAGCACAGGAACGCGCTCAAAGACACTCGCCTTGAAGATCGAGGATAAGCGCCGCCGCGCGCTGGAAGAGGGCGCAGCGGGCATCAGGAAGCGGCGGCAACCCCTTCTGCTTTCAGTTGCGGCGGATGAGTGGCTGGATATTAAAAGGGCTACGCTCGCGGCGCGCTCTGTGAAAATCGAACAGGCCAACCTTGCCCACCTGCTCCCGGAGTTGGGCCGCAAGCTGATTTGCGATATTGACGCGGCGGACGTTGCCCGCTATCAGCAAAAGAGGCTTGATGAAGAGGCTTCGCCAAAGACGGTGAATCTGGAAATCGGAACACTGCGGGCGATTCTGAAGCGCTCCGGTCAGTGGGCGCGGTTACAGCCGGAAGTGACGATGCTCCCCACGCGGGATGACGTGGGGCGCGCCATCACCACGGAAGAAGAAACGGCGCTGCTGCAGGCTTGCAGTCAATCCCGCTCCCGCTCTCTGGCCCCATTCGTCACCCTGGCCATTGTGACGGGGGCGCGGTACGGAACCATTCGGACGCTCGAATGGGGCAACGTGGATTTTGAAAACCGCTGCCTGAAATGGGGCAAAGACAAGACGGCGGCCGGCACGGGGCGCATAGTGCCTCTCAGCCAAAGGGCGGTTGCTGCTCTCAGCTTTTGGGCGACGCACTTCCCGGAGCGCAAGCCGGAACATTACGTGTTTCCCTCAGAGCGGTACGGCGCGGGTGGGGATGAATTCAGCCCCAAGGCTTACCACGTTGACCCATCAAAGCCCATCGGGAGCATCAAGGAAGCATGGGAAGCGGCGAGACTGCGGGCAGCGCGGATTCTGAAAGGCGAAACGGAAGAGACGGACGCGAACACCGAGACGGAACCCAAAGAAGCGATTGCGCCCCTTGCTTGCCGCTTCCATGATCTGCGGCACACGGCGGTATCCCGTATGCTCAATAACGGTGTGCCGATTGCCAAGGTTGCGAAGATCGTAGGGTGGAGCAAGTCTACGATGGTGCTGATGGCAGCGCGGTATGGTCACTTCTCTTTGAACGATCTGCGCAGTGCGGTCGAGAGCATAAGCGCAGTTCGGGCGAAAATCGAAGAGACCAACGATGGACCGGGCACCAGGACTGCGGCGAACAGGGTGCAGTGACCCTTGAACAAACTAGGTACCGATTCGCTGCGTTGGCGGGGGAGTAGACATGAAAGTCTTTTGGTCATGGCAGTCGGATACTCCAGGGAAAACAGGGCGGCATTTTGTCAAAGTGGCGCTAGAGAGTGCCGTCGAAGAATTGAAATCGGGTCTCACTTTGGAGGAGCCCGATGAACGAGAGATTCTGTCTGACATGCAGGTAGACCAGGATCGAAAGGGTGTTCCCGGGAGCCCCGATCTTGCTCGCACAATTCTCCGAAAAATCGAAGGCTCTAAAGTGGTTCTGGCTGATGTCACGCCTGTCGGATTTTCGAATGCGCCGCAGGGCGAAGCACCCAAGAAACTTATGAACCCCAACGTCGCCATCGAACTTGGATACGCACTCAAACATCTCGGAGACGAGTCGCTGTTAATGGTTCTGAACGAACACTACGGCTCTCATGGGGACCTCCCGTTCGATTTGCGAACGAAGGCAGGTCCGATCATCTATAGGCTGGCTCCCGATGCGGACATTGAATCAATTAAGGCTGCCTCGCGAAAACTGAAGAACGACCTCAAAGAGGCATTGTCGTTGTGCTTGAACAGAGAAGTGGAGTCGATGCGACAGAGTCGGCCATTTCCTGAAAAGGCGGCTATTGAGGGAGATCCCGCAAGATTTCGCGACCCAAAGGATTATCTAGGAGTCAGATGGGATCTGGGTCCAAGTCAGTTTGAAGATGATAGCAGCCAAAAAGTAAAGCTGGCCGCGGGTCCAGCCATTTTCATCCGCGTCATGCCGACGCGGGCACAGGCAAACATTTGGTCTGTGCCCAAACTTGCTGACTCCGTGCAATTCGGGTATGGCCCACCTCGGACGTTTTCAGGACGTGAAGCGAGTCACCGGCTTCGCGCAGACGATGGCCTCGGCTATTACGACTGCCGTCGCGGAGAGGAAGGCAAGGCTGCAAGCGTAGTTTTCTTACACGCGACGGGCGAAATCTGGAGTATAGATACGTGGTCCTTGGCGGGGGCTCAGAAAAGAATCTTGATTGCTTGGGAGAAGCTCTTTGCCGAGCGGCTTAATGAATACGGCTCGTTCTTGATGAAGTTGGGTATCACAGCGCCGCTCAAATGGGTTTGTGGGTTGACGAAAGTTGAAGGCTTCCGGCTCCAATTGTCGAACGATCTCGATCAGTGGGAACAACTCGAGTGCGTGACGCCCAACATTGTCGGAACGGGTACCCTCGACCCCTCCAAAGAACGAGCAGAGACGGTTCTGCAGCCTTTCTTCGAGCTAATCTTCGAGAAATGCGGAGCGCACCGGCATCAGCTTTAGCAAACACTCCCGGAGTACCACTGCCGAGCGTCAGCGGTCAAGTTCTCATCGAGGGTCCCCGGTAAATTCCCCGGTACCAAGGGAGCGCCTACAAGCGAAGCGCCCTAACTGATTGAATCGATTGGTGGACGCGGTAGGAATCGAACCTACAACCTGTCGGTTAAGAGCCGAATGCTCTGCCAGTTGAGCTACGCGTCCAAACGGGAAGGAGGATGCGGTTGGAGCTGCTTTGGGCGACTCGCAGCGACGATAGATTCCCTTTTGCGCCACCGCCCGGCGCGCCTAGAAAAAATATAGCATGGGCTCCGGGGCGGATTCCAACCGAGGTTGGGGGCGGCGGCATTGCTTCGAGTTAGCCACCTTAGCGATTCTCCCTACCCCCTACCCCCTACCCCCTACCCTCATTCTGGAGATAAGCCTCCTGTTTTCATCGGGTTACGTCAGCGAATCTGAGGTAAACGTTTGAAAACGGAGCAGTTATTGCTAAATTTAAGAAAACAAAGGGATTGCGAGCTGTTTTGCGGAGCTATGCGCCATATGGTTTCTCTCGATGCAGAAGTGAATGCATTTTTCTATTCCAGCAAGTGTTGATTCCAAAAGACTTACCGAGACGAGTGCCCGCAAGTGTGTGAAAACAAAGAGCCAGTTTCATATCTGCCTGAAAAAAGATGGCTTATGAAAGCTTCTCGGGCTCGCGACTGTGAGTCTCCCTCTTTGCGGAAACTGCGCGCCGCATGGTTTTTTCGATGCGAAAAGTGAATCCATTTTTCCTACCCAGCAACTGTTGATTCCAGAAAGCTTACGAAGACAAGCTCCGCAAGTGTTTGAAAACAAACAGTATCTTTCACATCTGTAACAAAACAAAAAGCTTACTGCCGTTTTTCGGATTTGCGTCGAAGTGTGTGCATTGACGAGCGATGGCTGGCCGGCGTCGACCGGACGGCGATCGTTTGCCGCCGGAAACCGCCAACTCGCGGTTTGCGGGCCTGAATTGCCGGGTATAGCTCCTTTCTGTTGTCGAGATCAGGATAGCAATTTGACGGAAATACCCGGTAGGTTGGGGCTTTGCGGAAGTGTTTCGGGATGAGGGAGTTGGAGGATTAAGAGGGCAAGGACGGCTTGACACGAGTTGGGGTGCACCCGTTGGGTGAGACAGGTTGTGTTTTGACACCGGCTCGCTGAAAATTGGCCCGAAGCGCTAGGGCGGTGACTTCAGCCCGGCGCAGGCGATTGAATCTCCCATTTTGCAAGCTTTTAGCAATAGATCTTTGCCCCTGGCGGCATCTTGGGGTCCGCCTCGCCCTGTCAGGTACATATTCCCGAGGCTTTCGCAACTCAGTGAATCACCGCCGTCACAGGCCTTCTGATAAAGTGAGCGCGCCTGAGAAAGGTCCTGCGGCGCGCCTATTCCCGAATCGTAAGCGACGGCAAGACTCGCGCAGGCGGCCGTTTGCCCGCCCTCGCAGGCATTCCGCCACAGCGGAATCAGCATGGTATACCTCTCTTTTTTGTATACGCCGGCGACCGGAGTCGATGGGGAGTTGGTCTGCGAAGTGGGCGGGGGGGTGGATTGGTTTGGCTGATTCGCGGCTCCGTCGTAATTGGGCGCCCCTGGGGCATTGGAGACGGCCGGGGCACTCGATGCAGAGGGAGGCGTGGTGGTTCGATGTTGGCTTACGTACAGTACCTCGAGCGCGACGAGCAGGGCAATAAGACCGGCCAACCAGGCGAGCCACGGACGGCTCTTGAGGCGAGGAGGCGTTAGGGAGTAAGGGAGCGCGGTTGATTGGGGCCCGTACGGCCCCCATGGGTAGGGCGTCGCGGGCCCCGTTGCGTAAGGCGACATCGTCGGCGGAGCATGGGGCGATGTGGGTCCCGCTACATAGGGTGATGTGGGAGCCGCCGGGAAGGGCGATGGAGGCGCCATGCTCTGGCTTTGCAGATCGCGAGGCGCCGATTCTGAAAGTACACGCGCAAATTCGTCCGGCCCACTCGACGAGGGCTGAGGCTGCGCAGACCTTGACGATGCGCTTCGCACCAGGGTTTCCACGGCGGCGGCTCGATGCAGTTCCGATTGGATCTGCGCGCGCGCCAGCTCGAGCTCTCTCTGAAGGTGTTCGATCTGCACATCCCGATCGCGAAGTTGAGCCGCGGATTGGGTCAGGGTCTCGCGCATTTTCACCACTTCAGCCTTTTCGTCTTGTTCGCGCTGGTAGGCGATCCGGGCCTGCTCGTTCTTTTCCCTGATCGCGGCCGCGACGGAATTAACGAGGTCCTGCCAACCCTGCACCTGGCTCGCGCTCCAGCGCGAAGTGACCACCTGGAATATGTCGGAATAGGCAGTCAGCGTCGCGTAGGTAAAGTAAGAGGCAGGGGCCTTCAAAAACGGCGCCATTTGCATTTTGTAGGACTGAAGAACGTCGAGGTCGGCGGGGACAGGATGGGTGTCGGAGAATTTGATGGGGAATTCCCGAGTTAAAGCGTTGCGGAACGACACTTCGACCTTGGAGAGATCGAGTTCGCCGCTTGCCGGCATTCCGTCGAGAGCCTTATTGACCAGGAACCCTCGCAGAAGCGATTTGGTTCCTAAAGCTCCGGCAGCCTCATCGATGCGGCGGACGAGGTTCCTGGTCTGGTAAAAAGATGTGATATCGGCTTCAATGACGCCGAGGAAGCTGTCGGCCAAGGCGCAAAGGTCGGTGCTTTCGAAAGAGAATCCTCCGCGGGTGTCCACGATGACGTAGTCATACTCGCCGGAGCGGCGGAGCGCGTCAAAGAGCGCCCGAGCGGCGGCCTGAAAGGTTGCGCGGTCGCCACTCAAGACAGGACTTACCGAGGAGCCGACGAATACATCGCCATAAAGGGAGCGGCCACTGATCAACGCGTCGTAGACGACGCCGTGATCGTCGGGGCCATTGCGGTAGATCTTTCGCACCTGGTAATCGATCTGCTGCTCCGCATCTTCGGAAGCGGCTTTGTAGCTGGCGAGGGCGCCGGCAAAGGTGTTGGACGGGGAAAAGGAGTCGACCTGCTCAGTGCCCTTTGGTCCAAGCAGAAAGAGGGAAAGGCCATCGGTGGCAAGGTCGCCATCGATCATGAGAACACGCAGGCCGGCCCGAGTGAGCGAGTACCCGAGACAGGCAGCGAAGAGGGTTTTGCCGACTCCGCCCTTGCCGCTGCAAATACAGATGACCTCGGTTTTTCGAGAATCGCTCTGCGTCATCGCCGGCCCCCGTAAATGGGTTCCGGCCGCACCCATGACGGTGGAGGCAGATGCCAGACCGTGGCGGCCTGTTGGACGAGCGCTCCCGAGGCCTGCGCTTCACCGCGGGAATCGATGTTTTGCATCGGGGCGGCGCGCGCGGGGAGATTCTCGAAGAACTCTTCAGGGCGAGAGGCTGGCATCACTTACCCCCTCCCTGATCTTTGCGATCTTTGGTCAGGTCCTTGAACCTGGACCGAACTTCGCTATCGGCGGCAATCAGCCTGCGGTGCAATTCGGCTGCGTTGGAGCAGGCCTCGGCGCTTTGCTGCAACGGATTCACATACGTTTCCCATCCCGCGGCGAAGTCACGGCCGATATCGATAAAGATCTCGCGGGATTCGCGATACGCCTGGGCTCGTTCGGCTGCGTTGGTAAAACCCTCGAGGGTGGCGAGGACGGTGACGGCGACGGCAAAAAGCGAGGTGACGAGGCTGAGCCATTGCCAGTTCTTGTGGGCACTAGCAAAGCTGACGCCAACATTCAGCAAGGCGATGACGCCGGTGCAGATGATGACCGTCCATCTCCAGCGTACGTGAAGGCGGAGATAACGTTGAAACTTGCTGACGCAGTCATTGGAGGTTTGAAAAAGTTCGTTGACCAGGTACTGGTATTCCTCTTGCGTCCGAGTAAGAAACTGTTCCCGTTGCTCACAATCGAGAGCTTCCCATTTGATGGGTTGCAGACCTGCCGTCGCGCTCGGCGCCCTCGACACAGGCGCGCGGGCGCTTTTCGTTCCAGAAGACGGTGGAGAAGCAGTATTCGCCATTGCTATCCACTACTCCCAAACTGAGGCCGGGCCCTGCTTTTTCGTCTTTAGCCCCGGGGATGAACAGATTGGGGAGGAATGGGGAATCGACGAACGAATCATACCATTGAAACAAAGGAAATGAATCGGGAAATTGGGGCGTGGTGGAAGGGGCCGCGGGGAAAGTTCAGCTTGCGCGGGGGATGCCGTAAACCATCCCTCAGGGGACTTGACGCCCCTTTTCGTTTTGCGGTGTTTGCGGGACGCGTAAAGGGGCTGCGGAGAAAATACGAACAAAAGAAGACGGGACCAAGAGTATCCCGCAAGAGCTGAAAAGCTCGCGTGGGAGCTCGCTCGATGCAGGCATTTGAATTTCTTTCATCGACAAAGCGGCAAGTTAGCGGGTGATCGAATTCTCACGCGTCCACTGAGACCCTGCAGTTTCAGATCGGATTGCGACGTTCGAGAGCTCGGGCTGCGGGGCTCAGATGAGCTTGCTGTCCGCGCTGGCGAGGGTGGTGTCCGGTGCGGCGCGGGACCAGGAGATGCGGAGGTCTTTCACGTCATGCAGAGCGAATGCGCCTCGGGCGGAGCGGGGAGCGGTGATGGCGAAGAAATCGGCGCGATCCACGTCGGTGAGCGAAAAGGCGGGGCGGGCGTCGGGGGCGGCGTTGGCGATTTCCACGTGGCTCATTTCGAGATTGCGCATGTGACGGAGGAAAAAGCCGGAGGCGGGCGTGGGGCCAAAGCGATTCGGGTCCGGATAGCCGTCTTCCAGCTCGGGAGGCTGAATTTGGGCTTGATCGGCTGTGCCCCCACCGGCGGTCTCGATGTAGACGTTATCGAGCTTGAGGTCTTCGATGGGGTGGTCGGGGATTCCGGTCAGGATGGAGCTTTGCGGGCCGGGGGCGTTGTGGCAGTCGAGATTGCTAATCAGGATGCGGCGCATGGCGCCGATTTTGGTGGTCTCCTTGGGTCCGCGGAGGCGCGCGCCGAGGCGCAGGAAGAGCGGGCCGCAGCCGAGGTCGCGCATGGTGGTGTTGGCGATGGTGAGGTCCTCGAGCAGGGCGCCGTCGACGGACCCGAGCGCGTAGCCGAGACAGCCCTCGAAGACGCAGCCGGTGATGGTGATATTGATGAAGCCGCCGTTCGATTCGGTGCCGAACTTGATGCGTCCGGTGCCATGGTCGCGCACGCCGGGCGGGAATTTCTTGAATGTGCCGTCGAGGATCGTGCCGAGTTGGTAGGTTCCGGTGACCCAGCAGTTGGCGATGGTGAGGTTCCGCGTGGCGCGGGCGTAGCCGAGAGCGTAACTGGACTTGGGGCAGATGCCGTCGTCCCAGGGCGAGTTGACGGTGCAGTTGGAGACGCGGACGTTCTGACAGCAATCGATATCCATGCCGTCGCGATCGGTGTCGATTTTGAGATTGTCGATGGTGAGGTTGTCGACGCCGGTGAGGAGCAGGCCGAAGTGGCCGCCCTTGAGGATAGAGAAATCGCGGACGACGACGTTGCGGCAGTTCTTGAGGGCGATGGATTTGTTGCCGACGCCGGACTGCTCGGCGACGTAGACGGGATAATTGCCGCGGGCAGTGCGGCCGGCGCCGAAGCTGAGGCCCTTGCCGTAGATAAGGCCAGGCCCGGTGATGCTGAGGTCGTGCAGGTCTTCGCCCCAGAGAAGGGAATTGTGCCAATGGTTGTGGCCGAAGTCTTGATAGGGCTCCCACGGCGCGTTGGGCTCGGCGGGATCGTAGGCTCCACCGTTGTAGCCGGTAGATTGGCCGGGCAGCGGGGAATCGGCGGCGAGGATGGTAGCGCCCTGGTCGAGATGCAGGTGGACGTTGCTTTTGAGGTGAATGGAGAAGCAGAGATAGGTTCCGGCGGGAAAGACGACGAGGCCGCCGCCGGCGGTTGCAGCGGCTTCAATGGCGCGATTGACGGCAGGGGTGTCGAGGGATTTGCCGTCGCCCGCGGCGCCGTATTGACGGACGTCGAAGAGGGCGCCCGAAGCGGCTGCGGTTTGGGCCTGAGCAGGTAGGGCGAGCGCGGCGCCGGCTGCACCGAAGCTGCCGGCACGGAGGAGGTCACGACGAAGGGGGTTAAATTTCTTCATGGCAGCGATCCGTGTGAGCGGAGTGAGATACGTACCCCTTACGGCTGGGCCATTGCATGAAGCCCGCCGATCTCAATCGAGATGAAAGACTTCTTCGAGCGGAGCCATATTATCATCCGGACCGCCCGTGGGGAGCGGCGCGAAGAAGGGCGCCATTTCGGCCTGCCAGCGGGCGTTGACGGGGTGGTTTTTCATTTCCGCGCAGGAGCGCGCGAAATCGTCGGTTTCGAGATAGCCGACGAGGAGGCCGTCGGGACGGAGAAAGAGCGAGTAATTGCGCCAGCCGGTTTGGCGGAGCGCGTCGAGCATCTCGGGCCAGACCTGGGCGTGACGGGCTGTGTACTCGGCGATGCGATCGGGCCGGACCTGGAGAAGAAAGCAGACGCGCATGGGAGTTACGGCGGTTCTCCAATTCCCGTGGAGTTTTGAGGGGCGTGCCAGGTGGCGTTTTCTTGGGAAAAACGCCACTCAACGTTCGAGGTTCTGCTCTACACCAATTGGAGAACCGCTATAGTTTCCTCGCGAGGCAATGGTACGGCATGGTGGCGCCCCGAAGTCCCAAGAGCGGCTGCGGCGCGCGCAGCGTTTGTGGTCTCCCACCTTGCCGCAAAAGCAAAGACGCAGCAAGGATGGGCGCCAGGTCGGTGAGTTTCTCAGCGCGTCTCAATGCGCCACGAGGCGGGTGAAGGGAGGGACATAAGCCATCAGGTAGACGACGACGCCGACCAGGCAGGCGAGGGCGATGGAGTGAAGGATGACGAAGCGCAGGATCGTGCCTTCCTGGCCGTAGCTGTTGGTGGCGGTGCTGGCGACGACGACCGAGGGCGCGGCGATCATCTTTCCCATGACGCCGCCGGCGGAGTTGGCAGAGGCCATGAGTATGGGCGAAACCCCGACTTGCTGCGCAGTGAGTTGTTGCAGGCTGCCGAAGAGGACATTGGACGCGGTGTCGGAACCGCTGCTGGCCACGCCGAGCCATCCAATGAGGGCGCCGAAGAAGGGATAGAGCGAGCCGGTGCGCGCGAAAGCAAGGCCGAGGGTGGCGTCCAGACCGCAGTAGCGGGTGATGTAGCCCAGGCCGAGCATGGCGGCAATGGTGACGATGGCGAAGCGAATGTTGTAGCAGGTCTTGAAGAAAGAAGTGATGAGGGACCCGGGACGAATGCCCATGAGAAGCCCGGCGATGATGGAGGCGATGAGGATGGCCGTGCCCGAAGCGGTGAGCCAATTAAAGGTGAAGACGGCGGCCTCAGGGGTGGACCTGGCGACGACTGGGGGAACGCGCTCGATGACATTGTGGAGGCCGGGAACGATGAATTTCATGGTGGTGCGGGCGTCAAGCCACGAGGAAATTTGCGGAATGCCCCAGAGGAAGACGATGACGCTCAGAATGAGCCAGGGCAGCCATGCTTTGAAGATCTTGGCGGCGCCGTGGTCGTAGCGATGGCGGGTTGTGCCGGTGACGTCTTCGCCCTTGGCGTTGAGGACGCGCTTGGGTTTCCAGAAACGGAGGAAGACGACGAGCACGACGATGGTGGACGTGGCGGAGACGATGGCGACGAGAGTGGGCCCATTGTAGGTGGCCATGAACCACTGTGCGAAGGCGAAGGTGAGGCTGGCGACGAGGATGGGCGGCCAGACTTCAAGCATGGAGCGGAAGCCGGCGTAGGCCCAGATCAGCCAAAAAGGGATCAAGGCGCAGAAAAGAGCCAAGATGACGGAGATGGTTTTGGAGAGCGCAAACAGGTTAAGACCGGTGACGCCGTGGAGAGCGACGATGGGGATGCCGAGGGCGCCAAAGGCCACGGGGGCGGTATTGGCTAGCAGCGATAGACCGGCGGCCTGGAGAGGACGAAAGCCGAGGCTGATGAGGATGGCTCCGCAGACGGCCACGGGGGTGCCGAAGCCGGCGGTGCCCTCAAAAAACGCGCCGAGGGCGAAGGCGATGAGGAGAAGCTGAAGACGGCTATCGTCCGTGATGTTGGTGAGGCTCTCCTGAAGGGTGACGAACTGGCCGGTTTTGACCGTGAGGTCGTAAAGGAAGATGACGGGGAGGATGATCCAGCAGATAGGGAAGAGGCCGTAGCCGGCGCCGTAGGAAACGGCGGTGAAGGCGAGGCGCGCGGGCATGTGAAAGACGGCAATAGCGATCAGAAGCGCGGTGGTGAGGCCGGCGACGGCGGCGACGTGGCCCTTAACGCGCAGGATGGCCATGGCTCCCAAGAGCACCACGATGGGCAGCGCGGCGAGGATGGTCGAAACCCACCAGGGGCCGAGCGGATCGTAGCCCTGGAGCCAGCGGCCATGGGCAGGGTTGGTGACGAAAAGGAAAATGACGCCGGCGATGACGACGAGGACGGAGGCGAAGAAGAAAATGGAAGACTTGCCCGTCGCCTGCTCCGTGAGTTCGGGAGCGGCTTCGATTTGAGTTCGATTGGGAGCCATGGAACCTCGCAGTAGGATTAGCTGGGCGGCTTCCGCGTCTGGTTTCTATGAAAGCAGCCAGTTTAATGCACGATGGGCGCAGGAATCGCGTTGTACGGCTCGCGATTTCAAGAATGTAATCCGTGGCGCGGGAGACTGTCCCGAGTAGTTCCAGAGTTTACGTGCTCTTTCCCATATCGTGCAAGGTGGCTTTTGCTTCCAATCCATTGAGTAAAAATCATTCGCCGGGGACCGACGAAAGGAAAAAGCCACCTAGCTCCTGCGGCTCTGAGCTATGACAACTCTGGAACTGCTGTAGCGGCGCGGAGTCGAACGATGTACGCGAACAGTATATCCGGGTCTGAGGAAAGTTGGCTGGGCGGGAGAAAAGCGGGTGCAGAGAGCTGGGCGTCGGCGGCCGCACTTCGCCGGGAAAATTGACGAAGCGCAACCGCCAGTCATGGGTTGGGTTTACTGTTGCGGTTGGACGACGACGAAGAGGGTGGTCCCGCCACGATCGATGAGCAGGAGGACGGGTTGGTTGGTGGCTCCGGCGAGGGTCTGCTGGTACTCGTTGATGTTATGAACGGGTTTGCGGTTGACCTCCTGAATGACGTCACCCTGCTGGATTTGGGCTTGGGCGGCGGCGCTGTCCGGATCGACCTGACTGACCACCACGCCCGTGGTGGTGGCGGGGAGATTGAGCTGCTGGCGGATATCGGGAGTAAGATTTTGGACCTGAAGGCCCTTCAAGCCGGACGGTCCCTGGTTCTCGTTGTTGTTCTGCGCGGTCTGAGCATTCTCAGGGAATGTGGCGAGGGTGACGTCGATTTCCTGGGTGTGGCCGTTGCGGTAGACCTGGAGATGCGCGACCGACCCGGGCGCCATTTCAGAGACGCGCAGGCTGAGATCATCTTGGGAAGTCACGGGAGTCCCATTGAGCTGGAGGACGATGTCGCCGCGCTGAACGCCGGCTTTGGCGGCCGGACCGTTGGGAGAGACGTCGCCGACCAGCGCGCCGCCGCCCTGGCTTAAGCCGAAGGCTTTGGCCATATCGGGGCTGACCCCCTGGATGGTGATGCCTAGATAGCCACGGATGACTTTTCCGTGCTCGACGATCTGGTCCATGATGTGGTGGGCGAGATCAATGGGAATGGCGAAGCCAATGCCCTGATTGCCGCCGCCCCCGGAGAGGATAGCGGTGTTGATGCCGATCAGGTCGCCGCGAATATCAATGAGCGCGCCGCCGGAGTTGCCGGGATTGATGGCGGCGTCGGTCTGGATGAAGTCCTCATAGTGTTCGATTTGCCCGCCGAGGGCGCGCTGGGTGGCGCTGACGATGCCCATCGTGGCGGTTTCACCGATGCCGAAGGGGTCGCCGATGGCGAAGACGAGATCGCCGACCTTGAGCTTGGAGGAGTCGCCGAGAGTCACCGTAGACAGGCCCGTGGCGTCGATTTTGATGACGGCGATGTCGGTGCGGGGATCTGTGCCGATGACTTTGGCCTTGTATTCCTTGTGGCTTTGCGTGTAGACCTCGACGTCGGAAGCGCCAGAGACCACATGGTTGTTGGTGAGCACGTAGCCGTCAGGGTTGACGATGACGCCGGAGCCGAGACTGTACTCGTGTTCGGTTTGGGGCTGTTGCTGCTGCTGTTGCTGACCGAACTGGTTGCCGAAGAATTGACGGAAAAAGGGATCGTTGAAGATGTCGGGCTGCTGTTGCTGCTTGACCACTTTGGTCGAGGAGATATTGACCACGGCGGGGAGGGCCGGATCGATGACGGAGGCGAAGCCGTTTTTGAAGCCGGCAAGGCTGACGGGAGGAGCCGATTGAGCCTCCTGAACCGTAACCGCCGGAGCGGCATGAATCTGATAACCGGGCAGGTGCAGAACGCCAGCGCGGAGCAAACCTCCGAAGACCAGAGCAGCCGCGATGATGATCAGCGTCCAGTATGGAAAGTTCTTCCGCGCGTAATTCATGTTGATCCTCCCGTTTGTTCGATAGGATTGAGCACTGATTGCGCCAGGCTCCTCCCGCTTGAGTATTTGGATGCCGGATGGGGCGGCGTCAAGCGGTCATGGCCCGCAGTCCGGACAGGTAATGCACTATGTCTTCGCGTGACAGCACCCCGACAACGCCGTTGGCGTCGATTACGGGGAGCTGGTTGACGCCGTCTCGGCCCATTTTCTCGAACGCGGACCAGAGGACGGCGTCGGGTTGCGTCGTGGCCAGTTTCTGAAAAGGAACCATGATGTGCGAGGCTGGCGTGCTGGGCCAATCCTGACGGGGGATCTCACGGACGCCCGAGAAGGTGACCATGCCTGCCGGGACGCCGGACGCGGTGACGATGGCGAAGCGCGATTTGGCCGGGGCCATGCCGTGGTCGACGAGATCCTGGACGGAAACGTAGCCGGGGACCTGGACAAAATTGCGCTCCATGGCGTCCACGACGCGATGACCGTCAAGCAGAGCTTTGACGGATTCCTGCTGCAACTGACTGCCGGCAGCGCTTTCGAGGAACCAGCCGATGAGGGCGATCCAGATGCCGTCGCCGATGTCGCCGGTGAGAGCCCGCCAGACGCCGTAGAAGATCATGGCAAAACCGAAGAAGCGGCCGGAAACGCCCGCAGCGACCGTGGCGCGATGATAGTTGCGGGTGATGCGCCAGACGATGGCGCGAAAGACGCGGCCACCGTCAAGAGGGAAGCCGGGGATGAGGTTGAAAAGGGCGAGGGCGAGGTTGATGAAAGCCAGGTAAGTGACGAGGGCGTACACCGGCTGGCCCCGCGCAAACAGCGGCTCGATCTCCCAGAAGAAAGCTGCCAGGGCGATGCTGGTCACCGGTCCGACAAAAGCAATCCAGAACTCTTCGCCGGCGGTTGGGGGCTCGGAAGCGATTTGCGAAACTCCGCCGAAGAGAAAGAGCGTAATGCGCGGAACAGGAATGCCGTAGCGCTGCGCGACGAGCGAGTGAGCCAGCTCATGGATGAGGACGCTGACAAAGAGCATGAGGGCGGTGACGACGCCGACGAACCAATATTGGCCAGGGGTCCAGCCCGGGAACTCGGTGGGAAAGTAGCTTTCGGCGAGCATCCACGCCAGCAATCCAACGATCAAGAACCAGGAGAAATCGAGGTCGATGGAGATGCCAAAAATGCGGCCTATCGGGATTCCGTGCCTGGACATACAGACCCTCACTCCCCTATATGGCTTAGATGGGCAAGTCCTGATAAAGGGATCACTACGCGGCGGGAATTATTGCCTGGATGGCGGGTAAAGGCGCTGCACTTCGGCTACACGCATGTGGTGACGGAGGCGTGGAGGTGGTTGAGCGGTTGGGGGCGAGGGAACAGGGACTAGGGAACAGGGACTAGGGAACAGGGAACAGGGACTAGGGAGCAGGGACTAGGGAACAGGGACTAGGGAACAGGGACTAGGGAACAAGGACCAAGGGAACAGGGACCAAGGGAACAGGGGACAGAGAACAGAGAACAGAGACCAAGGTCAGCTGACGGGTTAATGTCTGAGCATAGATTCCAGCGGCGCCATTTCCGGGGAGTGAACGGCGTCGCGCCGCCAGACTCCCCCGATGGCAAAGCCGCCGACGCCGGGAAACCATAACCGGTACGCGGTCAGGACGCCGAGCGGGGTGAATCCGGCCTGTAGCGCCGCCTGCCGCCACACCAGATTTTCGGGTTGCAGTTCGCAAAGAAGGAGAGGATTCGATTCGCGTGCATAGGCGAAAGTGAGAAGATGCGCCAAGAGTTGCGGATACGAACCCCGCCCACAAGCTGCTTCGCGGTCGCAGCAATCAAAGATCCAATAGGCGCCTACACCTCCGGCCCAGCGGGGCAGATGGGGTGGGCGTCCGCTGCCCGGGGGCGCGCACCAGCCATACCCGATCCAATCACCATTGTGGACAAGAAAATAGCCCAGGAAGCCGGAGCGCAGGAAGCGAAGGAACCGCCGGCGCCGCCGTCCATCCGCGGCAAACAGCATCGCAATGGAGCTTTGGCTGGCGCGAATCCACGCTTCTTTTGAGGTGCGTCCCTCGACGCGCCAGCGCTCTGCCGGGCCGGCGAACCGGTACACCAGGGTTTTCGCCCGGATTCTCGATGCAATTTGCCCTAGCATCCCGCAGCCCTCCCCGCTCTTTTTAGATGCTTTCCGGGGCCAGCAAGTCCGCTATTGTCTCACGGCGCCGGATGAGGCGCGCCTGCGCGCCTTCCACCAAAACCTCAGCGGCGCGAGGCCGGGTATTGTAGTTGGAACTTTGCGCCATGCCGTAGGCGCCGGCGTCGAGGAGCGCTAGGAGATCTCCGGGGTCCACGGGGGCCAGGCTGCGATCGCGGGCGAAAAAATCTCCCGACTCACATACGGGCCCCACCACGTCCACGGGACGCGGTTTGCCCGCCCGCAAGCGAACCGGCGCGATCTCATGATGCGCCTGATAAAGCGCCGGCCGGATGAGGTCGTTCATGGCCGCGTCGGTAATCACAAAAGTTTTGTTCCCATTGCGCTTCACGTAGAGCACACGTGTAAGCAGCGCGCCGGCTTGCGCAACCACGAAGCGGCCCGGCTCGATCAGCAACCTGCCCTTAAACCCGGCTAGGGCGCTCTCGACAGCCGCCGCGTACTCCGCCACTTTGGGCACGGCGTCGAAGCCGGCCGCATGATAATCAATCCCCAGGCCTCCGCCCGCATCCACAGCCTGAAGCCGGACGCCCTCGCGCACAAGCTGAGCCACCAGTTTGCTGACCCGCTCCATGGCTGATCCGAACGGGTCCGCAGAGCGAATTTGCGAGCCGATGTGCACGCTTACCCCGTAGGGCTCAAGCCAGCGGCTGTGAGCCGCGTTTCTGTAAATTTTTGGCGCCTGGCGGATATCGATGCCGAATTTGTGCTCGCGGAGTCCGGTGGAGATATAGGGGTGGGTATCGGCGAAGACGTCAGGGTTGACGCGCAAGGCAAAGCGCGCCCGCCGTTTCAGCTTCTGCGCCCGTTCGGCCAGCAGGTCCAGCTCGGATTCGCTTTCTACATTGAAGGCGAGAATCCCGGCCTCGAGAGCCAGATCGATCTCCGCCGGTGTTTTGCCCACGCCCGAAAAGACAACGCGCCCGGCAGCCTCAGGCGCGGCGGCCAGCACGCGCTCCAGTTCGCCGCCGGAGACGATGTCGAAGCCCGCGCCGCGGCCGGCGAGCAGCTTGAGGATGGCCAGCGCGGAATTGGCTTTGACGGCGTAGCACACCAAGTGCTCGCGGCCCGCGAACGCGGCTTGAAAGAGCGCCAGCCGCTCGACGATTTGATCTGCGGAATAGACATAAAGCGGCGTGCCGAAGCGGCGCGCAAGGGCTTCGAGCGAAACTTTGCCGCAATAGAGCGCCGCGCCCGGGCGCGGGCGATGAAACGGGCGTGAGGAAGCGGGCTGGCCCAAAACAGTACTCCTGAAGTAGAGAAACTCTCTTTGAGGCTAAAGCATGAGAGTGTTTTCGATTCAAATCGTGACATAGGGTCATCATGCAAGGTGGCGTTTCCTTTAGAAAAACACCCCTCAGCAAGGAAAACGGCCACTCAGCGTCGCGGATTCGATAAGGACCGGAATCGAAAACGCTGTGGCGCGGCGGAGCGACGGTGTGGCGCCGGACCGGTAGAATGAGCCAATGACGGAGGGCAGCTGAAGGGCAATGATGGAGCCGGAGGAGGGCGTGGCGGGGTTGCGGAAAGTGGATCTCGTGGGCGTGGGCCTGAACGCTGCCGACACGCTCATTCGGCTGCCCCATTTTCCCGCGCGCGGCTCGAAGAGCGAGTACAGTGAAGCCAGTTTTATGCCGGGCGGGCAAACGGCGACGACGGTTGTGGCCTGCCAGAGATGGGGGCTCTCGACCCGTTACGTGGGCAAGGTGGGCGACGACGATGCGGCTCGCCTGCACCGCGAGGCGTTTGCGCGCGCAGGCGTGGAGGCGCGGCTGATCGCAATCACGGGAGGCGTGAGCCCGCAGTCGCTGATTCTGGTGGATGGGTGCGGCGAGCGCACGGTGCTCTGCTTGAGACGGGAGCAGATGACGTTGCAGCCCGAGGAGCTTGACCGCACCTGGATCGAAAACGCGCGCGTGTTGCACGTGGACGGGCACGACACCGCCGCGGCCACCCTGGCGGCTAGCTGGGCGCGCAGAGCTGGCATTCCCGTGGTGGCCGACCTCGACGAGCCGTATCCCGGCGTGGAAGAGCTCATCGAAAATGTCGATTACCTCATCGTGAGCCGCGATTTTCCCGGCCGCCTGATGAACGAACACAGCCTGGAACGGGCCCTACGGCGCATGCAGGCGCGGTACGGATGCCGGCTTGCGGCAGCGACGCTGGGCGAAGAGGGCGTGCTGGCGTGGGACGGTAAACAGTTGTTTTATAACCCGGCCTATCGCGTATCCGTGGTCGACACCACAGGCGCCGGCGATATCTTTCACGCCGGATTTATTTATGGGCTGTTGCAGGAGTGGCCGCTGGAACGGCAGCTAGATTTTTCCTGCGCTGCGGCGGCCATGAACTGCATGTCGGCGGGAGCGCGCGGGGGCATTCGGGGAGTTGCGGAGATCGAGCACCTGATGGCTACGGTGGCGCATTACGACGGCGCAAAGCGATGCGTTCAGCTTGGCCTGCAATCCGTCGATGGGGAGCTCCTGCCATGACTATGGCGACGCGGGCGTTCACGGGTCCCGAAATGATTGCGTCCGCCGCAGAGGCACAGATAGATTGTTCCTCCTTGCCAGCTCTCTTCGGGGGGCGGCAGATTTTTTCCCTCTGGATTTAGAATGGAAGAAGCGACTCTGATTCCCCGATCGGCGTATGTCGAATTCTGAGCCGCATCGTGCAAATGGAGAATTTCATGCCCCTGATGAAGACTGCGAATCCCGCCCTTGGTGAAAACACTTTCCGCAATGTGGCGCAAGGCCAATACGGCTACGGCGTTCCGTACGACGCTGTGGACGCGGCGTCGCGGATGACTTTGAGCGGCACGGTGAACAAGACCGGCATTCTGCTGCTTTGCGCTCTGGCCACCGCGGCCTGGGTGTGGAATCGATACATTCAATCACACAACATGGCGGCGGTGGGGCCGCTCTTGGCGCTGGGCGTTTTTGGCGGGCTCATCGTGGCCTTTGTGACCATTTTCAAAAAAGAGTGGTCGGCGGTCACGGCACCCATTTATGCGCTGCTTGAGGGCCTCGTGCTGGGCGGGGTCTCCGCGGCCGTGGACGTGCGCTATCCCGGTATTGCTTTGGAAGCCGTGGGGCTGACCTTCGGCACGCTGTTCGTACTTCTGCTGGCTTATCGCTCCGGCGTCATTAAGGTGACGCAACGGTTCATGCTGGGCGTGGTGGCGGCCACGGGCGGCATCATGCTCTTTTATTTCGCCGAGATGATTCTTGGCTTCTTTGGCGTCCGTTTCGCCGCGCTGAATGGCGGCGGCGCGATTGGAATTGGCTTCAGTCTGTTTGTGGTGGCCATCGCCGCTCTCAACCTGGTGCTCGACTTTGCGTTTGTGGAGCAAGGGGTGCACATGGGCGCTCCCAAATATATGGAGTGGTACGCCGCCTTCGGCATCATGGTGACGCTGGTGTGGCTCTACCTGGAAATGCTGCGGCTGCTGGCCAAGGTCAACAGCCGGCGCTAGCGTCACGATGAATTGCTGTCCCCGCGTCGTTCAAGCGAGGTGCATCCTTCCAGCGCCGTCTCTACGGGACTTCGGAGCACAATTTAATGCACTTATCCCCCACGCAGAAAGCGCGGGGCTAACCAACGTTGCGCCTCCGGCGCGGTAGCCGTTGTTACCTCAGACGTGAGCGAGTGGCACTTACGGCGGTTCTCCAATTCCCGTGAAGTTTTGAGGGGCGTGCCGGGTGGCGTTTTCTTGGGAAAAACGCCACTCAACGTTCCAGGTTCTGCTCTACACCAATTGGAGAACCGCTATAAGGCCGCCTTGAGGGGTCGCCCATCATAAAGCCTTCGGCTCTACCGGAGGATGCTTACAACCGGAATTCTGAAAGCTAGAAGCTCTTCAGCTTAACGATGGCTTTGAGGATGGTTTCGGGCTGGGGAAGGATAGCGTCTTCGAGGACCGGCTGATAAGCGACGAAGGTGTCCATACCGGCGACGCGGCGCACCGGGGCATCGAGATCCTCGAAGAGTTCGTCGGCGATGCGGGCGGCGATTTCGGCGCCATAGCCCCAACTGATCATATCTTCGTGGGCCACGAGAACGCGGCTGGTTTTGCGCACCGAAGTGGCAATGGCCTCCCAGTCGTAGGGATTGAGGGTGCGGAGATCGAGTACCTCTACATCGATGCCGTGCTTGCGCCGGGCCTGGTCGGCGGCCTGCAAGGCGCGAGGAACGACGGCTCCGTAGGTGATGAGCGTCATGTCGGCGCCGGGACGAACGATTTTGGCTTTGCCGAAGGGAATGGCGAAATCGGGGCCAGGATAGGCGGCGCGGCCGTAGGTCTCGCGATAGAGGCGCTTGTGCTCAAGGAAAAGGACAGGGTCGTCGCAGCGGATAGCGGTGCGTAAGAGGCCGTTGGCGTCGAGGGCGTTGGAAGGATAGACGACGCGCAGGCCAGGAATGTGGGTAAAGATGCTCTCGCCGGATTGCGAGTGATAAATGGCCCCGCCGGTGAGATAACCGCCGATGGGGACGCGCACCACGGCGGGAGCGGCCCACGCGCCGTTGGAGCGCCAGCGCATAAGCGGCAGCTCGTTGTGAAGCTGGTGCATGGCCGGCCAGATGTAATCGAAAAACTGAATCTCGACGACCGGCTTCATGCCGCGCAAAGCGTAACCCACGGCGCGGCCGACGATGTTGGCTTCGGCCAAGGGCGAATTGAACACCCGATCCGAACCAAACTCTTTCTGCAATCCGGCGGTGAGTTTGAAAACGCCGCCTTTGCCCTTGACTTCGCGCAGAGCTTTCTCGCGGCTGGCGTCGGCCACATCTTCGCCAAAAACGACGATGCGGGGATCGCGGCGCATCTCGTCGTGCAGGCAAGCGTTAAGGAGGTCGGCCATAGTGCGGAGTGCGGTCGGCGGCGCAGGCTCGTTCTTCGATTCGGCCGCTGCAGCCAGCTCTTCGGCGGCAAAGGCAAAACTGGTTGGGTCGAGGCGCTCGGAATAGACGTGCAGCGGAATGTCTTCGATCTTGGGCAGGGGAGCGGCTAAAGCGCGTTCAGCGGCTTCGGCGACCTCGCGATCCACCGACTGCTCGAGCTCGTTGATCCCGGTGGTGGTCAGGATGCCTTCCCGCAAGAGCCGCATCTGCATGCAATGGATGGGGTCGCTTAACGCGTCGGCTTCGCGCTCGGCCGCGGAGCGGTACAGCTTGTCGTCATCGGAAAGCGAATGAGCATAAGGGCGAATGCAATGGCCGTGGACCAGAGCCGGACCGTAGCCGGCGCGGCAATGGCTGACGGCGGCCTGAAACGCCGCCAGGCAAGCTACGGGGTCGGCGCCATCGACTTCAGCAAAATAGAAATTGGGGAAATTGGCCACCAGCCGCGAGACATTGCCGCCGGGGGTGTTCACCTCGACGGGCACGCTGATGGCGTAACCGTTGTCCTCAACGCAGAAGATCACGGGCAGCTTTTCGTTCGCCGAAGTGTTGAGCGCCTCCCAGAATTCACCTTCCGAAGTGGCGCCCTCACCAATCAAGGCGAGAGCCACCTCGTCGCCTTGAAACACGACATCGTGAAAAGCGCGGTAATCAATTTTGGCGGGCCAACTCGGCAACGATGACCTGTCGCCGGGCATCCCGGGGTTGCGGGCAGCTTCGGGATGGCGTGAGAAGTAACGGCCGGCCTCGGCACAGCCGACGGCGTGGAGAAGCTGAGTGGCCGTAGACGAGGAAGTGGTGACGATGTGGAGGGGACGGCTGCTCCAGTGCGAGGGCATCTGGCGTCCACCGCTGGCCGGGTCGGAGCCAGCGCCCGCCGCTTGCAGGAACATTTCGTACGGCGTGACGCCCAGCGCAAGGCACAGGGCGCGATCGCGGTAGTAAGGAAAGAACCAATCGTAACCTGGGCGCAAAGCCAGAGCTGCGCCCACCTGCAGCGCCTCATGGCCAGCCCCCGACACTTGAAAATAGATTTTCTGCTGGCGCTTAAGCAAGATCTCGCGGTCATCGATCCGGCGTGACAGGAACATGAGCCGGTAGATTTCGATCAACTCTTGAGCGCTCAGGGCAGTCGAGATGGCCGTGGCGCTACCGCTGGAAACTGCCCCTTGCATTGGCTTTCATCCCTCAACGCGATTCGACAACCCGGCTGCAACCGCCGCTGAAAAGGGGGATTACAGCGAGTGGAAACCGGGCCGTTTTTTCACAAGCCTCTTGTGCGCCAAGGCGCAGCTTCGGGAGCGCCGAAGAATTCAAGAACCGACCGACCGGGAACGAGGCGCTGTCCCTTACAGAAAAACCCGGTCCCAGAGAAGGCGGTCGATCGATTGGAAACCCTCGGAGCGCCCGATTCAGGCGTGTGTCTCGCCTGATTGTATCAATCCGGTGGAGGCATTCGAAGGCTCCCCGTCACGCACTAAGATGGCGGCGACCGTCGTGTGGTTTTCGCAAGATTGGGAATGTGCCGGGAGGCCTCACATCATGGGCGGCATTCCGGGCGAGGTCATGAGGGGCTGCGGCTGCACCATCATGGGCGCAGGACGAACCGACGTGCACATCTTCTCCTTGATGCTGTGGGCCAACTTTTCGATTTCCGCGATCTGGCGGAGTTGATCGGGCTCGAGCTCGCCGGGATGCTTTTCGTTGGTTTCAGCGCTTAATTCTGCGACTAGCTTGACCAGCTTATTGGTGTCGGCAATCATCGCCTTCTGGCGCTCAGCGTTGAGGGCCTTCAAACGCTTTTCCAAGGAGAGCGGGTCGTTGGGGCCCATGGGAGGCGGTTGTTGCTGATCGAGGGGGTCGGTTCCCATCTGACCGTGCGGGGGCAGACCGACACCTGTCTGGGACCGTTGAGCCGCAACCGGAGCTGGACACTGAAGCAGCGCGAAGCAGAGCACCGAAGAAAGGACCATGCAGAAGGGGCGGAGGAAAGTGGGAGCAGGCTGAAAAAGTCGGTCGAACATGATCGGTCTCGTTTCTGTGGTCGCGCGTTTACGTTTTTGCCCGGTGGTTCGCTCAAAGTGGCGCCTGAAAACACTGGCCCGGTGAGAAGGGTTATTTAACCGCCGTAGACCTGATTTCGCCTTTCATCTTGCGGGCTAGCTGCTCAATTTCATCCGCCTGGCGCACCACGGCGACGGAAAGCACGTCCATGGTGGTTTTGTCGACTTCGGATTTCAATGCGTTGGCCATCTTGAGCAGATCGGCGCATTGGCCGTCGATCTGCTTCTGGCCGTTGCCGGCAGTCTCTGTTGTTTCCTTCGCCGATGGCTTCGATGCGCTCTCCAAAGCGGGCGCAGGAGAGGTAGTATCTTTCGTTGCGGTTTGTGCCGGGCTTGAAGGCTGCGGTGCGGTCATCGCGGCGGACTGAGACACTGATTGGGCTGCAGCTTGCGCCGTGGTTGGGGCCGCGGATTGCGCGGGGACGCGAACCGCCAGGTCCGCCGTCGCCGCGGCCAATAGAAGGGCTAAGGCGCCGATTGCCGCCGCCCTCGGTTGGATGACTGTCGAGTTCTGAGTCACGCGCGGTACTTTCATCGATCACCTCCGCACTGCGCCAGCGATGTTACGGTCCCATTGGAAGCTGTACTCCCGCCTCCAACTGCTGAGAACGCCGCGCCAACCATGTCAAAAGGACGCCGGGGAGAGATTGCGCCCGGAACGACGCTCGAACAAATCTCCCAAGGGCGCTTTTGCCCTCATTCATTCTGATGCGTCAGCAGCGCTCCGCCGGTTGGCCGCGCAATCGCGAAAACTCCCCCTCGCTCGCGCATGCTCCAACCCTGTGGCCTCGACGAAGGAGTTTCTTCAATATGCGCCGCTGAGAGCCGTACTCGAAGTCAGGCGAAACCTCCACTCGAATTCGGGGCTCCTTGGCACAGTCTAGTCTAGAATTGGAGATTTCAGCGAGGAGATTTTTGGCATGGTTGCAGATCGCTTGGCGGGCGCGTGGGCAACTCTTGTCCAGGGGCGGTTCATGGGCAAGGTGGTGGACGAGTGGATTGCCGACAGCCAGGAATTCATCCACAGCAAACTGCCCCATCTGATTGTTGTTGCTCTTATTGCCTTCATTCTGGACAAGTTGCTGAAGGTGATCACAAACCGCATGGTGCGCGTGGCGGAACGGCACGCGGTGGGGCCGGGGCGGGTCGCCGAAGTGAGAACTTTGGCCGGGGTGATCCGCGCCACCGGGCTGGCGATCATCGGCGTCATCGCAGGGCTGCAGGTCCTGGCCACGGTGGGCATGAATCTGGCTCCACTTCTGGCATCGGCGGGGGTAGCGGGGGTGGCCATCGGCCTGGCTGCGCAAAATATCGTCAAGGACATGTTTAACGGCATTCTGATCCTCGTCGAAGGGCAGTTCAATGTGGGCGACACGGTAACGCTGGCCGGCGTCTCCGGAACCGTGGAGGCGATGACGCTGCGCAAGACCACCGTGCGCGGCGGCGACGGCACACTATACATTATCCCCAACTCGCAAATCACCACCGTCGCCAACCAAAACGTTGGCTTCTCGGTGGCCACCATCAACGTGAGCGCAGATTTCTCCGCGAATCCCGACCAGGTGACGACACTGCTGACGCAAATCGCCATGGACGTGCGTTCGAGCCCGGAGTTCAAGGATCTGTTTGTCGCCGATCCACAGGTGTTGGGAGTGGATTCCGTGAAGGGGTCGCAATTGATTTTTCCGGTGGTGTTCAAGACCGTGGCGACTAAACAGTACGGCCCTGTCAGGGAATTTCAGCGGCGGGTGCGGCTGGCGTTTGAAGAGCACGGCTTGCTCCCCGGAGATCCGCTCCGGGTATATGGGGCGACGGCGGGGCCGGTGGGGCAGCACGAAGAATCGCCAGCGCCTCCGCACGATCCGACCACGCTCAAGCCGCAGGAGACCAATCCGTTTAGCGGCGAGTGACGAGACGATAAAACTCAGGACGAAAGCGTTTGCAGCAATGCTTCGGTATCCGTGACCGGCGGGAGGCAGGAGCGGCCGCGACAGACCAGAGCCCAGGCTTCCGCTTCGGCGGGCGCGGGAACCTGGAGGAGGGTTTCGGCCAGGGCTTCAGGGAGACCGCCGGGTATGAGGCGGGAGGGGTCGACGCGGATCACGGTTTTCTCGATGGCGAATCCGGCGACGGCGGTCGCCTCGAGGCGTGCGGCATGGGAATCCGAGCCCACGATGACGATTTGCACGGGGTCGCGCGAGAGGCGCTCGAGAGCCAGGCCGTAGCTGCCGGCATACAGGCCGAAATGCTCGATGACGCCAGCAAAGCAAGCCAGCGTTTCCTCGGCGATCTGGCGATAGTCCCTGCGGCCGCTGAGGGCTTCAAGGCGGAGCAGGGCCGAGGCGGCGGTAGGATTGCCGGCCGGGGTGGGTGCATCCTGGAGAGGCTTGCGGCGGGCAGCCAAGGCTCCGAGCGGGATGGATGCATCCTGCGTTGGCGGGGAGTCGTAGAACGCTCCGGCGGCGCGGTCGTAGAACCGGGCGATCATGGCATCGGCTAATCGAATGGCAGCGTGGTAGTGGCGCATCTCGCCGCTTGCAAGCCAAGCGTCGATGGCGGCGTGGATGGTAAAAGCGTAGTCGTCGAGTGTGCCGGGGGCATTTTCCGCTGCCGCCATTTCCTCCGGATAGGCGATCACGTGGTGGAGGGTTGCGTCGCCGTCCCAAGCCTGATGGAGGATCCGGTCAATGGTGCGGAGGGCAAACGTACGCGCGTTTTCCATGCGCAGCGCGCGCGCGGCTTCAAGATATGCGGTCACGGCCATTGCGTTCCAGCCGGTGTAGAGGGTGTGGTCGATAAAGGGAGTGGGCCGTTCAAGGCGCGCAGACAGCAGCTTGCGCTTGGCGGCGTCGAGGAGCGGGCGCAGGTATTGCTCGTTTTTGCCCATCAGTTTTGCCACTTCGGCCACCGTGCGCTTCACGTGTAATACGTTTTTGGCCGGGTTGTGGTGCATGTCGCCGAGTTCGCCGATGTCCCAATAGACTGAGGCAACCTCCAGTTCTTCGGGATTGAGGACGGCTCGGGCTTCATCGAGCGTCCAGGTGAAGTAATCGCCGTCATCGTCGAGGCCAACATCAGCGTCCTGGGAGGCGTAGAAGCCGCCGCGCTCGCGATCGGTCATGACGGCGTCGAGCCAGGCGACGATTTCGCGCGCCGTGGCGGCGAAGTCCTCGCGTGCAAAACTCTGGTAGCCGTGCACGTAATTGCGCAGAAGCTCGGTGTTGTCGTAGAGCATTTTTTCGAAGTGGGGGACGGTCCAGCGCTCGTCGACCGAATAACGGTGGAAGCCGCCGGCAAGCTGGTCATAGACGCCGCCGCGGGCCATCTTTTCGAGGGTGTCGGTAAACGCTTCGCGGGCCTGCGCGTTGCTGCGGGTGCAGGCAACTTGAAGGAGGAGGTCGAGCGCTGCGGGGTGAGGGAACTTGGGCTGCGAGCCAAAGCCTCCGTGGCGGGGATCGAATTGGGCGAGGATGGACGCGGCGATTTTTTCGACCAGGGCCGGGGTCAGTTGAGCGCCGCGCGCGGAGAAGTTCTCATTGTGCTCGATGGCCGCCATCACGCTGGCGGCGGTTTCGAGGGCTTCGTCGCGGCGCTCACGCCATACCTGCGCCATGGCGGTGAGAACACGACCGATGCCGGGACGGCCGTAGCGGTCGTCGCGAGGAATGTAGGTTCCGCCGAAGTAGGGACGGCCGTCAGGAGTAAGAAAAGCCGTAAGCGGCCACCCGCCTTGTCCGCTGATGGCCGAGACTGCGGCCTGATAGCGTGCATCCACGTCGGGACGCTCGTCGCGATCGACTTTTACGGCGATGAAAAGCCGATTGATGAGAGCGGCGACTTCGGGGTCCTCATAGGATTCGCGGTCCATCACGTGGCACCAGTGGCACCAAACGGCGCCGATGTCGAGCAGGATGGGCTTGTCTTCGGATTGTGCGCGGCCGAAGGCCTCCTGGCTCCATGGATGCCAGTCAACGGGTTGATGCCGCGCGGAGCGCAGATAAGAAGATGCTGCGTGCTCGAGTCGATTGGTAGTCGCTGATGGGGAAGCGGGGTCAGGCATGGGCTAAGGATAGATTGAATCAGGCGCTGAAGGCGAGCGACCTTTCCTGCCGCCAAGCACCGGACCAGAAGGGCGCGCCAGCGGAACCTGTTAGAACCTATCCATTTGAATTCTGCACACTTTGCGCAGAAAATGTTTCGACCTATGCATGATCGTCAATGTTCATGGGCCTTTGATGGCATTGTCGGCAGGGTTCAAACTTTTGATGTTATGCCCTTTTGGGTTCCGGCTACGCCGGGTTAGGGGAAGATCGATTTCCGTGATTACAATGGCGCAATGCACGACGTAGTGGTGTATTCGCGCAAGGGATGTCATCTCTGTGAAAGCGTCAAAGAAACGCTCAAGCAGGTTCAAAGCGAAGCTGATTACCAGTGGCGCGAGGTGGATATCGACGGCGACCCAGAACTGCAGCGGAAATACACCGAGGAGGTCCCCGTCATTTTCATCGATGGGCGCAAGGCATTCAAATATCACATGGAAAGGCGCCAATTTCTGCGGGTGTTGGCGGGGAGAGCGGAGACGGATTGACTCTGCAGCGTCGTTATCCCTGGATGGCCACCGGAATTTCCGAAGCGCGGCGAATGTGAGTCGACCACGAGAGCACTTCTGCTTCAAATGCAGCCTTTGCAGCCGCGAAGGTGGCGATTCTTTGAGGAAATCGCCACTCGAGTTCCCGGCTTCGATGTATAGCAGAAGGAGAAGTGCTCTCAGGGCGCCCGGCGCGCTGATTTTCGTGCCGGAAGGCGATGTTCAGCGGGCGACGACGACTGAGAAAATCACTCCGCTGGGGTTGGCGAGCACATAATTTCCATCGACTTCTCGCCATTCGTACCCACTGGGTGGATGCCTCAGATGATGGGCGCGCCAATCGACCTGCTCGCCGCGTCTCCAGTCCTCGTCCCTGATATGAGCGCCTTTCTTCCACTCGTCGTGTCTGACATACCGTTGGTGCTCTTGAGCGTGCTGATCCTGGGCGAAAGCCACACCGCCGCTGAGGGTGAGAGCGAGGCTGGAGACAGCCAAGATTCGGGACAATTTTTTCATAGCGACACCTCTAGGCGTTAGATGGGGGGGAAGGTTGGGCGCGGCTGTGGAAAACGCCGCAAGTGGTTGTGAAACCAGCCTAGCTTTTGGCCAGCTCGGTCTCGATTGCGGCGACAAGCTCGGGAGCCTCGGGCGGGGTGTCGGGTGAGAAGCGCCGCACGACCTCGCCGGAGCGGCTGACGAGGAACTTCTCAAAATTCCACAAAATCTCCGGTTCCGGCAGGGTGTCGATGCCATAGCCTTTCAGCTTTTCGCGGAAGGGCGCTTCACCAGCGCCGGCGGCGTTGGGCTGCGCGGCAATCAACGCGGCGTACAGCGGGTGCTTGCCGGTGCCGACGACATTGATCTTGCTGAAGAGGGGAAAAGTGACGCCGTAATTTAAGGTGCAGAACGACTGGATCTCTTCGTTCGTGCCCGGCTCCTGGGCTTTGAAGTCGTTGGCGGGAAAACCGGCAATGACCAAACCCTGGCCGCGGTATTTTTCGTAAAGCTTTTCGAGGCCCTCGTACTGCGGGGTGAGGCCGCACTTGGACGCGACGTTGACGACGAGCAGCACCTGACCTCGGAAATCGCCTAGGGAAGCGGGCTCGCCGGTGATCTTCTCGACGGGAATTGAATAGAGGGAAGCGGTCATGAGACCTCCTGGATTCATCGTAGCCCGGCGCGGCCGGAAGCAAAAAGAGGCAACGGCGGAACGGGGGAACAAGGGAACAAGGGAACAAGGGAACAAGGGAACGAAGGGACGACGGAACAATGGGACAAGGAGCGTTTTTGGCAGAGCCGGAGCTCATCGCAAGTCGTGCGATACCCGCGTATGCAGGGACTCGCCCGGGATGTTGGGAAGGTTCTTTGCGCACAATGCGCAAAATTTCGGCTGGCGAGGTTCTGAATGGTCGGCTCAACGGTTCCAGGGCTGGTTGCGCCAATCCAGTTAGCCCACCAAGGGACTTCCCTCAGGAGCTAGAGCCCGCCATTTATGCGCCTTCTATGTTCCGGCTGAAACCGCACCCTTTCAAAACCGGCGCAAACCGACGCGCTACCAGGGCAAACGCATCTTAATTCTCCACCCCGAGGAGGTGGAGCAGGTAGCTGTGGTCCCAGGCGGCCTGTAGGCGCTTGCCATGGATGCCGAGTTTGCAGGTTCGATCTTGCTTGAGCAAGTTGAGGGCGATGCGGTTGAGCAGGGAGAAGTTTTGCGCCGCATGGCCGACGCGTTTGCGGCTGTGGTCCTCGTTG
>JASHOC010000154.1 GCA_030041305.1 Acidobacteriaceae bacterium
CATCCTGGACAGCGAAAACCCGTCGGCCAACGCAGCCGCTCCAGATAGGCAACGCACGATTGCTCGTCGGGAAACCACGCGCGAAACTGCTGCCAAGTGCCTGGATAATCAAGCTGTTTTGAAACTTCAGACGCGCGAACCACAATATCTTGAGTCTACTGTATTAAGGGAGCTACCCCACTTTTTGAAAATACAAATCTTGCTTGCATTCATCAGAAAACAAACGGGTTAAAGCAATATTTCTGGAGAAGTTGCACCGCAAATTGTGCATTTCCTCCGTTTGGAAGTCGTTTGATTCTCGATGGATTGGCCCTCCTTGGCGTCCGGAGACGAATTTTCAAGTTTGCGAACGTTGAAATCCCGGGTGCGACACACTTCGAGACTTCGTGAGAACTCCCACTTCGCCCTCCCAATGGCAAAGAAGGCGTGGTGGGTCTGGCTTTCCCCTTTCCGGGCTTTGGGCTGCTTTTCCAGGAAGTGTCTCCCGGCTGACCCTCATGTTCCTGTTTTTTACAAGTGTTTGAAAACATGAGAGTTGTTTTCCACTGAATTCACAAGTATTTCAAAACAAGTCATTTACTTCCATTTTGTTGGCAAGTGTTTGAAAACAGGTGGCCTACTCTCGTCCGCCGTTCGCAGGCTTCATCCTGGGCGGTCCTCGCGGCATCCCCCCGTGATGCTTTTTCCGGGACGCCCAGCCGGTTTTCACGCGCATTCTTTTGTGCTCAAAATCAGGATAACGATTTTGTGTTAATTCCCAGTAGGTTGGGGGAAAGACGAAAGTGCTTTGGGATGAAAGGGTTGGAAAGGCACAAGCCGCGGAGGGTCTTGACTTCAGCCAGGCCGTTCCGCCAATGCGGAGGGCCGGGATCACTCAGCCGTTGCCGTTCCTGGAGTCATGTCGCGAAACCGGCGCAAAGAGTTGGAATTCCAGAGATGACTCTTCAAAGGTCCAAGTTGGCGACAAACGGGAACTAAAGTGATCTAGCTCACATCTGGCAGCACTCGCTGACAATACACTCGGGATAGGTCAAATCGGCGCTCCACGGCCCAGGAGAAGGCGCCGATGTCCCTGCCGCTCAAGCCGTCTGCAATCGGATGCAGCCGTTTTAAGGCGATGAAGAAATAGGGCATTGTCGCATGATCCACGGGCGAGGATCCCGGCCACACAGCAGACGAATCCTGGCGGGGTTGCGGTTCTGGGGCCGGATCCTCGCTCTGGCCATGGTTGCCGTTTCCTCCAGGCTGGTTCTTGCCGCTCCGCCGCAAACGATTACTTCCCTGGCCGCGATTCACTCGCTGACCAATGAGGAGGCAGCCAAAGCCGTCCCCGTGGCCTTCGAGGCCACCGTCACTTATCACATCGCGGGCGACGAGGACCTTTTCGTCCAAGACGGCGATTTAGCCATCTATGTTGAAGCGCCGCAGATCGCGGCGCTGAAGCCCGGCGACCGGGTTCTGGTGCGCGGAAAGACTCACGCCAGCTATCGCCCGTCTGTCGTGTCTCAAAGCGTGACCGTCGTCGGCCACGGAGCGGCACCGGCGCCTGTGCCTGCCAGCTATGCGCAGCTGGTTCGCGGAGACTTCGACTGCGTGCGCGTATCGGTGCGCGGAAAGGTGAGAAGCGCCGACCTGGTTACATACGGGACCGCCGAGACGGCTGCATACGGGAAGGAGGTCAACATCTACCTGGAGCTGCTGATCGACGGTGGATCCATCGACGCCATCGTCAACAGCGGCGACGGCGACATGCTCGCGAAACTGCGTGGGGCCGAGGTCGAAGTGGCCGGTTCCGCGTCAGGAAAATTCGACAGCAAAATGCAGTTGACCGGAATCGTTCTGGAGTCTCCTGCAGCCTCGGATGTGAAAATTCTCAAAGCGGCTCCGGGCGGCCCTGAGGCGCTCCCTTTCACCCCCATGGACGACATCCTTGAGCACTCTTTTGCTCAGGATCTTTCGGAGCAGGTGCGGGTGGAAGGGACCGTCACGTACTATCTTCCGGGTGCGGCGGTGGTGCTCGAGAATGGCGCCAAGAGCCTGTGGATCGAGACCAGGGACGAACAGCCCCTCAACATCGGCGACCGGGCAACCGCGTCGGGCTACCCCGCAGTGCGCAACGGCATGCTTACCCTCAACGACGCCGAGGTGGAAGACAGCCACCAGCGATCGCCCATTACACCGCAAAGAATCGGATGGGACCAGCTATCTTCAGGCGCGAATGCGTTCGACCTGATTTCGATTGAAGGCGAGGTGGTGAGGGAAGGCCGGGAAGAGCACCAGGACGAGTATCTGCTCGCCACCGGCGGCCATTCTTTCTCGGTTCTTTATCGGCACACCGATGAGGATCTGGGCTTCGAGCTGCCACCCATGAAGCAGGTTCCCGTGGGCGCCAGGGTTCGTATCACCGGCATCTCATCGGTGGCGTACGGTTCCAATCCGTTTGAGGGCCCGGCTGGCTTCGATGTCCTGTTGCGTTCCTTCGACGATATCGAGGTGCTGGCCAAGCCGTCCTTGCTGAATGTGCAAAACCTCACCCGGGTGATCGAGATGCTGCTGGCTGTCATCCTCATCATCGGCATCCGGGCGATATGGACTGAGCGTCAGGCCCGTCTCCGCAACGCCACCGTGGCCTACCTCGAGCGCCGGCGGGGGATGATTCTTGAAGAAATCAACAACTCCCGGCCCCTGGCGGAGATTCTGGAAAGCATCAACACGCTGGTTTCAGCTCGGCTGGGCGGGGCGCCGTGCTGGATCCAAGTGGGGGACGGCGCCACGCTGGGCAATTCCGTATCAGAGGCGTCACGGGCGCGGCTGCGCGTCGTCGAAGAGCCGATTCCCTCCCGCTCAGGGCCTGCGCTGGGCGTCCTATGCGCCGCCTTCAGCCCGAACACAAGGCCGCGCGCCGTTGAAACCGAGTCCCTGGGCCAGGCGGCCCGGCTAGCCAGACTGGCCATCGAGACTGCGCGGCTCTATTCGGATCTCGTGCGTCGCTCGGAGTTCGACCTGCTCACTGACAGTCACAACCGGTTCTCGTTTGAAAGGCAGATCGAGACCGCGATGGAGGCTGCACGACAGTCCGCCGGGGTCTTCGGGCTGCTCTATATCGACCTCAACGATTTCAAGCAGGTCAATGACCAATTGGGGCACCAGGCCGGAGATCTCTACCTTCAGGAAGTGGCCCTGCGCATGAAGAGTCAACTGCGCCCCGGCGACATCCTGGCGCGGCTGGGCGGCGACGAGTTTGCCATCGTTCTGCCCCATGTCCGCGGCCGCGCCGACGTGAAGGAGATTACTCTGCGTCTGGAGCGTTGCTTTGAACGGCCCTTCAATTGGGATGGCTGCGCGGTGCACGGAACCGCGAGCATCGGAATCGCCATTTATCCCGAGGACGGAACCACCCGCGATAGCCTGTTGAACGCGGCGGATGCCGCCATGTACGTGATCAAGCAGGCCAGGCGGCATAACCCAGAAATCTTGCCCGATCAAACCGTCTATTAGCCGGCGTAAAATCGCGCTGACCGGCCTTTTCCGAACGATTGACCGCTAGCCACTCGTCAGGAACGACTCGATAAACTCGGTATTCCACCCCACGGAGGAAAAGCGTGTCCGCGGGAGCCCGGGTGGGGGTCGGTCCTTGCTCCTAAGACTCGGGAAAAATCGGCTCCCGTCGCCGCCATCCCAATGTTGTTAATAAGCCTTAGTCGCTTTTGCTGTTCTCGACGTTGGGCAGCTCCAGGGCGACCAGGGCGAAGCGCGTCTCGCCTGTACGCGGGCTTTGAAACGCCACGATGTGCTGACGGCGCTCGGAGCCTGCCTTAAGCTCAAAGCCACCCTGATTGGTGGCGTAATCCCGGCCATTGAACCTCATTTGCGGGTGTTGGCCGTGGTCGGCGCAGGTCAGCCCTTCCGAGGTGGTCGCCGGCGCGCCCACCGGTGCGTGGTCCTGGCAGACGATCACATCGCCGTAACGCTGGAGGGCTTTCTTATAAAACGCGGTGACCTTGTCCCGGCTGTCGGGAGTGGAGTAATTGACCACCTGCACCCGCAATTCCCAGTCGCCGAAGCCCATGTTTACATCGGCGGATTTGTCTTTTTCATCGTCCGTAGTAACCATCGCGCCGGGATAAACGGGCAGGCCCAGGTCGGCGGCGCTGATCTGGTCGGTGTTGACGTGAACGCCGCCAAAAGGCGTATCGACCTGGACATTCTTGTCCTCGCCGTTGGGGCCCTTGTCCACGTGCACGCGGCATCCCGTCAAGCCGCAGGCCCAAGCCAACGCAGCGGCCAAGCCGAGGGCAGCGAAGGCCCTCCCCGGCTTTTGACTTCCTCTCGCATTCCCCATGATGCTCATCGCCTCTTGCCGAGGTATACGGCGAAACGAGCCGATTGGTTCCCGGAATCGAGCCGGCTTCAATGGCTTGAGTGGCCATTATCTTCCTTGCTGTTCGTTCCCCACAAAATGCAGACCGCAAACACGGCGATGATGGCGGGAACGACAAAGAACGGGGAATAAATCACATGCATAGGCAGGCTCCTTACCTTGAACAGAGTACCAAAACGCCCGGTCCCCGCTGGAGCGGGGGCGGGTGGGAAGGAGCGGGGAGGGAGGGACTGAGGGACTGAGGGACTGAGGGACTGAGAGAACGGGGGAACGGGGAAAAGTTGGGCCTAGAATTTCACCAACAGGTCGATGTCCACATACTGCTCGTCACGACGCAGGTCAGGGTACCATACGCCGCCGTGAGGGCTGCTGCTGGTCCCGCAATAGGCGGTCACATACGCAGGCGCTCCAATTTCTGTTGTTCCCGCAGGCGTCTGACCCGCCTGTCCGGGAAGGGCGGGGACGGCGGCGCCATCCATGCAGGCAAATTCAGTTGGACTTCCGTTGTTGGTCCCGTAGGGCGCGCCCAGAAAAGCCGGCGGGGTAATGCCTCCGTGTCCCGACCAGTAGGGCACGCTTGCATGGCGGTATCCATATTCCCAGCGCCAGGTGAGCCACTGCCTCGGCATGTAATCAAAGGTAACGGTGCCGTCGTGCGCTTTGAACGGATCGCCCGGATTCATGGCGAAGTATGGCGAGTTGATGGCGCTCGACGCCGCCGTCTCCCCGTTAATGGCGGGAACCAGCACCAGGTAGAGTCCCGGATTATTGATTTCGCCGCCGCCTACCGTCATCCCATACAGATCGTGCCTGAACCACATGCGGTTATAGATCATGAAGCCGGCAAAGCTCTGCTTGGGTCCGCCTTTCGTGTCGCCGTGGCAACTGACGCCCCCGCCGTACTCGCAACCCAGGTCGCCGGTGAAGCTGAAGGCCATCTTGTCGAGTGTTTTCGTGGGCTGGTCGTAGTACTTGATCTCGATGCTGTCGTCGGTGTGCAGGCGGGCGCGCCCGGGAACATACAGGTCGTCGTGGCCCAGACCGTACTGGTTGCCGATGATGTTCATCCAGGGATAGGGCGTCCACTTGATTTGTCCGCCCAATCCTTTGCGTGCGTTGGCGGAGGCATAGGATTGCCATCCGTTGATGAACCACGGCTCGATTTTCAGGTGTGCGGTGGGAAATATCTGGATGCGGATGCCTTCGAAAAACCACGGGGTATTGGAGGAGACAAACGAAGGCTGATAGGCCCAGTTATCGAAGTTGTAGTAACTGAACAGGCCGATATAGGACATGAAGATGCCGGCGTCGAAATTCACGCCATGCATCACATTGGGTAAATGGTATCCGCCATAGGCCTCGGATAAGAACCGGTCCGCCTCGTTGATCTGCCACTGGCCTTTGGCGTAACTGGGGTCGTTGCGCACCGTAGCCGTCGAATACATGCCGAACTGGGTCATGAAGCGCGCGTAGGCATTGTCGAGGTGGAAATCTCCGCCCACGCCCATCTGTTCCAACTCAATTTCGTCGGAGCGGAAGATTTCGCTCGAGCCAGTCATCGAATCGTCATCGGGACGGTTGAAGTCGTAGGTGTAGGTGACGTCGGCGCGAATCTCCGGAGTGAAGAACTTCGAGGTATACGCCGTATCCTTGTTGCGCGGGTTGCCGTTGAGCCAGGTCCAATCCCAATCGGAAAATGGCGCAGCATGCGGGTCAGGAGGCTGCGGGGCCGTCGTCGCGCGCGGCGTGGATGGTTGGGGCGCCGCGGGGCCGATCGACGCTGGAGAAGGCAAAGCGTGCGGCGCAGCGGTGGGGTCTTCGCCAACCAATTCTTTTTCTGCGGCGCTCAGCGCTGCGGCGTCGTGGTTGCTTTCGGCGGTTGCGGCGCGATCCTGCCGCACTTCTTTTTCGAGTTCGTCGAGGCGCCTCTTGAGCATCTCAATCTGCTGCTCGACGCTGAGGGGCGGTTCGGACCGGTCGGTGTCTGGCTGCGCCGAAGCTGCGGCTGTGGCGGGAGCCAGGAAAGAATGGGAATCGGTGGCCGATTGCGCTGGAGATGGTGGTGTTGCAGAGGTTTGCGCCAGGGTGGCGCAGGAGAGAAGGGCGGTGATCGCCAGTGGCGCGGTCAGGTTGCAAAGTCTGCTTCTCATGCTTGCCTCACTTCCCGCGGGGCCTGTCGCATGAGCGAAGCGATGAATGCTCATTTCAGGTTGTGACACGGCGCTCGGTTCCTTGCCGGGCCGCCAAGCCTCGCAAGGGGCAAATCTCACCAAAGGTTGCGATCGGATCCCTGTCAGGCAACGAGCGGTCAAATTTCCCGCATGCTGCCCCTTCCGTCATTCCAAGGGATAAGGCGTAAGCGAAGCGTAAGACGTCTATAGGTTGTTCATAAGGGCGCGGAGCGGAGCGGCGATCTCGCGTCTCAAAGTATCTTCTTCCCGAAGGCGGAGCAAGCTAGTTCGACGGCGAGGTCGGCGGTGCGATTGTGCTCGTCGATCACGGGGTTGACCTCGACAATTTCGAAGCTCAACATGCGCCCGTGATCGGCCAGGATTTCCATGGCCAGGTGGGCTTCGCGATACGTGGCGCCGCCGCGCACCGGAGTGCCGACGCCGGGAGCGTCTTCAGGGTCGATCCAATCCATATCCAGCGAAACGTGGTACCCCGCGGTTCCGTGGCCGGCCGAGCGCAGAGCTTCCTCCATCACCGCTCTCATGCCGCGCTCGTCAATGTCGCGCATGGTATAGACCTCGGTCATGCCGGCGCGGCGGATGTTTTCGCGCTCGGCGGCGTCGATGGTGCGCACGCCGATGAGCACGGTATTTTCCGAGGCGACCTTGGGGGTGCTGTCGAAGATCCGGCTGAGCGGTTCCGGCCCCAAGCCGAGGAGCGCGGCCAGCGGCATGCCGTGGACATTGCCGGAGGGAGAAGTCTCAGGCGCATTGATGTCGGCGTGGGCGTCGATCCACAGCAGGCCGATCTTCTGCTTGCGGCGCCGGTAAAACTCGGAGACGCCGGAGACCGTGCCTGCGGCCAGCGAGTGGTCGCCGCCCAGGACCAGCGGCGTCATGCCCTGCTGGAGAGTTTTGAGCACGGCTTGGGCGGTGCGGGAGCAGGTTTCGGTGATTTCGGCGAGGTAATGGGCGTTCTGCTCGCCACGGGCGCGCGTTTCCGCCACCTCGACGCGGATGTTGCCGCCGTCGGAGACCTGGAACCCGAGCGACTGCAGCCGAGCCTGAAGACCGGCAACGCGCAGCGCCGAAGGGCCCATATCTACGCCGCGACGGCTGGCGCCCATGTCAAGCGGAACGCCGAGTATGCGAATCTCGCGGCTAGACAGAAGTGGCGCGCCGGCGCCGGATGCGCCTGACCGAGCCGAAGTGTCACTGCGCCTCACCATGAATGGCGGCCGAGTTTCTTGCCCCTCGTTATTAAATCAAATAGCGACGGGGACGGGGAGCGAACGCAGCCCGGCGGCGAGTTCGGCGCGAAAAAAGAGTTGCCATTTGCCCGCCGGGTAAAGTAACGTGTTTGCCAAAGAAAAACGAGGGGCTTCGTAAGTTGTTTCCGGGGTAAACGTTATCAACGGGCCTCGTCTTCCCCGGGAATTCTGCGTTGCACTTCAAATGGCTAAGGATGGACCTATGACGCGACATGAGTTTTCTCATTGCAGGCGCGCCTCGGTGCGCCTCTTCCACCGTTGGGCATCCGGCGCAAGCTGCTGGGCGCAACCAGTTCTTTTGCTCGTTCTCACGGCGGGCCTGGCCTTCTTGGCGGGCAAGGCTCAAGCACAAGCGGTCTATGGATCGATTGCCGGCACGGTCACGGATCAGTCGGGCGCCGTGATCGCCGGCGCCACCGTTACGGCAACCGACGTAGGGAAGGGCACGAGCCGGCAGCTTGTGACCAACTCGACGGGAGGGTATAACTTTGAGGATCTGATTCCCGACCCGTACGTGGTGAAGGTGCAGGCCAACGGCTTCGCCACGTCCGTGAACAACGCGGTGAACGTGGTCGCCGACAGCGCGGCGCGGGTCGATATTCAGATGAAAGTGGGCGCGGGCAATCAAACCGTCGAGGTCACGAGCGCAGCGCCCGAGTTGAAGACCAACGACGTCGATGTGGCGACCCAAATCAACACCTTGACCGTTCAAGAGCTTCCCAACCTGATCCGTAACACCACCAGCCTGGTGCTGCTGGCGCCGGGCACCACCGCATCGACGTTCTCCAACGCCCCAGCCGAAGACGCCATGCGCTCCATCCCCATCGCCGCCAACGGCCAGTCGCCGTTCTCGTCAGGCTTTGTGCTGGACGGAGCCGACGACAAGGACTCCTTTATCGGTGAAGCGGTGGTGAATCCCACCTTGGACTCGATCCAGGAAATGAAGTTTGTCAATCAGAATTACGATGCGGAGTTTGGCGCGGCTATTGCCGGCATCACCGTGATGACCACAAAATCGGGCAGCAATTCGTTCCACGGCGACCTTTACGATTTTCGGCGCAGCGATGCCCAGGAGGCCCGCGACCCATTCACGGAATACCCTGGGAGCAACATATCGAACGGCGTGACGCTTGGCCCGATTGTCCCTCCCACGTTGTCCAATATCTTCGGCGGCTCCATCGGCGGCCCGATCGTGAAAAACAAGCTGTTCTTTTTTGGGGATTACCAGGGAACGCGCCAAAAGATCGGCTCCTCGTTCTTCGACACGGTGCCGACGGCGCTGGTTCATCAGACGTGCACGGGGACTACGGGCAATTGCGATTTGAGCGAATACCTCAACAACGGCCAGAACCAGGTATACGACCCGGATATGGGCGCGTTGAACGCCGATGGCGCCAATACCGGTGTGGGCCGCACGCCCTTCGTCGACAATCAGATTCCCAATTCGCGGCTCTCTGCGGCCGCCATCAATTGGCTTAACATCATTCCAGCGCCGAAACTGTCGGGCATCTATAACAATTATCCCACCAGCGGATTCGGCCTTTTCAACTTCAACCAGTTCGATATCCGAATCGACAACCAGTTGAAGCAAAACATGCACGTTTTTGGCCGCTACGGGTACCTGGGTTCGAACCAGAGCGCGCCTGCCTCGCTCGGCGAGGCGGGTGGAACCGGCTATGGGCCGAACACGTGGGCTGGCACTGAGAATGGCGGCAACGACTCCCTTGCCCTCGGATCGGATATCGTAGTCTCCCCCAAAATCCTCACCGACTTCCGCGTCACCTGGTTCCGCTACCAATTTGTGGAGGCCAAATACGATGGCCAAACACCGGTGATGACCAGCTTGGGGTGGCTTGGCCTGAACACCAGCGTGCCGGGCTCCGGCGGCGCTTCCCAGATCGCGATCGACGGCCTGACCGACATGGGCAGCGGCAACGATGGGGCCAACCACTGCAACTGTCCTTTGGATATGAACGAGCAGGAGTGGGGCTTCGCGAACAACTGGACCTTCACCCAAGGCCGTCACGCCATCAAAATGGGCTTGGAAGTTCGCCGCTTGCATCAACTGCGCGTGCCGAGCGACACCAACCGCACCGGCGAGCTGGCCTTTGTGCAGGGGCGCACGGCGCTTGGCACCGGCGGCGGGGCGAACGAATACGGATTGGGGCTGGCCTCGTTCCTCTTCGGCGACGTCAGCACCATGACGCGTTACGCCAGCACTTCGACCACTGCCGCCGAAAGCCAGTTCCGCTCCTTCTCCTACGTCCAGGACGATTGGCGCGTCACCAACAAGCTCACCTTCAACATGGGCGGACGTTGGGAAATATACTTCCCCGAAACCGTCAACGGCAAGGGCCAAGGCGGTTTTTATAACACAGAGAACGACATGATCGAGGTGGCCGGTTACGGTCCCTTCGGTGACAACCTGAACATCAAGAACAACTTTGCATTTCTGGCGCCGCGCTTTGGCGTATCTTACGAGCTCACGCCCAAGACCGTTGTCCGCGGCGGCCTGGGCAGGGCCTTCGATCCAGGCTTCTATGGCGACATGTTCTCCGCCGTCCTCACGCAAACGATTCCCGTTTTGCAGGATCAGAGCTTTACCCAGTTGGACAGTTACGCCACCGACGCCGCCCGCAATCCCTCCAATAACAGCGTCTACAACATCGGCGTGGCCCCCGACGCGCCCGAAGTGTTCACGATCCCGGCCAGCGGCGAGTTTCTTTTGCCGCCGGGTCAAACCTACAGGTCCCGTCCGGATAAGCAAAACATACCCGATGTCTGGGGCTGGAATGTGAGCTTCGAGCGTCAGTTGAATCCTACCACGGCGGTTACAGCGGCTTATGTCGCCAACAAGGCCACCCACACCATTCCATCCTCCACCTGGGGCGGCGTGAACTGGAACGATCCCCCCCTAAGCGGTTACGAGCTGAACCTGCCCTGCGAGGGCGCCCCGTTCTACGGCGCCTTCGGCGATCTCTACCCGGTTGCCGACCAGTGCGGACCCGGCTACGCCACCTACTTTGACGACGAGGCCAACGCGCATTACGACTCCATCCAGTTCGTCTTGGAGAAGCGGATGTCCAATGGCCTGCAACTGAACGCCAGCTTCGTGCAATCGACCACGTGGGGCGTGGGCAGCGGCGGTTATTTCGTCCAGGATCCACACTCGAATTGGGGACATTTCGACTTCAACCGCCCCAGCGATTTGAAGTTTTACGGCACGTATAATCTGCCCTTTGGTCGCGGCCAGATGCTGGGCGCGAATTTGAACAGCGTTGGCAACGCCATCGTGGGCGGTTTCAGCCTGCATGGAGACTTCGAGCTCGCCAGCGGCTTGCCGTACACCATTTCGTACACGGAATGCCGCGCCGATGCGCCCAACGGCGATATGCCTTGCCGTCCCAACCAGGTGGGCAGCTTCGCCTTGGGCGCCAGCTCTTTGAATCCCACGGGGCATTACTCGACCTACTTCACGCCCGTCGCCCCCCTCGCGAGCAATGGCCAGACCAACGGCGCATTCCAGCGCCCGGCGGTGTACTCCTTCGGCACCGTGCCGTACAACAGCGAGTTCGGGCCAGGATTGTTCACCGGGAACCTGACTTTGCAGAAAGCCATTCCGATCCACGAAGCGATGGCGCTCAACCTGGAGGTGATGGCGCAGAACGCCTTCAACCATGCCAACCTGGCCAACCCGGGCAATACGTGCATCGACTGCACCGTCAGCTCGGGTGCCGGCCAGATTACCGATATTCTGGGCGGAACGTTTGCCGGGATGCGCGAGTTTCAGTTTGACGCGCGCCTGAGCTTCTAAGACGCGCGTTCGCCGCCTGAATTACTTTCATCCGCCGGGCCATTTTTGTTCCTGAAAGTGGCCCGGCGCTCGTTCTCGTTTCTCCCGCCGGATTCGGCGCGGTTCACGCGGGGCAAGGCGACCTGACTCCCCCTTTGGCGACTGCCATCCGCCCACACCCTGCCGTCGTTCCCGCCATCGGCAAGTGCTTTGTTTTCAAACAATTACAAATTTAGACTGTGTAAGTATTTGAAAACAAAGCGCTTGTTACACAAGTGTCTGAAAACAAATGATTAAGACCATCTATTTTCGGGATTTTGCACCGAATAGCGTACTTTTTCTCGCACTGGAAATCCCGTGATTCCTGACGGATTGGCGCTCTTTTGCCGAAGACTCGCGTTTCGCGGCTTCGGACCTTGGCACGACAGGTGCGGCGGTTTTTCGCCTTCAAGATCAGGATAGCAAGTTGGGAGAATTACCAGGCAAGGCGGGATTGGGGTGGAAACATTTTGGGATGAAAGACTTGGGGTCCATTGGCCGGGCCCGTGGGCTTGACACGTGGATGGGAGGGGCGTGCTTTCCCACCCTTTCCGCAAAAGACGCGGAAAGGATGGGGCACCCGGCATCCCAAAGGCAACCGCGGATCCTTCGTCCCCTTCGCTCAGCTCAGGGTCCTCAGGATGACAATTGCTTCAGTTCGATTCTTTACGGCGGTTCTCCAATTCCCGTGAAGTTTTGAGGGGCGTGCCGGGTGGCGTTTTCTTGGGAAAAACGCCACTCAACGTTCGAGGTTCTGCTCTACACCAATTGGAGAACCGCTATAGAGACATCCCGAAGTTTGGTTCTGTATAGCACCCCAGGAAGGGTGATTTGGGCTGGGGTGCGAGAGCTTCACATCAGGCGCTGGGCGTCGACGTCGACGATCAGGTTGCGGCGGGGGATCTGGGCCTGGTCGGCGTGGGCTACGAGGCTGCGCAGGGTTGCGTTGAGGGCTTTGCGCGAGGCGGCCTTGAGGATTAGGTGAAAGCGGTAGACGCCCTTGATGCGGGCGATGGGGGCGGTGCAGGGGCCGAGGACGCGCACGGCGCCGTTGTTTTGGGCGTTGTGGTCTTCGACCAGATGTTTGCCCAGGATGGAGGCCCAGGCGGCGGCTTCTTCGAGTTTGTCTGACTGAATCAATATGTTGGCTAGTGCGCCGTAAGGCGGATAGTGCATCCAGCGGCGGTATTTGAGCTCGCGCTCGGCGAAAGCGGCGTAATCGTGCGCAGTGGCGGCCAGAATGGCGTAGTGGTCGGGATAATAGGTCTGCACGACCACGCGGCCGGGGAGATCGCCGCGGCCGGCGCGGCCGGAGACCTGGGTCATGAGCTGGAAGACGCGCTCGGCGGCGCGAAAATCGGGTAGGGAAAGAACATGGTCGCAGCCCACGACGCCGACCAGCGTGACGCCGTGAATGTCGTGGCCTTTGGCGATCATCTGCGTGCCAACGAGGAGATTGATTTCGCCCGAGTGGAGACGGGCGAGCAGGCGCTCGAGGTCGTGGCGGCCGCGGACGGTGTCGCGGTCCATGCGGCCGATGCGGGCGCCGGGAAAGATTTCGGCAAGCCGCTCCTCGCCCTGCTGGGAGCCTGCGCCGAGGTAATAGAGGTGCTCGCTCTCGCACTTGGGACAGCGGGCGGGAACGGTGCGGCGGAAGCCGCAATAGTGGCACTCGAGGCGCTGGCCCTCGCGGGCCAGGCCATCTTCCGCGGCGGGTTTGTGATGGGTGAGGGCGATGGCGCAGTTCCGGCACTCAAGCTTTTCGCCGCAGGCCCGGCAGAGGACGGCGAAAGAGTAGCCGCGGCGGTTGAGGAGGATGAGCGCCTGTTCGCCGCGCTCGAGGGCGGCCTTGGTCTGCTCGATCAGGGAGCGGGAAAAAAGCTGGTCCTGGCCGGTTTGCTGGAACTCGCGGCGCATATCGACAAGTTCGACCTCGGGCAGCGGGCGGTGCATGACGCGCTCACGTAGCTCGATGCGCGCGTACTTGCCTTGCGCAGAGTTATGCCAGCTCTCGAGCGAGGGCGTAGCCGAGCCCAGCACCACAACCGCCCCGGCCAGCTTGGCGCGCATGACGGCCACGTCGCGGCCGTGGTAGCGCGGGGTTTCTTCCTGCTTGTAGCTCTGATCGTGCTCTTCGTCGACGAGGATGAGACCCAGGTTGGGCAGGGGCGCAAAAATTGCGGAGCGGGTGCCAACGACGATGGGCGCCTCACCACGGCGGATGCGCCGCCATTGTTCGCTGCGCTCTTCAGGGGTCAGCGCGGAGTGGAGAAGGGCCACCTTGTCGCCGAAGGCGCGGTCGAGCAGACCGGCGGTTTGCGGGGTCAGGCCGATTTCAGGAACCAGCAAGATGGCAGACAGGCCCTTGTCGAGGGCCTGCTGCATGGCGGCGAGATAAACCGCCGTTTTGCCCGAACCAGTGACGCCGAAGAGCAGAAAGGGGTGATAGGCGCCGAGGGCGGAGGCGATGGTTTGGAGCGCATGGGCTTGGGGCGCATTGAGGGCGACAGGCTCTGGGGACGGGGTCAGGCCGCCCAGGTGAAAGGCCGCGGGGCGCTCGTCGATGCGGACGAGGCCGCGGCGGACCAGGGTTTGGAGAGTGGAGGAGGGCAGATCGCGGCGGCGGAGGTCGGCGAGAGGCATTTCGCCGTTGCAAGCGGCTAGTTCGGCGAGAATGGCCTGCTGCTTTCGAGTGAGGGCAGGCAGGCGCGCCTCGGGGATGAGAACCGCGAAGCGTTCCGTGCGGCGGGCGTCGCGCTCGGCGGCCGCGGTCTGGCGCGCAATCCATTTCTTGCGCAGCAGGGTGGCGAGTACCGGCAGCGAGGCCGCGGTGGCCGTGCGCAGCGTGGAGACTTTGACGGGCTCGCCTGCGGCCAGACGGGTGAGCACGCGACGCTCCATCGCCTGATGTTCGGGCGAAGGGCTTCTCGCGGGGCGACGCGACGGCCGCAGTGGCGTGCCGGGCGCGCCGGGATGGGGCCGATCGTGGGTTGCGCGCGATGTGGGGACGGCGGTGTCCGCGTCGACCGAGTTGGCCAGCACGTCGCGGCCGAGGTCGGTGATGCGGTAATAGACGGTGCGGCGCACCTCAGCCATCAGAGGGAGCATGGCGCGCAAGACTTCGCCGAGCGGAGCGAGATAATACTGCGCGATCCATTCGGCGAGGGCGAGAAGGTGTTCGCTGAGTAATGGTTCGTCATCGAGCACGGCTTCGAGCGGGCGCACCTCGAAATCCGCGGGCGCCTTGACGGCGGTGGCGGTGACCACGCCGATGAGCTTCTCGTTGCGGAATGGAGCAATGACCCGCGCCCCGCGTTGGGGCGAGTGGCCCACCGGCGCCGTATAGGTGAAGGTGCGGTCCAAAGGGACGGGCAGCGCGACTTCGCAATAAGCGGACATGAGGGCAAGCATCAGTGTACCCGGAGGGTGCAGGGGCGCCGCGGACGAGGGACTGAGGGACTGAGGGACTGAGGGACTAAGGGACTGAGGGACTAAGGGCTAGGGACTAAGGGACTGAGGGACTAAGGGACTGAGGGACTAAGGGACTGAGGGACTAAGGGCTAGGGACCGAGGGAACGAGGGACTAAGGGACTGAGGGACTAAGGGCTAGGGACTAAGGGACTGAGGGACTGAGGGACTAAGGGCTAGGGACCGAGGGACCGAGGGACCGAGGGACTAAGGGACTAAGGGACTAAGGGACTGAGGGACTGAGGGACTGAGGGCTAGGGACCGAGGGAACGAGGGAACGAGGGACGGTGGGGACGCGCGTTTCGCGGCGGGCGCTGCGGGGATGAAATACTTGGGTCATGAGCCGCCGGCGAGAAGTCACGCGGAGGCGCCCGACCCCACGATGGAGATCAATCCCGACTTACCCCGCGCTGGGCTTTTGCCGCGCGAAACGTTCGATGAGGTGGCGCAGCTCTATGATGAAATGCGCCCGTCTTACCCAGAAACGGTTTTCGAGGATGTGGCTGCGCTTTCCGGCGTTGGGCCTGGTGCGCGTCTGCTCGAAATCGGCTGCGGGACCGGGCACGCGACGCGGGCGTTTGCCAGCCGCGGATTCCACATTCATTGCGTGGAACTGGGCGAGAATATGGCCGCCGTCGCGCGGCGGAATCTCGCCGGGTTCGAGCGGGTGACGATGGAGGTCGCCAATTTCGACGCCTGGGCGACACGGGAACGCTACGACCTGGTTTACTCGGCCAGCGCCTTTCATTGGCTCAACCGGGAAACGCGCGAGCCGAGGATTGCGGCGCTGCTGAACCCCGAGGGCGCGCTGGCGGTGTGGCGCAATCATCACGTGCGCAACGGCTCGTCCGACGATTTTATTGACGCCACAATGCGAATTTACGAAAGGGAAGCGCCCGCTCTCATCAAGAAACGTATCCACGTCCCCCGGGCCAGTGACCTCGGCGTGACCGAAGAGGAGAGATTGACTTCAGGGCTCTTCGAGGCGCCGGAAATCCGCGTCTATTTGTGGCGCAAGAGTTACACGGCGAGGGAATACGTGCGCATGATGAACACCCACTCCGACCATCGCCTGCTGCCGGAGGGGCAGCGGCGCGGTCTGCTGGCCGGGGTCGAAGAGCTGATCGAGACGCGCTTTGGCGGGAGGGTGACCAGCGATTACGCCACGTTACTGCAATTCGCCCGCAAGCGCGCATGAGATGGGCGGCGGAAGAAGCGGGCATGGCCGCGTGGCGCCGCAGCCAGTTACAATTCAATGCTGATGATGGATTCCGACGTCGCCACGACACCTACACACAGCAAGCCCTCCGGCGCTCATGCTTCCAACAGTTCCCGTTCGCCGGTTACACTGGCCATCGATATCGGGGGCTCGGGACTGAAGGCCATGCTGCTCGACCCGGAGGGCAAGCCGATGAGCGAACGCGAGCGCGTGGCCACGCCCGCGGTTCCCACGCCGAAGGCGGTTCTGGCGGCGCTCGATGGCCTGTGCGCGCCCCTGGCCGGTTTCGATCGCGTATCGGTGGGTTTTCCCGGCGTGATCAAGCGCGGCGTGACGTACACCGCAGTCAACCTGCATCCCAGTTGGATCAACTTTCCTCTTCAGGGCGAGATTGAAAAGCGCTGGAAGAAGCCCGCGCGCGTGGCGAATGACGCCGCCATTCAGGGGTATGGGGCAATCAAGGGCGAGGGGGTGGAAATGATCCTCACGCTGGGCACAGGCATGGGGTCGTCGCTGTTCACCGACGGCAAACTCTGCCCCGGCCTGGAGCTTGGGCACCATCCCTGGCGCAAAAAGACCTACGAAGACTACATTGGCCGGCGCGGCCTGGACCACTTTGGCAAAAAACACTGGAACAAGCTGCTGCAGCTTGTGATTCAGCAAACCGCCCACACGTTCAACTGGGACCATCTTTACCTGGGCGGCGGCAACACCAAAAAAATTGAGTTTGCACTGCCCAAAAGCGTCAGGATCGTTTCCAACGAAGAGGGCTTGTTTGGCGGGGTGGCGCTTTGGCGCGATTGATAGAAATCAATCGGCCCTGAAGAGCGGACGACGACGCGCGGGTGAGACATGGGCTCACGGAATCGCGCTCGACGCCGCCCGCAGGCAAGGAGACAGAGCTCAGGAGCTTGCGCGCCGTTCTATTGGGCTGGAGCGCTTGCTCTTTTGGCGACGAACTCGGTTGCGGGGCGGTCACCCATCTGACGCGTGAACTTGATGGTGTCGCCGTCGGCCGTTCCCTTGTACGTGATGGTCATCGAATTGCCGTTGAAGTCCATTACCTGCGAAAAGGAGATGTTATCGCCGTCGACTTTGCCGTCGGTGATGTCGGTGTCTCCGCGCTGGGTAGTGACTTTGCCGGTGAGGGTTGAGCCGTCGACGTGAAAATCGAAGGTGAGGGTCTGCGTGCCTCGCCGCGACTGAACGTCGGCGGTCCACTTGCCATTGAAGTCTGCGGCCACGGCGCTAATGCCGCCGAGGGCAAGGAACAGAAGCGTGATCCCCAGTTTGCGAATCATGGAATAACCTCCTTGGGTGGCTAGGGCCTGCTAACACTCTTGGGATGGCGGCGACGGGAGCCGATTTTCCCGAGTTCTAGGAGCGAGGAGCGACGCCTACCGGGTGTCTGTTAGCGACGAGCGACAACGAAATCGGGAAAATCGGCCCCGTCGCTTCGACTTCCACCTCATCCCGCAAAATGCACGGGAGGGGGGGCCCCAGGGTTGCGGCCAAAATCCCGGGGTCCCCAGCGACGGCCTTTGGTCGCTGGGGTGGAAAATCGGGCCATACTTCGTTCTCGCCCTCGACCTTGGAGCCGCCAAAGCCTTCGGACTCGGCCTCGTCTCCACCCCACGGACCAAGACCCGTCCGTGGGGACCCCGGTTCTGGCCCGATTTTTGCTCGCAACGCCATCCACCCCAATATTGTTAACAGGCCCTAATGCCGAGCTGTGGCGGCGCCAGGGTTGGGCAATAACTGGCTTGAGAGACGACAGAGGAGGGGAATAAGTTTACACGCCAGGGGGCGGAGGAGATGTTTTGTGGCGGAGGAGCTATTTCCGGGCGCGGGGGCGATGGATGTGCTCGACGTCCTTGTTGTAGCGGCCCAACAAGGCATTCCAGCGGACAATGGCGATATCTTCGAGCATGCGCACGCCGTCTTTGAGATAGCTGATGCGGGTACGCTCGTCATGCGCCCAACTCACGGGAACCTCGACGATACGATAGCCGCGCTTGAGGGCGATGAAGAGGATTTCGGGGTCGAAGCCCCAGCGATCGATGGTCTGGAGCTGGAAAACGGTCTGCGCGGCGGCGCGGGTGAAGGCCTTGAATCCGCATTGTGTATCGGCGAAGGGCAAGCCCATGACGAGGCGCGTGACGGCGTTGAAGCAGCGGCCGAAGAATTGCCGGTAGAGGGGCTGGCGGATGCTTTGGCGGGCGCGTTCGAGCCAACGCGAGCCAAGGGCGATGTCGGCGCCAGCGGCGATGGCGGCGAAAAGGCCTTCGGCTTCTTCAATCGGCGCAGAAAGGTCGGCGTCCGTGAACATGACCACCTCGCCGAGCGCCTGGAGCAGGCCGGAGCGGACGCTGTACCCTTTGCCGCGGTTGGCAGGATTCCGGAGCAGACGAACTTCGGGCGCGTGGGCGGCGAACTCGAGGACAACCTCGCGCGTCCGGTCGCGCGAACCGTCGTCGACCACAATCACTTCCGCCGACCAGCCCCGATGGCGGATGCAGTTCACTACGGAGTCGAGGGTTGCGGGAATGCGGGCGCTTTCATTGAAGGCGGGTATGACGATGCTGTAGCTCGGATACGGCATGGTCTGAAGCGCAACGGCGTCGATCGGGATCCAGCGCCAGCCGGACGCGCCATTTCACGGATGAGGCTTAGGCCATCATAGCGCACCAGCCGTGGCGCAGCCGAAACGGTCGAGGCAAGTTTGAATTCCGCCCAAATTGCTGATGCGTAAAGGATAATTTCAGGGTGGGGACTTGCAATTTCCGCCGGTCAAGGGGAGAATCCGGTTATAGTTGGTGCGGAGGCGAACCGAACATGACAAAGGCAGATCTGGTGGAAAAGGTAACCGGCCTGGGGGACCTGACCCGCCGAGACGGCGAAGTGATTGTTGAAACCATCTTCGGCTCCGTAATCGGGGCCCTGCAGAGCGGGGACAAGATCGAGATTCGCGGCTTTGGTTCGTTTCGGATTCGTCAGCGTAACCCGCGCATCGGGCGCAACCCCAAAACCGGCGAGCGCGTGGAGGTCCCGGCCAAGAAGGTTCCGTATTTCAAGCCCTCAAAGGAGCTCCGGGACCTGGTGAATCCAGAAGAAGCGGTCAAGAGCGCATAACGCACCTCCGAAGTCCGCCGATTGGCCGGCTTGAGGAGGACTGTCCGCTCCGGGTGTAGAGGCTCTTGGCCACGCCTGTTTCGATCCCGCATTTTGCGCGAAAGCACGATGCTAACGAGCCGAAACCGCTTGCGCCGGTCGATACAGGATCTCGAAACAGGATCTGGAAAGAATCTGCTTATGCGGCCCACCCCGTTCGGTGTATGCTCGATTGCGATCTATGAGCCATCGAATTTCCCACCTTTTCGCACTTGTCATCCTGACGCTCACCATCGTGTGCTTGTCCGTTTGGGCGGCCGCGCAACAGGCCACCAAACCCAAACCCGAAGAGACGGAGATCTGGACCCCGGTTCCCCCGGTGGTCACGCCCGGCGCCACGGACGCCGACCCTCCTTCCGACGCCATCATCCTCTTCGACGGCAAGAATCTCGATGAATGGGTCTCCGCACAGGATCACACGCCGGCGCGCTGGTTTGTTTCGGATGGCGTGATGACCGTGAACAAGGAGCACGGCGTCGGCAACATCGAAACCAAGCGCCGCTTCAAGAATTACCAGCTCCACATCGAGTGGCGTGTGCCCCCGGACATCACCGGCAGCGGGCAGGCGCGCGGCAACAGTGGCGTTTTTCTGGCCTCCACCGGTCCCGGCGACGACGGCTACGAACTCCAGGTTCTCGATTCCTACCAGAACGAAACCTATGTCAACGGCATGGCCGGCAGCCTGTATAAACAGAGCATTCCGCTGGCCAACGCCGCCCGGAAGCCGGGCGAGTGGCAGACATACAATGTCATCTGGACCGCGCCGACGTTCGATGCGGACGGCTCGCTCAAAACGCCCGCCTACGCAACCGTTTTCTGGGACGGCGTGCTAGTCGAAAATCATTTTCAACTGAAGGGCCAAACCCTCTACATTGGGAAACCCTTTTACAAGGCCTACTACGACGCACCCATCAAGCTGCAGGCCCACGGCGACCCCAGCCAAGCCATCAGCTTCCGCAACATCTGGGTCCGCGAGCTGCCCTAGCCGGTGGTTAAATTGCCGCAGCTGCGAATCCCGATCACGCCCATCATTCGGCCGGTAGCCCCCAGCGAGGCGCGATGGGAGAAAAACAGCTCCGGATGGCAGCTGGTGCAACCACCAACCACCTGGATTGCGCTTGTCCTGACCCCCGCAGCCAGCAACTGGCGGCGATTGGCCTCGACCAGGTCGAGGTGTAGGGTGGGCTCGAGCGACAAATGCCCCGGCGCACGCTGGGTGAGAAACAACAGCGGATATTTGGCGCGCACCGGATCCCCGCCGAGGACCTCGCGAAAGAGGGCGCGGGCATAGGGGAACTGGGATTCGAAGGCGGAAAAAACCTCTTCGCCGACCGCGTAACAGCAGACGCCCACGCCGGGGCCGATGGCGGCAATCAGGTCTTCAGGCCGGGAGCCGAACTCGAGCCGCATGCGGCCCACGCCCGTTTCGACAATGCGCTGCACGGCGCCCCGCCAGCCGGCGTGGTAGGCCGCAACCGCGCGGCGCTTGCGGTCGGCCACGAGAACTGGAATGCAGTCTGCGGTTTGGATGGCAAGAAGCAAGCCGGGCTCATCGGTCAGCAGCCCATCGGCCTTCGCGGACGGTTCACGGCCTGCGTCGCTGGCGCTCGCCACGACGAGCAGGTTGGAGTGAAACTGGCGGATCGAAATCAATGGCGTGCCGGGCTCGCCGGTGACCGCTTCGACCAGCAACCGGCGATTGGCGAGCACTGTCTCCCGCTTGTCGGCAGCCGTGAATCCGAGGTTGAGTTCGCCCTCCACGCCATCGGCGCAAGACGCGCTGGTTAATTCTCCTGTGGGGCCTCGCTGGCGCGTGCTGAAACCCGCGTACAGCCAGGGAAACCGATCCCACCCCAGAACCGGCAGCCACCGTACGCCGTTGGCGGCAATAGTGGGCGCGGGCGCCGGACGCGAAAGTTCTTCCACCGATGAACACGTGAGGCTGGGCTCGCGTTTGCGAGCGGAGGGTTTGTGGCGCGGGCTGCGCGCGAGTCCGGCATCGAGCAGGATGGCGTCAAGCAAGCGAAGTCTGCTTTTGGGCGTCGAACTAGAGTGAGGCTGGGGCCGCATGCTCGCCTTCGATTTTAAAGGTCAAGCTCTCGACCGGGAGAAAGGGCCAGCTTTTGACCAAAAGAATAAGATGAATCCCATGCTGATCGATCCCGATCGTCTGTTTCCCGCCGAGCCCGCCATGCGCACGATCGCGCGCAGATTGTACGCCGAAGTCAGCCATTTGCCTTTGGTGAGTCCCCATGGCCACACACAAGCGGGGTGGTTTGCCCGGAATGAACCCTTTCCCGACCCGGCGACTTTGTTGGTGCAGCCCGACCACTACATTTTCCGGATGCTGTACAGCCAGGGCGTTTCGATGGAGGACATGGGGATTGGCCAGCCCATGATCGCGGACCCGCGCAAGGTATGGCGCGTCTTTGCCCGCCATTATTACCTGTTCCGGGGCACGCCAACGCGCATCTGGCTGGATTACGCATTTCAAGAGCTTTTCGGGCTGGAGGAGCGGCTGTCGGAGAAGAATGCGGGCACATATTTCGACACCATATCGGAGAAGTTGCGGCAGCCGGAGTTTCTGCCACGCGCTCTCTATGAGCGCTTCAATCTGGAGGTGCTAGCCACCACCGACTCGCCGCTCGACTCGCTCGCCGATCACCAGGCCATTCGGGAGTCGGGCTGGAAGGCGCGCAGCAATGTTCGTATCTTGCCCACATTCCGGCCTGATCCGGTGGTGGATCCGGAGTTTGCAGGATTTGCCGAACGAATTGCCAAGCTCGGAGAACAGAGCGGGGAAGACACCGCGACCTGGCGCGGCTATTTGAACGCGCTGGCCAAGGCGCGCGCCCGCTTCCGGGCGCTGGGCTGCACGGCGACGGATCATGGGCATCCGTCGGCGCAGACGGCGGATTTGCCGGAGGCGGAAGCGGCCAAGCTGTTTGAGCGCGTTGTCGCCGGCGGGGCCAGCGCGGCGGAGCAGGAATTATTCCGGGCGCAGATGCTGACGGAGATGGCGCGGATGAGCGTGGAAGACGGCCTGGTGATGCAGATCCATCCGGGGAGCGTGCGCAACCACAACCGCAAGATTTACGAGCGTTATGGGCGCGACATGGGGGCCGACATTCCGCGCGCCATCAACTACGTGGACGCGCTGCGGCCGCTGCTCGATCGCTTTGGCAATGAAACCAGGCTGACCATTATTCTGTTTATGCTGGACGAATCGACGTTGAGCCGGGAGTTGGCGCCGCTCGCCGGCCACTATCCCTGCTTGCGGCTCGGCCCGCCGTGGTGGTTCTTTGACAGCCCTGAGGGCATGATGCGGTTCCGCGAATTGGTGACGGAGACCGCAGGTTTCTACAACACGGTGGGATTCAACGATGACACGCGAGCGTTCCTCTCGATTCCGGCGCGGCACGATGTGGCTCGCCGCGTCGACTGCGCTTTTCTGGCGAGACTGGTGGCCGAGCATCGGCTGGAGGAGGACGAAGCCGTGGAAGTGGCGCGCGATCTGGCGTATGGCCTGGCGAAGAAGGCGTATCGGCTGTAGCGGTTGTTTGCAGCGGGCGCGGCATTGACTGGGGCGGATTCGAGCACTTCTCCTTCACCTGTAGCCTTTGTGTTTGCCGTGCAAGGTGGCGATTCTTTGAGGGAATCGCCACTCGAGTTCCCGGCTCCGGTGTAAAGCAGAAGGAGAAGTGCTATGGGCGCTGAAATCCGCATCGCGGCTTGAAGCCGGTACACTGGCAGGGCGCGAACAAGGAGATGGTATGGACGCGAAGGCCGCCGCGGATTCCGGGCTCGAAACAGAAGCGTCGTTGGGCGAGCGGATCGGCCATGTGCGCTGGACCATTTGCGCGTTGTTGTTCGCCGCCACCACGCTCAACTACATGGACCGGCAGGTGATCGGCCTGCTCAAGCCGACGATTCAGCACAGCATCGGCATGACGGAGGTGGGCTACGCCTACGTGGTGGCTGCTTTCCAGATTGCGTACGCAGTGGGCATGCTAGTCATGGGGCGATTCATCGACAAGGTGGGCACGCGCATCGGCTACATGGTGGTGATGGGCGTCTGGAGCCTCTCGGCCATGGGCCACGCGCTGGCCAACTCCGTGATGGAGTTCGGCGTGGCGCGTTTTTGCCTGGGTTTTGGCGAGTCCGGCAATTTCCCGGTCGCCATCAAGACGGTCGCCGAATGGTTTCCGCAAAAGGAGCGGTCGCTGGCTACGGGCATCTTCAATTCGGGCACGAATGTGGGCGCCATACTGGCGCCGCTCGCTGTGCCTTGGGTGGCGCTCCACTATGGCTGGCACGCGGCGTTTCTCATCACCGGCGTGTTCAGCGCTGCCTGGATCGTGTGGTGGTTCTTCAATTATCAAAAGCCTGCCGAGCATCAAAAAATCGGCGAGGCGGAGCGCAGTTACATCAACGAAGGTCTAAGTGAGCCCGCCAGGCCGCGCACTTCGTGGATCAAACTCTTCGCATACCGGCAAACCTGGGCTTTCTTCTTCGGCAAGTTTCTGACCGATCCCGTCTGGTGGTTTTATCTTTTCTGGCTGCCGTCGTACTTCACCACCAAATTTCACTTGACGCTTTCCACTCTGGGGCTGCCGCTGATCATTGTGTACACCGCGGCCACGGTGGGCAGCATCTTTGGCGGATGGCTGCCGGGCCCCTTCCGAAGGATGGGCATGCCGGTGACGCGCGCGCGCATGGCCGCCATGCTAGCGTGCGCCTGCGCGGTGGTTCCCATTTTTCTAGCCGCCTATGTGAAGAACGAGTGGACCTCCATTGGCCTGTTGAGCCTGGCCACGGCTGCGCACCAGGGGTGGTCCGCGAATCTCTTCACGACCGTTTCGGATATGTTTCCCCGCAGTGAAGTAGCGTCGGTGACAGGGATTGGCGGGACAGCGGGCGCCATTGGCGGAGCGCTCATTGCCGCCGCGGCGGGCTACGTTCTCCAATACATGCACACCTATGCACCCCTGTTTTTTATCGCCGCCAGCGCGTATCTGGTCGCCTGGCTGCTGGTCACCTTACTGGCCCCTGGACTGAAAAAAGCGGAGATGGCAACATGAGTCTTTATTGCGCACAAGGAAGCATCGACACCGATTTATCCGCCGAGCAGTTGCGTGAGTTGCTTGCGGAGAGCCTTGCCAAGGTGGGCGAGCGGAGCAGCGTGCTGGCCGTGCCGCCCGATCAGAGCCGCGAACACTCGCGCGCCGGATTGCTGACGCGCTACGCGTGGGATTATTACGGCGACCGGCTCAAGGCTGTATTGCCGGCGATTGGCACACATACGCCGATGGGGCCCCGTCAGATTGCGCACATGTTCTGCGGCGTGCCGCAAGAGCTGTTTCGGGTGCATAACTGGCGCACGGACGTCGAGACACTGGGCGAGCTGCCGGCTGAGTTCATTCGCGAGCAATCGGAAGGCAAGCTCGACTACTCCTGGCCGGCGCAGGTGAATAAGCTGATTTCGCGCGGCGGCTTCGATCTGATTGTTTCCATCGGGCAGGTGGCGCCGCACGAAGTGATCGGCATGGCGAATTACACCAAGAATATTTTGATCGGCACGGGCGGCCGCGAAGGCATCAACCGCAGCCATTACCTGGGGGCGGTCTACGGCGTAGAACGCGTCATGGGCCGGGCGGAAAATCCGGTGCGCACGGTGGTGAACCGCGCCGCCGAGCGCTTTTTGCGGCACTTGCCTATTGTGTACGTGCTGACGGTGGTAGGCCGCAAAGCGGACGGCGGCCTGGCGGTGCGCGGTCTGTTTATCGGCGACGACGACGAGTGTTTTTGGCGCGCCGCGGAATTGAGCCTCAAAGTGAATTTCGAGATCGTCGACGAGCCCATCCGCAAAGCGATCGTTTATCTGGATCCGAACGAGTTTCACTCGACCTGGATTGGTAACAAGGCGGTGTATCGCACGCGCATGGCGCTGGCCGACGGCGGAGAACTGATTATCCTGGCCCCCGGCGTGCGCGAGTTTGGCGAGGACCAGGGCATCGATGCGATGATCCGCAAGTATGGCTATCGCGGAACTCCGGCCACGCTCAAGGCGGTGAACGAAAATGCGGATTTGGCCGGCGCTTTGGGCGCGGCGGCGCATCTCATCCAGGCTTCCTCGGAGGGACGATTCACCATTACCTGGTGCCCGGCGCATCTCAGTCGCGAGGAAATCGAAAGTGTCGGGTACCAATACGGCGATCTGGAAGCGATGATTCATCGCTACAATCCTGCGGAGCTCCGGCATGGCTACAACGATCTGGATGGCGAGGAGGTGTTTTTCGTCGCCAATCCGGGATTGGGACTGTGGGCGCATCCAAGTCGTCTTTAGGCCGTCTTAAGGCCGTCTTGAAGGAGGAGAGTCGATGGATCGGGGCCGAAGGCTCGGCAAATACTCGGTGGGCGTGGGGGACAGGTTTGCGCATCAGGCCAAAGCGCAGTTGCAGGCCTGCATCGAAGCGCGGGAAAACGGCGTGGACATCGAGCCGGTGTGGAACAAGTCGAATCGTGAACACCTGATCATCGGCTCCGAACCGTCATCTGTTCGGCAGGCCGCGGATGCGGCCGTGAAGGCGCTGGGCTGGAAGAAGCCGTACTATTGCGACGCGGACCACATCACCGCGGAGACGGTCGGCCGCTACTTCGGCGCGTGCGATTTCTTCACCATGGACGTGGCCGAGTTTATCGGCCAAGCGGCGCCGGCCGCGGAAATTGAAAGGTTTGTGGAGCGGCACGGCGAGCTGAAGGGCAGAATTGAATTGCCGAACGCCGATGGAGCCATTGAGATCACGAGCGAGAAATTGCGGGAAACGGCGCACAAATTTCTGGCTGCGGTGAAAAGGGCCGGCGTGGTGTATCGCGCGATCGAGAAGGCGAAGGGCGCAGGCGCTTTCATCTCCGAAGTTTCGATGGACGAGACCGATCGCGCGCAGAGTCCCGCGGAGCTATTGATCATTCTGGCGGCGATTGCCGATGAAGGCATACCGGTGGAGACCATCGCGCCTAAATTCAGCGGGCGCTTCAATAAGGGCGTGGATTATATGGGCGACGCCGGGCAGTTTGAGCGCGAGATGGCGCTGGATGTGGCCGCCATTGCGCTTGCGGTCAGGCAATATGGGCTGCCTGAAAATCTCAAGCTCAGCATTCACTCCGGCAGCGATAAATTCTCGATCTATCCCGCGATTCACGCGACGATGAAGCGGTTCGACGCCGGAGTGCACCTCAAGACCGCGGGAACCACCTGGCTGGAAGAGCTGATCGGGCTGGCCGAGGCGGGGGGCGATGGACTGGCGCTGGCCAAAGAGGTGTATGCCGAAGCGGTGGCTCACCGCGAAGAGTTGTGCGCGCCATACGCCGCGGTGATCGACATCGATGCGGCGAAACTGCCCTCGGCGGCGGAGGTGCGGAGCTGGTCTTCGGAGCAGTACACGTCAGCGTTGCGGCACGTGGAAGGCGCGGCCGCATACAATCCCAGCTTGCGCCAGTTGTTGCATGTCGGCTTCAAGATTGCGGCCAAGATGGGCCGGCGTTACCTGGATCTGCTGGAAGCAAACGAAGCGGTGATTGCGAAGAATGTGACGGAGAACCTGTATCGCCGCCATATTGCCCCGGTGTTTCCAGGAGCGAACGGCGACGCGGTGACCGAGCGGCGCGCCCAGGAGTGGCTTCCCACGGAGAAAGCATGAAGGCCGATCTTTTTAGCCTGGAAGGAAAGGTTGCGGTGGTGACCGGAGGCACATCCGGCATTGGCCGCGCACTGAGCTTAGGGCTGGCCGAGGCCGGCGCGGATGTAATCGCGACCGCACGCCGCCAGCAGCAGGTGGACGAAACGGCCACGGCGATCGAATCGCGGGGCCGGCGGACAATCCGGTTGACCGCGGATGTTTGCGAAAGGGCATCGCTGGAAAGGCTGCTTACCGCCATCCTCGACAGCTTTGGCAAAGTGGATATTCTGGTCAACTGCGCCGGGATTATTAAACGCGCGCCCACGCTGGATTTTCCGGATGAAGAGTGGAACAACATACTCAACACCAATCTCACCGGCACGCTGCGCGCCTGCCAGATTTTTGGCAGGCCCATGTTGGAGCGGGGTTATGGACGCATCGTCAATATCGCGTCGCTGAACAGCTTTGTCTCTCTCAAGGAAGTGGCGGCGTATGCGGCGAGCAAGGCCGGCGTGGCTTCGCTGACGCGTTCCCTGGCGGTGGAATGGTCGAAGCTGGGCGTCACCGTGAACGCCATCGCGCCCGGAGTCTTCCGCACCGAATTGAACGCCAAGCTGCTGGACAGCACGGCGCGCGGCCAGGAGTTGCTGATGCGCACGCCGATGGGGCGCTTCGGCAGAACCGAGGAATTGGTGGGCGCGGCGGTTTTTCTCGCCTCCGACAGTTCGTCGTTCGTGACCGGCCAGATTCTGGCGGTGGACGGAGGGTTCCTGGCCAGCGGAGTGAATCAGTAGTCTACGGCGGTTCTCCAATTCCCGTGAAGTTTTGAGGGGCGTGCCGGGTGGCGTTTTCTTGGGAAAAACGCCACTCAACGTTCGAGGTTCTGCTCTACACCAATTGGAGAACCGCCGTAGCTTCGGAGATTATAGGGCAGGGCTACTTCTGGATTTGGGTGTTGTTCAGGGGCAGCCGCACAATGAAGCGCGTGTTGCCGGGCTCGGACTCGACTTCAATGGCGCCGCCGAATTTCTGAGTCACAATGCGGTGCACGATTTCGAGCCCCAGGCCGGTGCCCGCGCCTTGAGGCTTGGTGGTGAAAAACGCCTCGAAGATGTGTGGGAGAACGTCGGGCGGAATGCCGGAGCCATGGTCAGCAATACTAACTGCGAGGCGGTCCGGCTCGGTCAACTTGCCCGATTCGGTCAATTTACCCGGCTCAGTCAATTTACCTGGTTCGGTCCAGGTGGCGATCTCGATGCGCGCGCCGGCTGGCGAGGCGTCGACGGCATTGTCGATGAGGTTGGTCCAGACCTGGCTCAGAGCGGAGCCATGCGTGCAGATTTTCGAGGGCGAGGCCGCGAAGCGTTTCTCGACCGAGATGTTCTTGAGGCGCAGCTTGTGGCCCAGGATGGTGAGCGTGCTTTGCAGGCTCTCGTGCACGTCCAACTCCTTGCCCGGCGACCGCTCGTCGTACGCGAATTTTTTGACCGCCATCACCAGTTCGGAGACGCGGCTGATGCTTTCTTCGATGGCGCACACCAGGGAAACACTGGAAACCAGAGCCTCGAGCCAATTGAGGGCGTCGGAGAAACTGCCGGCCTCGAAGGCGTCCCGCGCGCAGACCAGTTCCTCCGGCTTGAAACCCATCGAAACCAAGGCCGGGGCAATGGAATACGCATTCTCGACTCCGGCCGAAGTGAGCCATTCCCCCATGGCCTCTTCAGCGTCGGCCTGCTCCAGGCTGCTCATGGCGGGAGCGCGGCAGCCGGCGAGGGTGTGTTCGAGGAGGTCGCGCATGCATTCGAGTTGCACGGCGGTTTTGGGCTGGCTGCTGTTGCGCAAGCTCAACTGCTGCAGGCGGAGCAGGTTCTCGCGCAGTTGCGAGGCGGCGCGTTTGGCGGCCGACCCCGGGTTGTGCAGCTCGTGCATAAGGCCGGCAGCGAGGGTGCCCAAGGAGACCAGCTTTTCGCGGTGCAACGCCTCCACCTGGTAAGCTTGCAGGCGCACGGCCATGTCAGCCAACACGACCTTGCGCACAGCCGGACAACAGGCCATTAGTGACCAGAATTCAGGCTCGGCAAAGCGAATCAGGAGTGAGTCCTTTGCCGCCACGATGCGGAAGGGTGACAGGGTTCTGCCGCAGAGTAACGGCACCTCGCCAAAGCCGTCGCCGGGCTGGGCCGCGCCAACCAAGGTGAAGGTTCCGTCCGGTTCCGGCCGCTCGGCGCGGGTCTCGCCTTCGAGCAGGACCCAGTAGTATCGCCATGCGCCGCCTGGCTCGACCAACAGCGCGCCCTGTTTGGCCCGGACGCGCTCCGCTTGCTCCACGCCAGTCAGGGCGTCGGTCCTGGTTTCGGCAAAGGGACGGGTGCGGGATAGAGCCTCGGACGCCGCTCGAGGTGAAACCGGCTCAATCTCGATCAAATCTCCGTTCCCGTCCATTTATGCCTTTCCTGTTATGCCTTTCCCGCCGCCGTTGTTTCGCCTAGTCTAAAATCCGGCGAGATACTGGTGAACCAACTGCACCGCGATGGATCCCTCGCCCACTGCCGAAGCCACGCGCTTCACCGAACCGTGCCGGACGTCGCCGGCCACGAAAATGCCCGGCACGCTGCTCTCGAGCAGGAACGGCTCGCGGGGCTCACGCCAGACTTCCGGCAGTTTGCCGTCGATCCGCAGGTCCGGTCCGGCGAGCAAAAAACCCTTCTCATCGCGCAAAACACACCCCGGAAGCCACGCGGTTCCAGGCGCAGCCCCAATAAAAACGAACACCGACGTGGCCGGCAGGCATCTCTCCCCTTCCGGCCCACGCACTTTGATGGCCTCCAGGCGCTCCTCGCCGATAGCCTCGAGCACCTGGGCGCCAGTCTCTAACGTAATATTCGATGTTCGAGAGATTTCATCGATCAAATATTTCGACATCGTGGCGGAAAGTCCCTGGCCGCGCACCAACATCGTTACGTGGCGGGCAAATTTGGCGAAATGCAGGGCTCCCTGGCCGGCGGAATTGGCTCCTCCGACCACGAAAACCTCTTCTCCCTTGCAAGCCACAGCTTCAACCAGGGCGGCGCCGTAGTAAAGGCCGCGGCCGGTTAACCGCTCCGCGCCCGGCACGTCGAGCTTGCGGTACTGCACCCCGGGGGCGAGCAGCACGGCGTGGCTGGAGATTTCGCGGCCGTCGGAAAGCTGCACAAACCGGTATTGACCATCGATGCGCAAGCCGATGGCCCGCTGCACGACGAACTCGGCCCCGAAGCGCGAGGCCTGCGTGTGGGCGCGGCGGCCCAGCTCGGCGCCGGTAAGCCCGGAAGGAAAGCCGAGATAATTCTCAATTTTTGAGGTTGAGCCGGCCTGCCCACCGGGCGCCTCCGGTTCGATCACCAGGGTGCACAACCCTTCGCTGGCGCCGTAAACAGCCGCCGCCAAACCGGCGGGACCGGCGCCGATGACGATCAGATCGTAAAAGTTCTGCGCGGCCTGAACCTTCAGGCCGACACGCGCGGCCAGGACCTCGAGCTCCGGGTCGATCAGGGCGCTTCCGTCGGGGAAGAGGACCACGGGCAAGCGTTCGGGATCGATTTGGCGGTCAGTCAACTGTTGCACCACCTCGGGATCCCCGGCAACGTCGAACCACCGGTAGGGCACATGGTTACTGGAGAGGAAACTGCGGACTTTGTGATCCTTAAGGGACCAGCGGTGGCCAATAACGCGTAATCCCTCAAAGGGGGGCCGAAAGCCACCCTGCCAGTCCTCGAGCAGATCGGCGATGACAGGATAGAGTTTTTCTTCGGGCGGGTCCCATGGCTTATTGAGGTAATAGTGGATGCGGGCGGAGTTGATGGCGCGGATGGCCGCTTCGGTGTCGGCGTAGGCGGTCAGGAGCACACGGCGCGCATCGGGATAGAGCGTGCGGGCGCGTTCGAGGAACTCAACCCCGGTGATGCCCGGCATGCGCTGATCGCTGATGAGCAGCGCCACCGGCTCCTGGCGCGTTTTGAGCTGGCTCAAGGTGTCCAGCGCGGCTTGGCCGCTGGCGGCGCGCAGAACGCGGTACGTATTTCCATATTCCCGGCGCAGATCCTGCACCACCGCCTCAAGGACGCTCAGATCGTCGTCGACCGCGAGCAAAATGGGCCTCGTCATATGCGCTCATGCTCAGTGTAAGGCCCGGACATCCCTTGGAGGGGGTTCTATCGAGGCGAGCTGGGTTCGGGAGTCGGCTTTGCGCAATTTTTTACTGGTAGGTTGCACAGTCAAGCTATAATCTGAATCCTGGGAAACATTCTTCAGGTGGTGACTCATCGAACGCCTGCGGGCGGCGGGGATGGGAGAGGTTGGGTGTGTTGCAAAGATGGACATCGCCAAGACTTGTTCTGCCCTGCCGATAATCTTGAGGGGCCACAAATCGGGGCCATATGGAGCGGGCCGCACCGGATCGGGAAAAGGAAGATGGGGCGCGGGGGTCTTCGGATGGTGATTGCGAGCAGGCGGGGCACGGGTCATGAATAAGATCATCCTGGCCGATTCCCAGGCGATATTTCGCGCCGGCACGGCCAAAGTGCTGGCGATGGACGAGGATTTGCGCATCATCGCTCAGTGCACCGACCTGGACCGGATGTACCACGCGATTTCGACATTTCCGGGTTCCATTGTGCTGTTTGCGTCGTCGTTGCATCCGGATGTGACGCGTTTGCTGATGCTGCTCGAAACCACCAACAGCCGCGGCATTGTGATTGCGGAAAACACCGAACCGGCCAGTAGCTATCTGCAACAGGGGTTTCGCGGGGTGGTCTTCCGTAGCGTCACGGGTGCGGCGCTGGCCGAGTGTGTGCGCCGCGTGGCGGCGGGCGAAATCTGGTACCCGCAACAGGTGTTACAACCCGGATCGCCGGAACAGGACCTGGTGGGCACGCGCGTCAGGGACCGGCTGACGCCGAAGGAAATGCGGATTGTGGCGTTGATCGTGCAAGGCTGCAAGAATCGCGAAATTGCCCTGCGGCTGAAGACCACCGAACAGGTGATTAAGAATTATCTGCGCTCGATTTACGATAAGACCGGAGTAAGCGACCGCCTGGAGCTTGCGCTGTTCACGATCCATCACCGGGTGCTGGCGCAAGCCGCGGCCGAAGTGGGAAGCAAGCTCGAAGCCGAAGAGCAAGCCGCGCCGAGCGCGGTCGCCTAAGGCGCATCGCAGGCGGGTAGGCAGCAGGGCCGCGGGGCGTGCGTGCCGGAATCGCCTCCCGCGGCTCAGGGATATCGTAGCTTTGGAACTGCTCAAGCCCGTATGCGGCTCTTCATCGGGATTCCTCTGTCCAAAACCGTAGTTGACGAACTGGTTGTTTTCTGCGCGCGGCTGCGCGCCCACGCCGGAAATCTGCGCTGGTCGGCTCCCGAATCGTGGCATATCACGTTGCAGTTTTTGGGCAACGCCGGCCCGGATCAGTACGCCTGCCTGACCGCACGGCTGGGCGAGGTGCACGCGTCCGGATTTGCCGTGCAGTTGGCCGCGCTGGGATTTTTCGACCGCGCCGGCGTTTTTTTCGTAGACGTCGCTGTTACGCCCGCACTTATCGCGCTCCAGCAGAGCATCGTCGAGGCAACTGAGCCCTGCGGGTTTGCGCCCGAAGCCCGCCCTTTCCATCCCCACATCACGCTGGCGCGCTCGAAGCGCGATGATCGCGGCCGCCAGCTTCGCCAGATTCAAGCGGGCATCCGCACTCAGCCGGCGTTCACGAGTTTCGTCGCCCACGAGTTCCTTCTCTATGAGAGCCATCTGTCGCCGGCAGGATCAAAGTACGAGGTGCGCGCGCGGTTTCCTCTGGAGTAGGGGCCAGGGCGCAGGAAACAGAGAACAGGGAACGGGGAGAAGGAGCGGTTTACGCGAGTCGCAGCGTTTGGAAAATGCGATATGGACATCAGCGTTGGCCTTTGCGGATGTGGCGAATGATTGTTACGCCGGAAGCGCCACGATTTCCCTGCTCAGGTTCCAGTTCTTGAGCCATGAGTCCAATTTTGTTTTGTTCACCGCAAGAGTTCTTCGAGAGCCGTGCTCAAGTCGGTCTTATCATCGCGATATTTCACGATGACCGGGGTGTAGAGGCTTAATCCCCAGGCTTGTCCCTTGCCTTTGGCGATGGCGCGGGCGCCGGGGACGACGACGGCATTTTCGGGAACGATGAGCGGCAACGCGGGTGTGGCCCTCAGGATTTGGTCGCGCGCCAAGTCGAAGACGGGGGCGCCGCGGGTGAGGATGGCGCCGGCGGCGAGCACCGCGCCGCGACGCACCACGGTTCCCTCGTAGACGCCGCAATTGCCGCCCACGAACACGTCATCTTCAATGATCACGGGGCTGGCGTTCACGGGCTCGAGCACGCCGCCGATTTGCGCCGCCGCGCTCAGATGCACGCGTTTGCCGATTTGCGCACAGGAGCCGACCAGGGCGTGGGAGTCGACCATCGAGCCCTCGTCGACATAGGCGCCGGTGTTGATGTACATGGGCGGCATGCACACCACGCCCCGCGCCAGGAAAGCGCCGGCGCGCACCGAGGAGCCGCCGGGTACGATGCGCACTCCGTCGCCGGCGGTGAAGCGGCGCGCGGGATAGGTGTCTTTGTCAACGAATGCGAGCGGGAAGGTGGGTGGGCCCGGAGATAGCGATTCTTGAGCCGGCGCGGCCGCGGGGGAAGGCCGGGAGCAAGCGGGCGGCATTTCTTCCAGCGCACCGAGCCGGAAGCCAAGCAGAATGCCCTGCTTGACCCAGGTATTCACGCGCCAGCCGGTGGGCGATTCCGCGTCGGGGGAGGCGGCGCGCGCGTAGCCGCCTTCCAGCGCGGCGCGCAATTCGAGAAAAGCAGCCAAGGCGGAGGGATTCCGAGCATCGCCCGGCCCAGCGGCAAAGCACTGCTCGATGCTTTCCTGCAGCTTATCGAGGTTCATCGCATTCCGAGTGTATCAATCGATGCAGAGCCGAGCGACGATGGCGCGTGGCTGGTTGCCAGCCATATGACTCTGGGCGGGGACGGCCGGGCTGGGGGCGTAGCCGGCCGACAATCCGCCGGTAAGAGCGACGCGAGGACATGGGATTGGCGAGGGACGTTCGAGCCTCACGTGCGTTCGCAAAACAAGGAATTCTATTTGGGACAGCTTTCCTTGTTAGTGCCTTATGTAACGGCGCACTGATTACGTTTGGAGGTAACGAAACTTTCGTGTACCAATTGAGTGTTGTTCCGTGCTAAAGTTTTTAAATCCTGCCGAATTCTCGTGTCTCCCCCCTCGATGGACAGGAAGCGGAAGCCCTTTTAGGACTGCCATGGGGACGGGTGCAGCTTCCTCTCATAAGGATGGAGCGACAGCAAGTCATAGATATGGCATGGTTTGCAGATGAGTATCATGACAATTCCGGAAGCGTTCGCGATCAACATCGCCGGCCAGTGCGATCGCGGAAAGGTCCGGGAAGAAAATCTGGATATGGCCCGTCACACCAGCACGCCTCTCGGCGATCTGCTGATTGTTGCGGATGGGACCGGCGGCAGCGAAGCATCGCAGATGGCTGTCGAGGCTATTGCGTCCTGCATCGAAGGCGTGCCCGCGTTTTTCCCGCCAGAGATCGCGATTGAGGAAGCCATTCGCCACGCGAATGCGGTGATCGCAGCAGCGGCGGCGAAGCCAGACGGTCCCGATTCCGGTATCGGCGCCAAGGTGGTGGTTGCCCTGCTGCGCAGGAATGCCAAGCATGCGCATGCGCCCGTGCAGGCGATCATCGGCCATGTAGGCGACAGCCGCGCGTATCTGGTTCACAAGCAGAAACTGTCACGGCTCACCGGCGATGAGTCTACGGCGCCGGACCTGCCCGACAGCAACCGGATCGCGTCGCAGGAGGCAGGGGCGGATGCGTCGATGCCGAGTTGGCGCCTGGGACAAGAGTTCAGTGTGCGGGTGGAAATGCGCCAGGTCTCGCTTGAAGACGGCGACACACTGGCGCTTTGTTCCGAAGGCCTTTGGGGCTACGTTCGGGAGCAGGCAATTGAACGCATATTGGCCGATGAGACGCGCAGCGTGGAAGAAGCTTCACATGCACTGCTGCATCTGGCCCTCGAAGCCGGCGGCTACGACAATGTGGCGATTGAGATTGCGCGCTTGACCCAAAGCAGCGATTCGCCGACGGCGGCCCCGCGCGCAATCGAACCTCAATCCCAGGCGCCTCCGGTGATCGAGCCCGTGGGCGACGTCGTGCGCGCATCAGATACTTCTCAGTCCAACGGGCCCGTCTCACCGCTCATTCCGGAAGAGGTCGAGTCTGATGGGGAGATTCCCTCACCGAAAAGGAAGAATGTGTTCGATCTTATTCGAAATCTTGGAAAACGCAGTCCAAACAGCGCGCGGTCTTCATCCTTCTCACTCCTGACGCATCCGGACGAGGACGCCGTCGAGGAGGAACCGGTAATGGCGGAACCGCCGGCACCTTCCAAAGAGTCCCTAGTCGAAACGCCAGCCGCCATAGAGCCGGCGCCTACCTCCGAGGACGCGATGGAGGAGAATGCAGCCACAGCAGAACTGGCCAGCCCGATCTTAGGCGTTCAACCGACCGTTTCCTGGGCGCCACCGGAGCGAATCGCGTACGGAACGAGGCTGAGTTCCGTCCAGCTCAACGCCACGGCCTCGGTCGAAGGAAAATTCATTTACACACCGGGCCTGGGCTATGTCTTACCAGCGGGAACGCACACGCTGTGGGTGACATTCCATGCAGCCGGCTCGCCGGAAGATAATCCGGTGCTAGCCTCGGTTTCCATCACTGTTTCGAAAGCCGCGCCCTCGATCCAGTGGGCCGCTCCTTCGAATGTGCCCCCGGGCGTCGCGCTTGGCGCAGCTCAGCTCAATGCCTCGACTTCTGTTCCGGGCGCATTTGAGTATTCTCCAGCGGCCGGCGAGATGCTGCCGGAGGGCACGCACACTCTTCGAGTCACGTTTATTCCGACGGACAAGGCCAACTACACAACGGCGCAGGCGACCGTCTCGATCAAGGCCGCCAAGACCGTCCCCGTCATCGATTGGAGGTCTCCGGATCCAATCCCGTGTGGTACGCCTCTGGGCCCCAAGGAGCTCGCCGCTACAGCTTCGGTTCCGGGCACATTTGCGTATTCCCCGGCGGCCGGAGAGATTCTTCGGGCTGGATCGCATTTACTGTCGGTGACCTTCACTCCCAGTGACGGAACGGAATATGAGTCAGCGCTCGCGATGGCGCCGCTCACCGTGACCCGGGGAACGCCAGCCATTGAATGGGCCGCTCCGGAGAGAATTACGTATGGCGCCGCGTTGAGCGAAACACAGTTGAACGCAACCGCATCGGCGCCTGGAACTTTCCTCTACAAACCCGGCTTGGGAGCGGTGCTTGCCGCAGGCGAACACACGCCCTCTCTCGTCTTCACGCCGGAAAATCTGTCTGATTACGCTCCGGTAGAGGTCGCCGTTCGCTTCATCGTCGACAAGGTGACGCCGGCGATCGACTGGCCTGCGCCGGAGCCGATCAATAGCGTCACGCTGCTTGGGCCGGCCCAGCTCAACGCCAGGGCTTCAGTCCCCGGAACTTTCGCCTATCATCCGGCGGCGTGCGAACAGCTTGCGCCCGGCGCTCACACGCTGTCGGTAACTTTCACCCCTGCCGACAGCGTGAATTACACGCAGGCGCAAGCCGCAGTATCGCTGACTGTAACTCCCATTGCGCCCGCAGAGATTACCTGGCTGGACCCTATCTCGATTCCTTATGGAACGGTTCTTGGCAACGAGCAGTTAAATGCCAGTTCCTCGACGCCTGGATCGTTTGTCTACACTCCGGCGGCCGGCCACGTGTTGCCGCCGGGCGAACACAGGCTCTCAGTCATCTTCACTCCAGAGGATCGAGAGAAGTACGCCGAGGCGCAGGCCGCCGTGACGCTGATCGTGGAGGGGCTGCCGCATGTCGCCACGCTGCTTGAAGCAGCTGCGCAGACGCCGTCCGCTTGCGGCGCCGCAGCCCAGCTTGCGCCGGCTGGCGCCGCAGAACCAGAGGTTGTACGAGAGAGCGAACATATTACGCAAGGAGCGGAACGCGAAACCCACACTTATAAAGGGGTCGTCTACGAGAAGGGAGATGACGGCCAATGGCATCTCAAAACGAATTAACCTCGTTGCTACCTGAAACACTTCCGGCGGATTTCAGCGACTGGGATGGCGAAGCGTCTCCCAAGGCTGCGCCGGTTGGGGAAGGGAAATCAGGCTTAGCTGCTCAAGTCTCGAGCGAAAATCCCAAACCGCCAGGGCGATCCGCCGAACGCGCAGCCATTTTACCGTCCGTAGTGGAGAAGCCGCGCGTTTCAGGTTCAGCCCCGCCCGCAGCAGTCTCAGCGAAGCAGCAAGGCTTGCGGAGCGACTTGGTCAACCGGCCGCCAAGCCGTGCATCGCGCGCGCCAAAGTCCGGACCTAGGGCGTATGAGGGTCCCGCGGCGGCCAAGCGACTCATGGGCGCTCCAGCGGATGGAACGCGTCACTCATCCGGGCGCGCGCCAACATTGAAACCTGAATCGGACAAGCATCCTCACTGGCCGCTCCCGTCGAGAATAAGCGTGGCTGCAGAAGAGCAGAAGACACCGGGAAAACCGGGAAAAATGAAGTGGACGGTGGTGGCTCCGGTTGGCGGCTGTTCGATTCTCCTTTCTCTCATGTTGATCCAGCACTTCCATCCTGGAGCGACGGCCGTGTTGGGAGCGAAGGCCGTGCCTGCGGCGACGACCGTGGCGAGACAGCCGGTTGGGCCGCTTCCGGCAACAAGCGGTGCTCAGCCGCAGACAGTCACGCCCGCGCCTCCGACTGGTGCGCCGTCCAACCAGATCGAGCCGCCGGCGAGGACGAAAACGGAACCGTCAGCGAATCCCGAGCGGGTTCGCGATGAGACGCGAGCCGACTCGACACAGGTGCGAACGGATATGATGTTCGACCAACTCACGACGCCAAGACGGATTCCGCAGGACGCGGAGAAACAAGTCACTACTGATGAGCCTCCTCCCGCGATTCTTGGCGTGGCCGGTTTGGATGGTCCTCGCGACATCGGCGCAAATAACAGCATCTTTGGGGAACATGGACAGCCGGTAGTTGAGGCCGCGCTTTCCAAACCACTCGCCATTTCATCGGGCCTCGCGCTCGGAATGTTGATTCAGAAGACGCCGCCTATTTATCCGGCTATTGCGAAAACGGCCCACGTGTCGGGCGCTGTGGTGCTGCAGGCCATTATTTCCAAGACCGGAACCATTGAGGATTTGTCCGTTGTAAACGGCCCGCTCATGTTGCGGCAGGCTGCCGTCGATGCGGTGCGGACCTGGCGCTACAAACCATACGAGCTCAACAACCAGCCGGTGGAGGTTGAAACAACAATCGACGTGAACTTCGCGCTGAGCGACGGTCCTCGCGGCAGCGGCGCGAATGACAACATCTTTGGCGAACATGGACAGCCTGTGGTTCGAGCTGCGCCTTCCAAACGACTCGCCATTTCGGCGGGCATCGCAGTGGGAATGTTGATTCACAAGACGCCGCCCACTTATCCGCCCATTGCGAAAACGGCCCGCGTGTCGGGCACGGTGGAGCTGCAAGCCATTATTTCCAAGACCGGAACCGTTGAGGATTTGTACGTTGTAAGCGGCCCGCTCATGTTGCGGCAAGCCGCCATCGATGCGGTGCGGACCTGGCGTTATAAACCATACGAGCTCAACAACCAGCCGGTGGAGGTTGAAACAACAATCGACGTCAACTTCGCGCTGAGCGAGTGATGTAGCCAAGCGCGAACGTTTTTGCTCCGAGCCAGGTCTGTGTCCGTGTGAATCTGCGCCTCCCACCCTTGCGGCAGAAGCAAATACGCCGCGCGCAGAGGGCCCAAGACGGGGGGCGCACATGGATACAAAAACAAGCGGTCAGCGACCCGGTCTTTCCTTGCATCAAATCGGCGACGCCGGCGGCGATTCCAGTGCGCCACCGTGCAAAACCTGCGCGCCTGGGGAGCGACGGCGGCGCCGCCGCCGGCCGTTACTTCACGGTGATGTCGCGTGTGGCGTCGGCATGGACGCCGGAGCTGTTCACCGCGTCGAAGATCAGTTTGTAGGTTCCTGGCGCCAAGGAGACGGAGCCGTCCATGACCCCGTTGTCCTCGTTCAGCAACTTGATGTCGCCGTTCCAGAGCGAGAACCGGTATACGCCTCCGCTGACGGTGGCGGCAGCGTTGATGGAGACCGGCGAGGTGACCGTGGCGCCTTCAGCGGGCGAGCACACGTTAACGCCATTGCTGGTGGGCGCGGAGCACATGGCGGTTTGGCTCACGACGACGAGCTTGAAGGGATTTCCGATCGAGGTGGAGGAGTCTTCGACGACCGAGGTCGGAGTCACGGTAAAGATGTACAGCTCATTGTTGGCCGTGGAGATGGCGTACATGTGGTTCGAGCTGTCCCACGCCACCTGGTTGATGGGCGTGCCCTCCAGCAGCGTCTTGTAAAGCGTAAGCGGGGCCGCGCCGTTGAAGTTGTAGATCTCGATTCCGCCCTTGGCGTTGGCGTTGGTTCCTCCGGAGGTCCCATAGGCTACAAAGAAGTTGCCGGAGGGAGAAAACGTGGTGGAAAATTCGGTAAGCTTCGTACTCGGCATGTTCGTCGAAGTGTTGGTGGTGGTGAGATTTCCTTCCGAATTCACTGTGAAGCTGCCCAGTTGAGCGGGATAGGCTTGATCTGGAACGGTAAGCGCAAGCACAGCGTAGTTGCCGGTGGGAGATGCATCGGCTGAATCAGCGTTGTAGCCGCCGGTGTTGGTCGGTGCGGTATAGGTGAAATCCGGCAGGTAATCCAGCGTCCCTGAGCTTTCCCGCCGGAAGCCGGAAAGAACCCAGTAGTTTTGAGGAGCCATGTAATTGCTGTAAGCAAAACTCTCATTCCCCAGGATCGAGGGAAGGCCGAAGCAGCAATCCGCGGAGCCTGTTTCGTTCGGCGACGTTATCTCCGTGTCTCCATCGAAGGTGAACGACCCGTCGCTGTTGATGAGGTAGGACTGGTACGCCCCGCAGACTACGCTGCCGCTGAAATTGCCCTCGAGCATCACGTAGATGTATTTGCCGGTGTGGTCGAGCACGGCGCCATTTTCGCCCGTCGTTCCGCCGCCGCACGCGCCGCCCGAATAGTCGAGGACGGGTATTTGCCCTAACTGGGATCCGATGGCCCCGTTGGAAGCGATGCCGTAGGAATGGATCAGCGTCTGGCCCAGAGTGAAGAACTGGGAACTGTTGCTGCCGATGATTTGAGTGCCCAGCTTGAACGGCGAACCGGGGATGGCGCTCAGTTGGCCGGTTGAGGAGGCGTTGAAGCCATACACGGCGCCCTCCGGGCCCTGAATCTGGATGTACACATCGGCTGCGGTGGCGGAGGTGGACTGCGCTCTTGTCTGCGGGACAAAGGCGAGGGCGGAAACGAGCGCGAGGGAAGAGATGAGGCCGCGGCCCCGGATTGCATGTGTCATTGGGATTCTCCTGTGTGTGATGTGATGTGTTGACCCGCTCTTTCGGGTTTTCGGTTGGCTTACTCGGAGACGACGAGCATCTTGAAGGGTGCTCCGATGGACCATGCCGCGTCCTGGGTGACGGACGTGGGCGTCACGGTAAAGACGTAGAGCATGTTGTTGGCCGTGGAGATGGCGTACATATGATTGCTTGAGTCCCAGGCCACCTGGTCGATGGGTCCACCGCTCAGCAGCGACGTCGAGTAGGTAAGCGGCGCGGCTCCATTGAAGTTGTAGATCTGAATTCCGTTGCCGAGGTCGAAGTCGCTATTATCCGCCCAGGTCACAAATAAGTTGCCGGAGGGAGAAAACGTGCTGCCGGTAATGAAAAACGGTGAGACGGGCATGTTGTCCGGCGTGTTGGCGCTGGAAAGATTTCCCGCCGAATCCACCGAGAAACTGCCGAGTTGCATCGTACTCGAGACGTTCACATATTCCTGGAGGACGACGTAATTGGCGACCGGTGAGGCGTCAGGGTGGTGGGGAGTGTAGGCTGAGCTGCCGGAAAACGTCGGGTTCATCACGCCGATCAACTGCAGCGCTCCCGAGCTGTTCCGCTGGAAGCCGAGGATCGAGTTCGATGGGCCGTCGTACTGGTCGGCGTAAGCAAAAGTCTCATTCCCCAGAATCGAAACAAGACCCACGCCGCCTCCCGACGGCGGGCTCAATTGCGTTTCGCTCACTCCGTCGAAAACGCCTTCGCTATATTGATTACTTATCTCGAACGACTTATAGGCCATGCAGGTTTCCGCGCCGGTCTTCTGCTGCAGCACGTACACATATTGCCCGGTGTGGTCGAGCACGGCGCCGACGTTGGAGCCGGCATCGCAGTCTTCCCCGTAGTCGGTGTCGGGATTGGACTCGAGCGCGCCCCCGATGGCCCCATTCGAGTCAATCGCCCAGGAATGAAGGTTATCTTCGCCCAGAGTTACAAGCAGATAGTGGTTGTCGCCGATGATGAGTCCGGTAGGCTTCCAGGGCGCGCCCGGGATGGCTTTGAGTTGGCCGGATGAAGAGGCGGTGAAACCATACACGGCGCCCTCCGGACCTTGAATCTGGATGTACACATAGGCTGCGGTGGATGGTGTGGTCGCCGCTCTGGCTCGTGGGGCGGCGGCGAGGATGGAAACAAGCGCGAGGGAAACGGTGAGCCCGAGGCCCCGAATTGCATGCGTCATTGGGATTCTCCTTGAGTGAATGTGTTGGCCCACTCGAGCACTTCTCCTTGCCATGTAGCCCTTGCAATTTCTATCGAAGGTGGCGATTCTTTGACGGAATCGCCACTTAATTTCCCGGCTTCGGCATACAACCGAAGGAGAAGTGCTATAGGCGGGCGTCGATCTGAAAGGCGGCCCAATTACTTCACGGTGATGTCGCGCGTGGCGTCCGCGTGGACCCCGGAGCTGTTCACCGCGTCGAAGATCAGTTTGTAGGTTCCCGGCGCCAAGGAGACGGAACCATCCATGACGCCGCTGTCTTCGTTGAGCAACTTGGTGTCGCCGTTCCACAGCGAGAACCGGTACACGCCGCCACTGACAGTCGCGGCAGCGTCGATGGAGACCGGCGATGTGACTGTGGCGCCGTTGCCCGGCGAGCAGACGTTGACGCCATTGCCCGACGGAGCCGAACACGTCGCAGGAGGCACTGCGCGGACGATGAGGTACTGCGGCGAGCATCCGCCGGAGGTGCAGCTATTCGGCGGCAGGTACGGGGATCCAGGGGCTTCGGTTACGCTGCTCGTCGTCACGTTGTAAACGTGCAGCTTTCCGCTTTGCCCGTTCAGAGCATAGAGGTGATTGTCGTTGTCCCAGGCGATAGCGTTGATGTAACCGGAGGCGCCGATGACCCCGGTGAAGGTGGTAAGGGGATTAGCGCCGTTGAAGTGAAAGAATTGTATCCCCGTCTCGACAGGAACCGCGAGAATATTGCCTGCCGGATTCAGCTCCATCGGGGCGGAGCCCTTCGAGAGGGATCCCGCCAACTGAGGCAGTTCCTGCCAGGTGTTGGTGGAAACCAGATCGCCGTTGCTCTCGACCGTATAGCTGGCAAGACCGGCCCCGCCGCCTGACCCTCCGCAAGGTCCGTTTCCCCATTGCACAAGGCTGGCGAGGTGATCCGTTGGATCGTCGGTCAAGAGCCCCAGCCCCACCTGGGACATCTGATAACCGGGCGGCGGGGTGGGATCGGTTTCGCTGAAGCTGATGTTATCGAGGGCGCCGCTGCTTTCCCGGCCCAGGCCCAAGAGCGCAAAGGTGGGACAAGGGGGTTGACTGCCCTCGGCGGTGGTAAGGGTGTAAGCGAAATTATCATTCCCTGCGAAGACCGGCAAGCCGCCCATGGAGTTTTGTTCCGCTAGAGTGCCCACGAAGGTCAGTTGGCCGCTCTTGCTGAGGGCAAAACTCTGATAACTCTCGCCGCAGTCAAGGCCGTCGATCACGTACACATATTGACCGGTGTGATCGAACTCTGCGCCTCCGTCATCCGCGCACCATTCATGCAGGTCCTGTTTCGATACTTCGCTCCCAATGACCCCATTGGACGCGACATCGTAAACGTGGAGATATTGGTAAGTCGTGGTGTAGTTGTTATCCGCGGTGATGAAGTAGCTGCCGTTGGTCCCGCCCATGAAGCCTGACGTCTGCGTAAATGGGGAGCCTGGGATCTGGGTAAGCTGGCCGTCAGAGGAGGCGGCGTAGGCGGTGATGGGTGAAGTGGCAGTCGACGACGGGTAATCTTCGGCCACATACACGTAGGCGACGGGCGACTGAGCTGCGGCCGTGCCCGTCAAGAGCGCGGCCAGGCATGCGATGGGGAAGATCGAACGCATGGTGGACCTCCATTTTTAGGGCCGTGCAGGCCCCGGTTGTATGTTTTGCCGCGGCTCTGGCAAGCGCACTTTCACGCGGCCTGATTACGCGAGCTTGCAATGCGGCGCGTAGTGCGCTTGCCACGTTCTTCTTACGGTTGTTGCAAAAGTCGTCATTTCGGTCACAGCGCCGCGGGTCACTTCACGGTGATGTCCCGCGTGGCGTCCGCATGGACCCCAGAGCTGTTCACCGCGTCGAAGATCAGTTTGTAGGTTCCCGGCGCCAACGAGACGGAACCATCCATGACGCCGCTGTCTTCGTTGAGCAGCTTGGTGTCGCCATTCCACAGCGAGAACCGGTACACGCCTCCGCTGAGGGTGGCGGCGGCGCTGATGGAAACCGGCGACGTGACCGTGGCGCCCTCGGCGGGCGAGCAGACGTTGACGCCATTGGTGGTGGGCGCGGAGCACATGGCGGTTTGGCTCACGGCGACCAGCGTATAGGGATCTGCGATGGAGACGGAAGAGTCCTCGGTTACCGATGTTGGAGTCACGGTAAAGACGTACAGCTTATTTGTCGCGTCGGGAGTCTGAAATTCCGAGCTGGAAATCGCGTAGAGATGGTTGCTGCTGTCCCACGCCACCTGTTTGATTGTTGTGCCGCTCAACAGAGTCGTGTAGGGAGTGAGCGGGGCCGCGCCGTTGAAATGGTAGAGCGTGATTCCCTGCGCAATGCTCCCCCAGTCCGCCAAAAGGTCGCCGGAAGGAGAGAATATTGTGTAGTCCCCTAGCGGGATGGGCATATTGCTCGCAGTATTGGTGGTGGAAATGTTCCCTTTCGAATCCACCGTGTAGCTGGCCAGATAAAAGGGACCTCCGCTGTCGCACTCACCCACCTGAGCAACAAGGTAACTGCCGGTTGGGGAAGCGTCCGGAAATTGGGGGCACCAGCCGCCATCCGGGACCGGGCCCGCCGGGCCCGTCTGACTGAATTGCAGCCATTCGAGCTCTCCCGAGCTTTCCCGCTGGAACCCGTTCAGAGTGAAGATGTGGCCACTCACCTCGGTGTCATATCCAAAGGTCTCGTTGCCCAGGATCGAAGGCAATCCGAGGCTGGTGCTTACGGGTTCGATGTTGATCCCGGTTTGGTCTATGTCGCCAAGGAAGGTGAAGTTCCCAGTGCTGCCGATTGCGTAGGACTGGAAGGCCGCGCAATTGCCTGGGCCGTTCTGGAGCAGGACGTAGACGACTTTCCCCGAATGGTCGAGTTCTGCGCTGCTGATATCCTGGTAGCTCTTATCGCTCGCGTCGCCGCACTCGCCGCCGGCGTAGTCGTAGACGGCTGCTTGGCCTACCTGGGAGCCGATGGCGCCGTTGGATCCGATCCCGTAGGAATGGAGCAACGTTTGGCCCAAGGTGAAGAATTGGGATCCGTTGCTGCCGATGATTCCCGTGTCCAGATTGAACGGCGATCCGGAAATGGCGCTCAGTTGGCCAGTTGAGGAGGCGCTGTAGCCGTAAACGGCGCCAGCGACACCCCCGACCTGGACGTAGACATAAGCTGAGGTTGACGATGTGGACTGTGCTCTCGCCTGTGGAGCAAAGGCGAGCGCGGAAACAAATGCAAGGATAGCGGCGAGGCCGAAACCGCGGAGTACGTGCGTCATTGGGTTCCTCCTGAGGGGAATGTAAGTGCGCCGGCGGGGGCGCGGTGACCGAGGGGCTAACACGAGGCATGACCCCCCCTTTTTTCGCCGTGCAGGTTTGCGGCGGCGGCCTCGAAGGTGACGGAAGCACACTAGTCAGAGCATTTTCGGAGTTTCCGTGGACTTAGGAATCGCCGTTGCAGCCGCCCGCATTTTCTACATAGAGGTACAGGTAGCTGCCGGTGTGATCAAGCGTCGGATTTTCCGAGAAGTTGCATGCATTCTCTGAGCCTGCGTCCTGGATGTTGGTCGCGCCCATGTACGTGAGCGCTCCGTTCGACTTGACTTTGTAGGAGAAGATGTTCTTGCCGTTGTCCGTGGCGATGTTGGTCGAGCCGAAGAGATAGGTTCCGTTGGTGGCGAGGTAGAAGAGATTGTCGGCCCAGGGCGAGCCCGAGATTCGGGTGAGTTGTCCGCTGCCGTTGGCGGCATATCTTGCGACGCGGTTATTCGATCCGCTGCAGTTGCTAGATACGTAAATATAGGCAACGGGTGCGCTGGTTTGAGCGATGGTGAGGGAAGGTGAAAGAGCGAAGATCAGGGTGAGAGTTAGAGCACAACCAGACGGGACAACTTGACGTGGGCCGTGAGGTGACATTGTGGTCTCCATAGGCGAAAAGCGGTGTGGGCGGTGCTCGGGCAGCCCGAGCGCGCCGGGTGAATGGATGGGCGGTCGAGCGCACGCGCCACCTTACGATGGCGATGGCCGGACAACCGCCAGGGTTTTCAGGATCTTGCTCTTGCGAGGCGTAACAGACGCCGCGACCGGGAAAACCATTGCCTGGCGCTCCACCAGTCGGACGGGAGGGGATTTCGAGACGCCAGGAAATGAGAAAACTAGCGATTCGAAATTGCGAAGCTTACATTGGGAAGTCTGACGAAAAAGAACACTCTACGCTCGGTCCGGCGATGCGGTACTCGCAAGGGTAGATGCATGCTGGGCGATGGGCGGATGCCTCGGAAGGTGCGAGAGGGATGTGAGACAGCTTTACTAAAACGGTGGAGTTCGCTGCCGGCCTGGCGCAAAGTTGCTTCGGATGCGGAAGAGAGACCGGCTCTCCAAAGGCGCTCAGCCGGCCTTTCTAAAATCAAAGTAGGCGAGATTCATTTGACCCTCCGTGAGTATACGCACAGTAAGCACGTTCTTTCCGCGAGCGAACTTTACCTTTGCGATTTCCGGCGAGATGTTCCAGTGATGCCACTGCCGCCAAGCGATGGGATCAGACGCATCGAAAGTGGACTGGATCTTCAGCGGACTGGTTGCAGGCTCGCCGTTCACGTCGAGGGAGATGGATCCGCCGCGATTCGAGGTGTAGAGTAAGTCTGCGGTGTACCATCCGGATTGCTTGACGTTTACGGTCATGTTAAACCACTCGCCCGGCTCGGTCCAGCCCACGTAAAACATGTTGGGCGGCGGCTGAACCTTGTCATACTGCGTATCGTCGATCGCCGGATTGCGGCCCATCTTTGTATAGGAAAGGTCCACGCCTTCGCTCATTCGGAATTCATTCAGGTAGGAACCGTCGGCTGGATTCAGAGTTCCGCTGCCGTTGTTCTTGGCGTCGGAATCGTGATAGGTCACGCCCTCGCCGCCGCGATCGTAGAAAGCGCAGTACACCTTGCCGGGAATTTTCTGCGCTCCCCCGTGATAGCGGTTGTCTTCATACGGGGCGCCTTTGTAATGAGCCAGAAACTCCGGACTGGAAACGCACTTGGCTCCGGCCGCGGTGAGCACAGCCAGCACCATCCAGAATTGCAGCTTCTTTCGATTCATTGCGTCGTCTCCTGCTGGTTCGTTTTGAATCGAGCATACGCCCTAGTGCAAACGATTGTCTCAATAAAAAGTCTGCTGCAAGAGTAAGTGCCTGAAGAATTCAAATCGGTTCCTCACCGGGCCGGTGGATTCGGATAGAGCGAGCTTGGGCTCCATGCCGATCTCATCGCGAAGCAGAACGGTGTTGTGGATACGCATCCAGCGCTTTGCTAAGTCTGAACCGAGCGCGTTGCCACGCAGGAAGGCAATCTCACGATGCCCCAGAAGTGAAGGCGGCCCAGCGCCAGTTTCGCGGCGCGCCGGGGTCAGTGCTTGAGGAAATGCTCTCCTCTGCCGTTGACCTGCCTTCTTCCATTCGTCCACTGAGGCAAACGATTTCGACGAACGAGAGGGCAGGTAAACGAAGAGGGCGGGTCAACACGAAGAGCCCGAAGTCGTGTTCCTGGGGCGTCCGGTAGAGTCGAGAACAGGCGCAGCGGCGTTAGCTTTCCGGTGGCTTTTGACGAAGCTTTCGCTTCGTCGCCTCAGTCCGGCTTGGCGTGACTCTGTTTCCTGTTCCCGCTCATCGAACCGGACAGGCGCAATTAACGCATCCGGCTCTCGGACAGAACATCATGCCTTCGCCCACAGAGGGCTATGAGGAAGCCG